>NZ_AP028672.1:334166-668333 GCF_041154505.1 Acidovorax sp. A79
CCTCGGGCGACAGCACCAGCAGCGCATCGGGGTTTTGCTCCCAGTATGCGGCGGAAAAATCAGATGCCATGCAGCCCTCCCTGTGTGAGGCCATCTCCCTGCGCAGCGCGCCCAACGCGCACAGACGGCAGCGGCCTTCGCCCTCATTGCCCTCGCCAATGGCTGATCCCATCTTAGGCGGGAAATCTCCAAATAGCCAACACTCAACTGCCCCGCGGATCACCCGCCCCGGCCGCCTGGGCGCGGGCCGCCCCGGGACCGCGCGGCCCAAGCCGCGATGCGCCATACCCCGACCCATCTTCGCCATCCGCCGTGGGAGGCCGAAAAACAAAAACCCCTGAAATCCTCACGGAGATCAGGGGCTCCATCCGTGCCGCGCGGCGCGCCGGCGGCGGTCAGTCCATCGCGTCGATCATCACCTGGCCAAAACCGGAACAGCTCACCTGCGTGGCGCCATCCATCAGGCGCGCGAAATCGTAGGTCACCTTCTTGGAGGCGATCGACTTTTCCAGCGAGCGGATGATCAGGTTGGCAGCGTCGATCCAGCCCATGTGGCGCAGCATCATCTCGGCCGAGAGGATCTCGGAGCCCGGGTTCACGTAGTCCTTGCCGGCGTACTTGGGCGCCGTGCCGTGCGTGGCCTCGAAGCAGGCCACCGAATCGGACATGTTGGCCCCGGGCGCGATCCCGATGCCACCGACCTGGGCCGCCAGCGCGTCCGAGATGTAGTCGCCGTTGAGGTTGAGCGTGGCCACCACCGAGTACTCGGCGGGGCGCAACAGGATCTGCTGCAAGAAGGCGTCGGCGATCGAATCCTTGACGGTGATGTCCTTGCCGGTCTTCGGGTTCTTGAACTTGCACCACGGGCCGCCGTCGATCAGCTGGGCGCCGAACTCCTTCTGCGCGAGGCCGTAAGCCCAGTCGCGGAAGCCGCCTTCGGTGAACTTCATGATGTTGCCCTTGTGCACGATGGTCACGCTGGGCTTGTCGTTGTCGATGGCGTACTGGATGGCCTTGCGCACCAGGCGCTCGGTGCCCTCGCGCGACACGGGCTTGACGCCGATGCCCGAGGTGTTGGGGAAACGGATTTTCTTCACGCCCATCTCATCCTGCAGGAACTTGATGAGTTTCTTGGCCTTGTCGGACTCGGCCTCGAACTCGATGCCGGCATAGATGTCCTCCGAGTTCTCGCGGAAGATCACCATGTTGGTCTTCTCGGGCTCCTTGAGGGGCGAAGGCACGCCCTTGAAATACTGCACGGGGCGCAGGCAGACGTACAGGTCCAGCTCCTGGCGCAGCGCCACGTTCAGCGAGCGGATGCCGCCCCCCACGGGCGTGGTCAGCGGGCCCTTGATGGAAACCACATACTCGCGCAGCACCTGCAGGGTCTCTTCGGGCAGCCACACGTCGGGGCCATACACCTTGGTGGATTTCTCGCCGGCATAGACCTCCATCCAGTGGATCTTCTTCTTGCCGCCATAGGCCTTGGCCACCGCGGCATCCACCACCTTGATCATCACCGGCGTGATGTCCAGGCCCGTGCCGTCGCCTTCGATGAAAGGGATGATGGGCTGGTCCGGCACGTTCAGCGACATGTCGGCGTTGACGGTGATTTTCTGGCCTTCGGCGGGCACCTTGATGTGCTGGTAGCTGGTCATGGGCGGGTGTCTCCTGGGGTGGCTGAAACAGGATTCAGCGAATTGGGCAAAGCGCTCTGAAGCCGGTCAATTCTAATGACAAATATTTATGGCCAAGACCCTGTCAACGCGGCTGCCGCTGCTATCGTTGGGGGTGGAGCCATGCGGGGTTTCGCATGGCCCTCAACCCTTGTTCACACTGGAAACGGCACATATGAAAAAACTCCTCGCTGTACTGGTGGCTGGTCTGTTTGCTGCGGGTGCTTTCGCACAGCAAGCGCCAGCAACCGCTCCCGCCCCTGCTGCTCCCGCAGCCCCCATGGCTGCGCCCGCCGCGGCTCCCGCACCGGTAGCCAAGACCCACAAGGCCGCCACCACGGCCAAGAAGAAGACGCACAGCACCAAGAAGGTCGCCAAGAAGAAAACCACCAAGAAGGTGGCCTGAAACGCCGGGCGCCAGGCCCGCGCGGGGCCAGGGCCCGCCGCTTCAAGATCGCCCGCTGCCGCGGGCGTTTTTGTTGATGGGGGCCGTGCAATGCCCCGTTGTGCCGCCATGCCTGCATGTTTGCGCTAATCTGCCATCGTCCGCAGCGTGATTTTTCCGCTGCCCGTTCATTGCCATCGTCCGTGTTGCCTTCATGAAAGCCCTGCCCATGACCGATCTTCACCCGGCCCGCGCCCCGCAGGCCCGCACCGCCCGCGTGATGTCCTTCGCGCGCCGCGCCGCCCTGGCCGCCGCAACCCTGGTGGCCGCCACCGCCCTGCTGCATGCGGGCGGGGTTGCCGCCCAGGAAGGACCGCAGCTGAATCTGCGGCGCGTCGAACTGACGGCGGGCATGCACCGCATCGACGCCCAGGTCGCCCTTGCACCCCAGGAACGCCAGACCGGCCTCATGCACCGCAAGGAGATGCCGCAGCACGAAGGCATGCTGTTCGTGTTCGAGCAGCCGGCACAGCAGTGCTTCTGGATGAAAAACACCCTGCTGCCCCTCACCGCGGCTTTCGTGGAGGATGACGGCACCATCGTGAACCTGGCGGACATGAAGCCGCAGACACTGGACTCCCACTGCTCTGCCAAGCCCGTGCGCTATGTGCTGGAAATGAACCAGGGCTGGTTTGCCCAGAAGGGCATCAAGGCAGGGGCCAAGCTCTCGGGCGCGCTGTTTCGCCGCCCTTAGGTCCGCCCCCGGTCCGGGGGGACTGCAAAAGAAAAACGGCCCCGCGGGGCCGTTTTTCTTGTCCGCGGCAGGTGGCTGCCGCGGCACCGCGCAAGCAATCCGTCAGGCGAAGTTGGCTTCCGCGAACTTCCAGTTCACCAGGCTGGAGAGGAAGGTCTCGACGAACTTGGGGCGCATGTTGCGGTAGTCGATGTAGTACGCGTGTTCCCACACGTCCACCGTCAGCAGCGCCTTGTCGGCCGTGGTCAGCGGCGTGCCGGCGGCGCCGGTGTTCACGATGTCCACGCTGCCGTCGGCCTTCTTCACCAGCCAGGTCCAGCCCGAGCCGAAGTTGCCCACGGCGCTCTTGACGAAGGCTTCCTTGAAGGCGGCGTAGCTGCCCCACTTGGCGTTGATGGCCGCAGCCAGCGCGCCGGAGGGTTCACCGCCACCCTGGGGTGCCATGCAGTTCCAGAAGAAGGTGTGGTTCCAGATCTGGGCGGCGTTGTTGTAGATGCCGCCGCTGGACTTCTTGACGATCTCTTCGAGCGTCATGGATTCGAATTCAGTGCCCTTTTGCAGGTTGTTGAGGTTCACCACATAGGCGTTGTGGTGCTTGCCGTGGTGGTACTCCAGGGTTTCCTGGCTGTAGTGCGGCGCCAGGGCGTCGATGGCGTAAGGCAGCGGGGGAAGGGTATGTTCCATGGTGGTTTCCTCGTGGTTTGAAATTCTGGGATGCCATCTGCACCGCGATCTTTCCTGAGCAATGCAGTCGGACACAGCACAAAGGGGGCATTGTAGGAAGATCAGGTGACCTGTGCAGCGTGAGGCCACACGGATCGGTGCCGAAGCGCCACAACCCGCCACTGTCCTACAGGCACCCCCGTCAGAGCAGGCGCGGCTGGGACACCGTCACATCCACCACGCCGTCGGCCAGCGTGGCGCGCAAGGCGTCGCCGGGGTGCGCCTGCCGCGCGCTGGTCACGGCCTGGCCCCCGGTATCGGTCAGCAGCGCGTACCCGCGCTGCAGCACCAGGCGCGGATCCAGCAACTCCAGCCGCAGGGCCGCGCGGTCCAGGCGGTCCGACTGCCGCGCGGCGCAGCGCAGCAGTTTGTTGGGCAAATCGGCCTCCAGCGCTTCCTGCGTCTGCGCCAGGCGCTGCAATTTCAGGAGCACTCCATGCCGCATGCGCTGGGCCAGGCGCGCCAGTTGCATCTGCTGGCGCGCCACCAGGCCGGACGGGCGGCCCAGCCGCGCCGCCGCCTGGTCCAGCCGCTGGTGGCGTGCATCGAGCTGGCGCTGCACCGCGTCGGCGATGCGCCCGCCCAGCAGGCCCAGGGCGCCCAGCCACACGTCGCGGGGCTGGGCCACCAGCTCGGCGGCCGCGGTGGGCGTGGGCGCGCGCAGGTCGGCGCAGAAGTCGGCGATGGTGAAGTCCGTCTCATGCCCCACGCCGCTGACCAGCGGCACGGGGCTGCGCACGATGGTGCGGGCCAGTTGCTCGTCGTTGAAGGCCCAGAGGTCCTCGATGGAACCCCCGCCCCGCACCAGCAGGATGACGTCGATCGGCGGGTTGCGGGTCAGATCAGCCCCAGGCGCTTGTCCAGCCTGCGCCAGCAGATACAGTTTTGATAGCGCCGCCACCAGCGAGGCCGGTGCGGCGCCCCCTTGCACCTGCGCGGGCACCAGCACCACCGGGATGTGCGGCACGCGCCGGCGCAAGGCGGTGACGACGTCGTGCAGGGCCGCCGCCCCCGTGGAGGTGACCAGGCCGATGCCGCGCGGCTGCAGCGGCAGCGGACGCTTGCGGTCGCCGCTGAAAAGGCCTTCGGCCTCCAGCTGGGCCTTCAGACGCAGGAACTGCTCGAACAGCGCACCCTGCCCCGCCCGCTGCATGCTTTCCACGATGAACTGCAGGTCGCCACGCGCCTCGTACACGCCAAGGCGGCCGCGCACTTCCACCAATTCGCCATCGCGTGGAGAAAAGTCAAGCAGGCTGGCCGCGCGGCGAAACATGGCACAGCGCAACTGGCCATTCGCGTCCTTGACCGAGAAGTAGCAATGACCGCTGGAAGCGCGCGAGAAGCCCGTGATCTCCCCGCGCACCGCGACAGGATTGAACCGCGCCTCCAGCGCATCAGCAATGGCGCGGCATAGCGCGCCAACTTCCCAAACGCGCGGCGCCGCCGCGAGGCCCGGGCGCTCAAACATGAGATACGGCGGGCTTTCGCGGCGCGCTCCAGGGGCGAGTACTCCACAGAACCGCCCGAGCGACCCAGGACGGCAGCGCGCCCGGCAAAACTGGCCGCAAAACACGGTTGCACGTGCAAGTTATTGATTTATATGATTTTTTCACTGCGCAATTTTTCATCAATCTGTTGCAAGCACGGCGGGACGCCACTTTGCGCGGCGCACGAACCGGGTTTCCCACAAAGTTATCCACAGTTTTTGTGGGTGACACCGCCGATGCGGTGGCCACCCGGCAAGGTAACTGTTTGTGACGCGGAGGCGGCAGGAAGCTGGGCCATAATCGCCGATTGCTTTCATCTGCGCGGAGAGAGATTTGCTGTCCATCATACAAGCCGCAGGCTGGCCGATCTGGCCCCTGATTGCGTGTTCCATCCTGGGAATGGCGCTGATTTTCGAACGGTTCGTGGCCCTCAAGACGGCCCGCGTCGCTCCTCCGAAATTGCTCGATGAAGCCATCACGGTGTCCTCCAAGGCCGTGCCCACCCCCGACGTGGTGAACCAGCTCGCGCAGAACTCCGCCCTGGGCGAGGTGCTCGCCAGCGGCCTGCGCACCCTCAACAGCAACCCCCAGTGCAGCGAGACCGACCTGCGCTCGGCCATGGAAGGCGCCGGCCGGGCCGTGGCCCACCGGCTGGAGAAATACCTCGCGGCGCTGGCCACCATCGCATCGGCCGCGCCCCTGCTGGGCCTGCTGGGGACCGTGATCGGCATGATCGAGATCTTCGGCTCGCAGGCCGGCAGCGGCGGCGTGGGCCAGGCCATGGGCGGCGGCAACCCCGCGCAGCTGGCGCATGGCATCTCGGTGGCGCTGTACAACACGGCCTTCGGCCTGATCGTGGCGATCCCGGCGCTGATCTTCTGGCGCTACTTCCGCGCCCGCGTCGATGCCTATCTGCTCACGCTGGAGCTGGCTTCCGAGCAGTTCGTCCGCCACATCCTGCGCCTGAGGAAGAAGTGAACTCCCCCCTGAGGCGCGGCCGCGCCCTTCCCTGCTTCTCGCAGCGCCATGCACCGCGGGCAGGGGTACGCCGCCCGTGCGGCGGGGCGGCCCTTGCGCCACGCCCGCCTGCGTTGACGCCGCCGGTTTCCAAACTTCGCGGGCAACGCGTACCGCCCATTGGATCGTCGACATGAATTTTCGCCCCCGCGCCAAGGAAGAGCCGGAGATCAACCTGATCCCGTTCATCGACGTGCTGCTGGTGATCCTCATCTTCCTGATGCTGACCACCACCTACAGCAAGTTCACGGAGCTGCAGCTCACCCTGCCGGTGGCCGACGCCGAGCAGCAGCGCGACCACCCCAAGGAAGTGATCGTCTCGGTGGCCGCCGACGGCCGCTATGCCGTCAACAAGAACGGCGTGGACGGCAAGAGCGTGGACGCCATCGCGCAGGCCCTGCGCGGCGCCGCCACCGCCGGGCGCGACAGTGTCGTGATCATCAGCGCCGACGCCATGTCGCCGCACCAGTCCGTGGTCTCGGTGATGGAGGCGGCGCGCCGCGTGGGCCTCACGCAGATCACGTTTGCCACGCAGTCGTCGGCCGCGGCGCGCAGCACCGGCCGCTGACACGGCATGGCTGGCCCCGGGCCGCAACCGCCCCCGCCCCCCCGGTCCGCGGCGCGCGGCGGCGCACCTTCCCCGGCCTCCGGGCTGCAGAAGATCTGGCAGGCACGCGGCCCGGCCGCCTGGGCGCTGTGGCCCGTCTCCCTGCTGTACCGGGCGCTGGTGGCCCTGCGCCGGGGGCTTTACCGCGCTGGCGTGCTCAAGGCCGAACACCCGGGCCGTCCCGTCGTCGTGGTGGGCAATGTGATCGCCGGAGGCGCCGGAAAGACGCCCGTGGTCATCGCCGTGGTGAAACACCTGCAGACTCGCGGCCTGCGCCCCGGGGTGATCTCGCGCGGCTATGGCCGCAGCACCACCGATTGCCGGGCGGTGGCGCCCGACAGCCCCGCCCGCGAGGTGGGCGATGAGCCCGCGCTGATCGCGCGCAGCTGCGGGGTGCCGGTTTTCGTCGCGCCGCGCCGCATCGCCGCGGCCCGCGCCCTGCTGGCGGCGCACCCGCACACCGACGTGATCGTCTGCGACGACGGGCTGCAGCACCTGGCCCTGGCGCGCGATGTGGAGGTTTGCATCTTCAACGACCAGGGCGTCGGCAACGGCTTCCTGCTGCCTGCGGGCCCGCTGCGCGAGCCCTGGCCGCGGCCGGTGGACCTGGTGCTCCATGCGGGTGGCGTGCCGCCCCGGGGAGACTTCGAGGCCTATGCGCTGCAACGGCGCCTGGCCCCCTGGGCCGTGCGCTCGGACGGCACCCGCGTGCCCTTGTCCAGCCTGCGGGGGCAGCCTTTGCACGCGGTGGCGGCCGTCGCACGCCCCGGGGACTTCTTTGCGATGCTGCAGGCCCAGGCGTTGCAACTGGCGCACGCGCAGGCCCTGCCGGATCACTATGATTTTGATAGCTGGAACCGCTCACCAGATAACCGCTACACACTGATCTGCACTGAAAAAGATGCCGTCAAGCTGTGGCCCCGCCACCCGGACGCACTGGCCGTGCCCCTGCAACTGCACATGGATCCAGCCTTTTTCGCGGCCCTGGATGCGCGCCTGCCGGCACCGGGTGGTCTTTAGCGCGCACCGCCGGTCCCGCGGGGCTGGCCGCCGCTATCATCGCTGCCTGCCCGAACGAACCTCCCGGAAGCACCGCCACCATGGATCCCAAACTGCTTGAACTGCTGGTCTGCCCTGTCACCAAAGGCCCGCTGACCTACGACCGCGAGGCGCAGGAACTTGTCTCCCGCAGCGCGCGGCTGGCCTACCCGGTGCGCGACGGCATCCCGGTGCTGCTCGAAAACGAAGCCCGAACGCTCACCGACGAGGAACTGGAGCAGTGAGCGCTGTGCCCGCCCCCGGCGCCGTGGCACCGGACAGCCGCTTCACGGTGCTGATCCCGGCCCGCATGGCATCGAGCCGGCTGCCCGACAAACCCCTGGCCGATATCGCCGGCCTGCCCATGGTGGTGCGGGTTGCCCGCCGCGCGGCCCAGAGCGCCGCCACCCGGGTCGTGGTGGCCGCCGACGACAACCGCATCCTGCAGGCCTGCGCGGCCCACGGCGTGGAGGCGATCCTGACCCGCGCCGACCATGCCAGCGGCAGCGACCGGCTGGCAGAGGCCTGCGTCCAGCTGGGGCTGGATGGCGCCGACATCGTCGTCAACGTGCAGGGGGATGAACCCCTGATGGACCCCGGCCTCATCCATGCCGTGGCGCAACTGCTGCCGGCCCGCCCCGAGGCCAGCATGGGCACGGCCGCGCACGCCATTGCGTCGCAAGCCGACTACGCCAACCCCAACGTGGTGAAGGTGGTGCTGGACGCGCGGGGCCTGGCGCACTACTTCAGCCGGGCGCCCATCCCCTTCGCCCGCGACCATGCCGCAACGCCCTGGTGGCAAGGCGCCGCCCAGGCGGCCACACCCGGCGTCGCCGCCCTGGCGGGGTTCGCGCCTTTGCGGCATGTGGGCATCTACAGCTATCGTGCCGGCTTCCTGCGGGAATTTCCGGCGCTGGCGCCAGCCCCCACCGAAGCCGTGGAAGCGCTGGAGCAGTTGCGCGCGCTGTGGCACGGCCACCGCATCGCGGTGCACCTGGCCAGCACCGCCCCGGGGCCTGGCGTGGACACCCCCGAGGATCTGGAGCGGGTCCGCAGCCTTTTCCGCTGACGGACGCCCCGGCGGCCCCGTGGCGCGGGGACCTGCCCGCGCCACCGTGCAGGGCACTATCCGCACCGCGACACCCTGGCCGCCGCGCGGTACGGCGTGTAAGTCAGCGCAAGGTGGTCGCATGCTATCCTCGCCCGCAACGAGAGCACCGCATCCCGGGCGCACAGAACGGCTTCAGGCGCCCTTCGAACGTCCCCGCCAGCGGCGCCAACCGATTTCTAACCTTCGAGGACTTCCATGAGACTGATTCTGTTGGGCGCGCCTGGCGCCGGAAAGGGCACGCAAGCCACGTTCATCTGCCAGAAATACGGCATCCCGCAAATCTCCACCGGCGACATGCTGCGGGCGGCGGTGAAGGCGGGCACGCCCTTGGGCCTGCAGGCCAAGGCCGTGATGGATTCGGGTGCCCTGGTCAGCGACGACATCATCATCGGTCTCGTGAAGGAACGCATCACGCAGGCGGACTGCGCCAACGGCTTCCTGTTCGACGGCTTTCCCCGCACCATTCCCCAGGCCGACGCCATGAAGGCGGCGGGCGTCAAGCTCGACTACGTGCTCGAAATCGATGTGCCTTTTGAGGCCATCATCGAACGCATGAGCGGCCGCCGCTCGCACCCTGCCAGCGGCCGCACCTACCACGTCAAGTTCAACCCCCCCAAGGTGAAAGGCAAGGATGACCTGACGGGCGAGGAACTGATCCAGCGCGAAGACGACAAGGAAGAAACCGTCAAGAAGCGCCTGCAGGTCTACAGCGACCAGACGCGCCCCCTGGTGGACTACTACAGCAGCTGGGCCCAGGCCGAGCCCGACGCCGCCCCCAAGTACCGCGCCATCAGCGGCACGGGCAGCGTGGAAGAAATCACCGCGCGCGCGCTCCAGGCGCTGGCCAGCTGAGCGCGAGGGTCACGCCCCAGGACCAGCGACGCCATGGGGCACCAGGGCGTCGCTTTTCTTTTGGGAGGTGCCGGTGGCCCCGTCAGGCGCGCCGTGGCACCAGCGGGCCAGACCCTCATGGCCCCGGCCTTGCCACCCATCCTGGTTTTGTTCAGGCCGGACTGGAGCGCAGGCCGTAGGCCTTGCCGTCCACGAAAAGGTATTCCGCGCGCAGCACCGCATCGCCCTTCTCATCGCGCAGGGTGAAGCCCACCACCGACAGGTCCGTGCCGGGCTTGATCTCCTGCACCTGCCAGGCCTGCATGCGTGTCAGGGGCGCCAGCTCGATCTCCCAGCGGCGGTCCTTGCGGGTGGGCAGCACCGCCTTGGCCAGCAAGGCCTTGCCGTCCACGGGCGAGGCCTGGGCGGGCACCGCGCGCTGCGCCAGGTCCGCGGGAAGCCGCAACTGCGCGGGAAGCTCCAGCTCCAGCTCGGCATGGGGGTTTTGCCAGCGCACCTTGCGCACCGTGCCTTCCAGATAGATGGGGCGCTCGGCATCAAAACTGCTCCAGCCATGGTGGGCGCGCGCCCAGAGCGGAACCATCGCAGTGGCCAGGAGCAGGCGGCGGCGTTGCAGACTCATCGGTTCTCTCCTTGTCAGGTCACAGATAGGCGATCCAGCGGCCACAGACCACCACGGCCAGCCAGATCAGCGTGGACGCCAGCATCTGCACCCGGGCCAGGGCGTCCAGGCGCGCCAGCGATCCACGCCCATGGAACCACGCGGCGTTGCAGCCCGCAAGCATTAACAGCAGCATCTTCAAGGTGAATGCGCGGCTGGCGAGCAGCTCGGAAGGCTGGGTGGCGAACATCAGCAGGCCCGATGCCGCCGCCAGGCCAAAGCCACACAATGCCAGCGACAGGCTGAGCCGCGCAAGGTCCTTGACGGGCAGCGCCGCCCCCCGGCCAAACACGCGCAACTCCAGCAGCACCAGGTTGCCCAGCAGCAGGGCAATGCCAACGATGTGCACCACTTCCAGCGCCGGGTAGGCCCAGGCGTGTGTCTTGAGGGCTGCAAACAACACCGGACAGCCTTCGCGCTCAGCGCATCAGGTCCAGCATCAGCGAGATCCGGGCCTTCAGGGGCGGCAGCCCGCCGGAATCAGGCAGCACGTCACCAGGCTTGGGCAGCACCCGCCCCTCGGCGCAGCGCGTGGACCGGACCACCCGCACGCCCACCTCCTGCGCGCGCAGCAATGCGGCTTCCAGAAGGTGGTGGATGGTGCCGTTGCCGGTGCATGCCACCACCAGCCCCTGGACGCCGTCACGCACCAGCGCATCCACCATGGCGCCCGTGGCGCCCGCGTGGCTCATGATCACCTCCACGCGGGGCCAGGCCGCTGCATTTGCTATATTTTGCAGAGCACCCCACGCATGCTTGGCGGGCGGTATCGGCCAATCCTGCGCAAGGCGAATGGCGCCCTCCTCCACCCACCCCAAAGGCCCGGCCTCGCCCGAACTGAGCGCATGGACACGGTACGGATGCACCTTCTGGACCTGCTGTGCGCCGTGGACCTCGCCAGCGGCCACTGCGAGCACGCCGCGGGCACCCGCAGCCACCGCGACCGCCACGGCATCCAGGAGATTTTGCGGCCCGTCGGGCGTGAGCGCCGTGGCCGGGCGCATGGCGCAGGTCAGCACCACGGGTTTCAGCCGGGTATCCAGCACCTGGTTCAGGAACCAGGCCGTCTCCTCCAGCGTATCGGTGCCGTGGGTGATGACCACCCCGCGCACGGAAGCATCCTGGAGGTGGTGGGCGCAGCGCAGCGCCAGGGCCTGCCACACCCCGCCATCCATGTCCTTGCTGTCGATCTGAGCCACCTGCTCCGCCACGAGCATGCCACCGGCCGCCTCCTGCAATCCGGGGACCGCTGCCAGCAGCTGCTCCACCCCGACCTGCGCGGCGGTGTACCCGATGTTGTCACCCGCCTGTGCCGACGTGCCGGCAATGGTTCCTCCAGTGCCCAAAACCACAATTTTTTGCCCACTCACTTGCATACTCCGAAAAACTGGTGAAAAATACAGTTACTGGATTAAAAAACAGTTGTCCTTCACTGTAGCCGCCTCCACCGGAAACCACCATGCTCGACAACCCGAAACTCACGGCCCGCCAGCAACAGATCCTGGACCTCATCCAGACCGCCATTGCACGCACAGGGGCGCCTCCCACCCGCGCCGAAATCGCGGCTGAACTGGGCTTCAAGTCGGCCAATGCGGCAGAAGAACATCTGCAGGCCCTCGCACGCAAGGGCGTGATCGAACTGGTGAGCGGCACATCGCGGGGCATCCGGTTGCGCAGCGACACGCTGCGCTCCATCAATGCAGCGCGCGGCAGCCAGTTCCACCTGCCCATTCCCGGGCTCTCCCAGCTGGTCCTGCCCCTGGTGGGGCGGGTGGCGGCGGGTTCGCCCATTCTCGCGCAGGAACACGTCGACCAGACCTACAGCGTGGAAAACAGCCTGTTCCAGCACAAGCCCGACTACCTGCTCAAGGTGCGTGGCATGTCCATGCGCGATGCCGGCATCATGGACGGCGACCTGCTGGCCGTGCAGTCCACCCGCGAGGCGCGCAACGGCCAGATCATCGTGGCCCGCCTGGGAGACGACGTGACGGTCAAGCGCCTGCGGCGCACCGCCACGGCCATCGAGTTGCTGCCTGAAAACCCGGACTACCCGGTCATCGTGGTACAGCCTGGCGAACCTTTCGAAATCGAAGGTCTCGCGGTAGGCCTCATTCGCAACACCATGCTGATGTAGCCGGTCCCGGCTGCTGGTCCATTCACTACCGCATTGCAGGTGGCGGGCGTTTGGTGTGCCGGGCAAACCGGCACGCCAGCCCTGCGGTGCGGGTTCAATTTGCAATCCTGCCTATGTCCAACCCCCGACCTTCGGAGTTTTCACATGGGAATTGCCTTGATCACCTTTTCCACCTTGTCCATGCCGCTGCGCTCGCTGACGCGCTGGTTTCACTCGACCGCCGCGCTCGCGGTGCCGTCTGCGGCAGGTTCGCCCCCACCCCGTTCCCACCATGATGACACGGACCGCAGCGACGGCCGGGGCACGGCCGGCTCCAGGAGCATCCACCGCCCGCAGGGTCTCCCTGGCCCACGTCCGCTGCGCGGCAACTGGCCCTTCACGGTCAACACGCCCCAGACGCCCCCCGCCGAAGGCCCCGGGCGGCAGGCCGGCACCCGCAGAGCACCGCCCGCGATGCCGGTACCGCCCGCAGGAAGCCGCAGCGCCTGCGCCGCGCCGCGGCCCACCGATGGATCGGGCCGCCGGACCGCCAAGGTCTTGCGCAGGATCTCAGCCCCCGGCACGGGCCGGCTGGTGATCGCCGGCAGGATGGCCGACGTGTGCGCGGAACTGGACCGCATGGTGGCCTGCGAGGGAGCCCTGCAGGCCTCTTGAGACCAAGATACTTCCTTCATCACGGGCCAACGGCGCCAACGGCACGGTCCTCGTTGGCGTGTGGCGTTCCTTCTCGAAAGAGATGGATCTGCGGGCGTGAGAAAAACGGCCGGGGAGCGATGGCACGGCCCCGCCACGTCCTGCCATGGGCGGCAGCGTTTTGCGGGATGCGCCAACACTCCGTCACCAAAAGCCCCGTACTTTGATGCCCCAGGACGGCGGCCCGGTGAATGCCGGTGGCGCCACCAAGGCACAATATCGGGATGAACATTGTGATTCTCGACGACTACCAGGACGCAGTCCGCAAGCTGCACTGCGCATCCCGGCTCGACGCGTACACCGCCAAGGTCTACACCAATACCGTCAAAGGACTTGGGCAGCTTTCTGTCCGCCTGAAGGATGCCGACATCATCGTTCTGGTGCGGGAGCGCACACAGATCACGCGCCAACTGGTGGAAAAGCTTCCCCGCCTCAAACTGATCGCGCAAACCGGCAAGATCGGCAGTCACATCGACGTGACGGCGTGCACGGAGCGGGGCATTGCCGTGGCCGAGGGCATAGGGTCCCCGGTGGCCCCGGCCGAACTGACCTGGGCCCTCGTGATGGCAGCCATGCGCAGGCTGCCGCAGTACATCGCCAACCTCAAGCACGGCGCCTGGCAGCAGTCGGGGCTGAAGACCGCATCCATGCCCGCCAACTTCGGCCTTGGCAACGTGCTGCGCGGCAAAACGCTGGGCATTTGGGGATATGGCCGCATCGGACAGCTCGTGGCTGGCTACGGACGCGCTTTCGGCATGAACGTGCGTATCTGGGGCCGCGAGGCGTCCCGCGCCCAGGCCTTGACGGACGGCTACCAGGCCGCGACCACGCGCGAGGAGTTCTTCTCGCAGTGTGACGTGATCTCGCTGCACCTGCGCCTCAACGATGAAACGCGCGGCATCGTCTCGCTGGAAGACCTGTCTTGCATGAAGCCCACCTCCCTTCTCGTCAACACGTCGCGGGCCGAATTGATCGAGCCCGACGCGCTGATCGCAGCGTTGAACCGGGGCCGTCCCGGCATGGCGGCGGTCGATGTGTTCGAGAGCGAACCCATCCTTCAGGGCCACGCCTTGCTGCGGCTGGAGAATTGCATCTGCACGCCCCACATTGGCTATGTCGAGCAGGACAGCTATGAGCTGTACTTTGGCGCGGCATTCGACAACGTGGTGAATTTCATCAAGGGCACACCCACCAATATCGTGAATCCAGGCTCGCTTCAGGTAAGGCGCTAGCCAGCAGGCCAACAACCGGGCCGCTTGCGCCATCGGCGGGGCGGGCGCCCAATAAAAAAGGCTTCCCGAGGGAAGCCTTTTTTGAGCCCTGCAGGGCACAGGGGCCCTGCAGCGCGGTACCGCGCTGACTAATTACAGCGGGGTCTTCTTGCCGTCCTTGTAGACGTACAGGGTGATGGCGGGGTTCTTCATTTCGCCGTTGGGTTCGAAGGCGATGGTGGAGGTCACGCCCTTGAAGCTGGCCTTGGCCAGTTCGTTCACGTACACCTTGGGGTCCACGGAGTTGGCACGCTTCATGGCGTCCACCAGCAGGAACGTGGCGTCATAGGTGTAGGGGCTGTACACCTGGAACTGGTTGGGGTACTTGGCGTCGTACTTGGCCTTCCAGGCCGTGCCGCCAGGCATCTTGGCCAGCGAAGAACCGCCTTCGGCGCAGATCACGTTGCCCAGGGTCTTGGCACCGGCGGCCAGCTTGGCGATTTCCGACGTACAGACGCCATCACCACCAAAGTACTTCACGTTGCCCATGCCCAGCTGTTCCATCTGGCGCAGCATGGGGCCGGCTTGTGGGTCCATGCCGCCGTAGAACACGGCATCAGGGTTCTTGGACTTGATGGCGGTCAGGATGGCCATGAAGTCGGTGGCCTTGTCGGTCGTGAACTGCTCGTCCACCACCTTCATGCCCTTGGCCGTGGCCGTCTTCTTGAACACGTCTGCCACGCCTTGGCCGTAAGCGGTACGGTCGTCGATGATGGCAACGGTCTTGAGCTTGAGCGTGTCGACCGCGTAGAAAGCCAGGCCAGCGCCCAGGGCGTTGTCGTTGGCGATGATGCGGAAGGTGGTCTTGTAGCCTGGCTTGGTCAGGTTAGGGTTGGTCGCAGCGCCCGTCACCATCGGAATGCCGCAGTCGTTGTAGACCTTGGATGCGGGGATGGTGGTACCGGAGTTGAGGTGACCGACAACGCCTGCGACCTTGGAGTCGCACAGCTTCTGTGCAGCGGCCGTGCCCTGCTTTGGATCGGCTGCATCGTCTTCGGCCTGCAGCTCGAACTTGATCTTCTTGCCGCCGATGGTGACGCCTTGAGCGTTCAGCTCTTCAATGGCCATGCGGGCGCCATTTTCGTTGTCCTTGCCGTAGTGGGCTTGGGCACCGGAAACCGGAGCCACGTGGCCGATCTTGACCACCTGCTCTTGTGCAGAGGCCACACCAGCAGCAGCCGCGATAGCAGCAACCACGGTCAGTTTCAACTTCAATTGCATATCAATCTCCAGTAAAGATAAACGCTGAGAATATTCTTGTGTCTCAACGCAGGCGAACATATCGCAATTTACGGGCCAGATCATTAGGGAACACGATTAAAAGCGAGAGAAACCACAGGGGAATACCCTGTCATCCCTTTGGCACCGAGGGCGTCCCGCTGGCCAGCTCATCCGCCACCGCCTCGTACACAGCGTGCCGGACCACCGATTCAATCTCTTCGCGCAGCCGTGGCAGCACCGATCGTGTCTGCTCCTGCACCACCGTGGCGATCGCTTCGCGCAAACGTTGATCCAGCACAACGTCCACGCGCTGCATGACCCTGTGCACCATATATTCCTCCATGCCCTCCGGCAATGGTCGGGTCAGCGCAACCGGACTCACGGCCCCCACGGACACGGGCGGCGCCACGGTGCCCGCTGCCGGAGCATTGCGGGCCGGCGCGGGAACGATGCCCGGCGGGGCGGCGGGCCTTGGCGGGACCACGGCGGGCCGATGGGCACCGGACACGAAGGAACCCTGCGGCTGCGCCGCCTGGTGCACGGCGTTCGCCACCGGCCGCGTCTCGGGCAGCATGGAGGGATGCATGACCGTGGTGCGCGATGGTGCAGCGGCCGCGGCCTGCGATGGGGCGGAATCCGGCGCCCGCACCACTTCGGTGAGGGTGGGGACAAAGCGCGGAGGCGTCTTGGGGGGCAGCGCCATCAGCCGGCTTTCAGCACCAGGTCGTGGCGGGTGATCTCATACCCGCGCGAGGCATAGTGGCGCCAGCGCGACCTCGCCTCGCCGCGATCGGCCTCATCCTGCGCGCTCACCACCTCGACCAGGCGATCAAACCGGCCAAACCCTTCCGGCACTTCGGCGTGCAGGTTCAACAGCACCTCGTGGTGCGCGGCGGAACGCGCGTCGGCCGTCAGCAGCACGGGCGATGCATGGACCAGTTCTTCGTCGGCACCGCCCAGGCAATGGGCCACAAAATCCTGCGGCGCCAGCACCCAGAGCATGCGGTCCAGCACCGCCAGCGTCTCGGCCGGTGCTGCAATCACCAGCCGTGCACCGCTGCGCTGCACCTTGCGCGCAAAGCGGCATGCATAGGCCAGCTTGTCCGGCGCATTGAAGTGAAACGCGACCTCGGTCATGGCGAGATCAGCCGAGCTTGGCGCGCGGTGCCTTCACCGTCGCCGGCCTGGGGGAGGCCGCGCGCGCGGCCGAAGAGGCCTTGGAGGCGGGCTTGGTGTTGGCCGCCTGCCCCAGAAGGTAATGCACCAGCAGCCCGACCGGCCGCCCCGTGGCCCCCTTGGCGGCCCCACCCTTCCAGGCCGTCCCCGCGATATCCAGATGGGCCCAGGGCAGGTCACCCACATATTTCTGCAGGAACTTGGCCGCGGTGATGGAACCGCCCGCGCGGCCCGCCACGTTCCCCATGTCCGCGAAATTGCTTTTGAGGCCATCCGCGTAATCGTCGTCCAGCGGCATGCGCCAGCAGGGGTCCTGCGCGGACTCCCCGGCCTCCTGCAGCGCGGCTGCGAGGGAATCGTTGTTGGCAAACAGCCCGCTGCGCACGCCACCCAGCGCAATCACGCACGCGCCGGTCAACGTGGCGATGTCCACCACGGCGGCGGGCTTGAAGCGGGACGCATAGGTGAGCGCATCACAGAGCACCAGCCGGCCTTCGGCGTCGGTGTTGAGGATCTCGATGGTCTGGCCGCTCATGCTCGTGACCACGTCGCCGGGCTTGACAGCACGGCCGTCGGGCATGTTCTCGCAGGCGGGGATCAGCCCCACCACGTTGATGGCGGGTTGCAGCTCGCCCAGCGCGCGGAACGTTCCCAGCACGCTGGCGGCGCCGCACATGTCGAACTTCATCTCGTCCATCTCCGGCGCGGGCTTGATCGAGATGCCCCCCGTGTCGAACGTGATGCCCTTGCCCACCAGCACGACAGGCGCCTGGTCCTTGGCCGCGCCGCTGTAGCGCAGCTCGATGAACCGCAAAGGCTCCTCGGACCCCCTCGCCACGGCGAGGAAGGCGCCCATTCCCAGGCGGGCCACCTCGGCCGGGCCATGGACCTTGCACTGGATGCGGGGCAGCTTGGCCAGTGTCTTGGCCGCATCGGCGAGCAGGCTGGGCGTGGCGTGGTTGGCGGGGCGGTTGCCCCATTCCCGCGCGAACTCGACCCCGGCGACCAGTGCCACGCCGGCATCGAAATCCTCGCGCACCTCGGGGACGCTGTGCACACCCACCACGCAACGGTTCAGGCTGCGCGCCTCCACCTTTGTCTTGGTGGTCGTATAGACGTAGCTCGCTTCGGCCACGGCCTGCACGGCGGCACTGACGGCCGCTGGCTGCGCAGCACCCGCAAAACAGAGCGCCACCCGCTTGGTCTGCGGCGCCTTGATGGCCGATCCCACCGCCTGCAGGGCCTGGCGCGTGGCGCGGGCCGCGCCGTCGCCCTGCCCGACCAGCACCACCCGGCGGGCCGCAACGGCAGGCACCTGGTACAGCTGCAGGTGCTTGCCTGCCTTGGTGGACAGATCTCCGTTCTTGAGCGCCAGCGCCGCCAGGGCAGACAGCGCATCCTTGCCGGGCTTGAAGCCCTCGGGAAGCAGGACGACCAGCAGGTCGCATTTTTCCGAAGCTGCCGCAGCAAGGTCAAGGGTCTTGAGATCAAAGTTCATAATCGGTGTTTTCCTTTTGAGCGTGCTATGCACTTTGACATGCACGCAAAAGTGCATAGCGCGCTCCTCGCCAATGTTATTCGATTCATCCATCCGCAAGGAGCTGGCGCGCAGCTTCGGTGCGACCCTCGTGGTGCTGGTGACCGTGGTCATGACCATGATGCTCATCCGCACCCTGGGCCAGGCATCGCGGGGCAGCGTGAGCCCTTCCGATGTCATGCTGGTCATGGGGTTCACGGTGCTGGGCCAGTTGCCCACCATCCTGAGCCTGAGCCTCTTCATCGCCGTGGTCGGGACGCTGTCGCGCATGTACCGAGACAGTGAAATGGTCATCTGGTTCGCCAGCGGCCGCGGCCTGGTCAGCCTGCTGCGGCCCTTGCTGCGTTTTGCCTGGCCGGTGATGGTCATCATCGCCGTGCTGTCGCTGCTGGTCTGGCCCTGGGCCAATTCCCAGATCCAGGAACTCAAGACGCGCTATGAACAGCGCAGCGACATCGACCGCATCGCACCCGGCGAGTTCCAGGAATCCTCCAATGGCAGCCGGGTGTTCTTCATCGACAAGGACAGCCCGGATACCCAGGCCGGCAACAACATCTTCATCGCCGCCACCGACGGTGCCCGCGAATCCGTCACCTCCGCGCGCAGCGCCCGGCTGGAGACACGGGGCGGCGAGCGCATGGCCGTGCTGAGCGAGGGCCAGCGGCTGGAGACCTCACGCGACAAACCCGGCGTGAAAATCAGCGAGTTCGTCGAATACGGCACCCGCATTGGCTCCGCGCCCGCGGGCTCGGCCGAAGAGCTCTCCGTCAAGACCCGCGCCACGCACGAGCTGCTCATGCAGCCCCTGCCCGCCTACAGGGCCGAGCTGGGCTGGCGCCTGGGGCTGGCGCTGGCGGCGCTCAACTTCGTGGTGCTGGGGCTGGCCGTGGCCAGCGTCAACCCGCGCGCCGCGCGCAGCACCAGCCTGGTGTTCGCGCTCTTTGCCTTCATCGTGTACTACAACCTCATGACGCTGGGGCAAAGCTGGGTGGGCGCGGGCCGGCTCGGCCTGGTGAGCTTCATGGTGCTGCTGCACGGCGGCATGCTGCTCATGTCGCTGCTGGTACTGGCCGCGCGCCACAACCACTGGACGCTGCGGCGGCTTTGGCAGCCCACGCCGCCAGGGAGCCCCGCATGAAAACCATCCGCCGCCTGATCCACCGCGAAGCCCTGTTCGCGGTCGCTTTCGTCACCGCCGGGTTTCTGGCGCTGTTCTTCTTCTTTGACCTGGTGGACGAACTGCGCTGGGTGGGCCGCACCGGCGCCGAGGGTTACCAGCTCTCGCACGCGTTCCTGTTCGTGGTGCTGAGCATTCCCAGCCACCTGTACGAGCTGCTGCCCATCACGGTGCTCATCGGCACCATCTTCGTGATGGCGCGGCTCGCCCAAAGCTCCGAGTTCACCATCATGCGCACGAGCGGCATGGGCCCTTGGCGTGCCTTGCGCACGCTGGTGGCGCTGGGCGGCTTCTTCGTGCTTCTGACCTTCGCCGTGGGCGACTACATTGCGCCGCTGACCGACCGCGCCGCCCAGCTGGTCAAGGTGCGGTACCTCGGGCGCCTGACCACGGGCGCCACCGGCGCCTGGCTCAAGGAGCGCCAGGACGACCACTCCTATGCGGTGAACGTGCGCGCGCTCACGACCAACGGCGGCATGCTGGACGTGCGCATCTTCGAGTTCGATGCCAAGGGCCGGCTGGCATCGCAGACACGGGCGGCGGCGGGACAGTTTGGGCCGGACGGCGCGTGGAATCTGGAGAAGGTGCAGCGCAGCCGCTTCGAGCAGCGCGGCGGCGACGAAGCGCGCGTGGAGCACCTCGATGCCCCCACCCTGCAATGGCCCACCCGCATCAGCGCCGACATGGTGGCCGCCTCGCTGCTCAAACCCGACCGCATGGCCACCATCGACCTGTTCCAGTACATCCGCCACCTCGACGCCAACGGCCAGTCCGCCCAGCGCTACGAGATCGAGTTCTGGCGCAAGGTGTTCTATCCCCTCAGCTGCCTGGTGATGGTGGTGCTGGCCCTGCCTTTTGCCTACCTGCACTTCCGCTCGGGCGGCATCGCGGGCTATGTGTTTGGCGGCGTCATGGCCGGCATCAGCTTCTTCCTGCTGAACAACGTGTTTGGCTATGCGGGCAACCTGCAGAACTGGTCGCCGTGGCTCACGGCGGCCGCGCCCGGGCTGATCTACTCCGTGCTTTCGCTCGCGGCCTTTGGATGGCTGGTGCTCCGGCGCTAGCCCCGGCTGTCACCCTGCCCCGATCTGCAACCCATGAACCACCGCGCCATCGTCCTGTTCTCCCACGGCTCGCGCGACCCCCTGTGGCGCGCCCCCATGGAAGCCGTGGCCGCCCGCATCGGCGGGCAGCACCCGGACCGCCCTGTGGCCTGCGCGTACCTGGAGCTGTGCACCCCCACGCTGGCACAGGCCACGGACCAGCTCGTCGCGCAGGGAGCGGCCCATGTCACTGTCGTGCCCATGTTCCTTGGCACGGGCAAGCATGCGCGGAACGACCTGCCGCTGCTGGTGGAGGAGTTGCGAGCGGCCCATCCCGCCGTGCGGTTCCATGTGCAGCCCGCCATTGGCGAAGACCCGCGGATGACGGCTTTGATGGCAGAAATTGCCTGTGAGGTGCCTTCCGCTGAAATCCCTTAGATAGCTGCAGCATAATGATGCAACTCTTTAGGCGATATCAGATATGAATCTGCACCAATTCCGCTTCGTTCAAGAGGCTGCGCGCCGCAATCTCAACCTGACCGAAGCGGCCAAGGCCCTGCACACCTCCCAGCCGGGCGTGTCCAAGGCCATCATCGAGCTCGAAGAAGAACTGGGAGTGGACATCTTCGCGCGCCATGGCAAGCGCCTCAAGCGCATCACCGAACCCGGCCAGCACGTGCTCAAGAGCATCGAGGTCATCATGCGGGAGGTGGGCAACCTCAAGCGCATCGGCGAGCAGTTCAGCGCCCAGGACAGCGGCACCCTCAGCATCGCCACCACCCACACCCAGGCCCGCTACGTGCTGCCCGTGCCCGTGGCGCGCCTGCGCGAGGCCTATCCCAAGGTCAACATCAGCCTGCACCAGGCCACACCGCACGAAGTGGCGCGCATGGTGATCGATGAAGTGGCCGAGATCGGCATGGCCACCGAATCCCTGGCCGACTACCCCGAACTCGTCACCCTGCCCTGCTATGAATGGCAGCATGTGCTGGTGGTGCCCAACGACCACCCGCTGGCGCAGAAGGAGCGCATCGGGCTGGACGACCTGGCCCACGAGGCGCTGATCACCTACCACCCCTCCTTCACCGGCCGCGGCAAGATCGACCATGCCTTTGCCGCACGCAAGCTTCAGCCCCGCATCGTGCTCGAGGCCATCGATTCTGACGTGATCAAGACCTACGTGCGCCTGGGCCTGGGCATCGGCATCGTGGCCGAAATGGCCATGCGCGACGACCCCGTGGGTGACCTTGCCGTGCGTCCCGTGGGGCACCTGTTCGGCCAGAGCGTGGCGCGGGTGGCCTTCAAGCGGGGTGCGTACCTGCGCAACTTCGTCTACAAGTTCGCCGAACTGCTCAGCGACCGGCTGAGCCGCGAGCTCATCGCCCGCGCGATGACCGGCCACGTCAACGACTACGAACTCTGACACCGGCACCCGCCCGATTGCCCATTCCACCGCCCCATTGCTTCCCAGCCTGACCTTCCGCCACAGCGCCATGACTGAGACCACCGACACCGCCCGCACACCCGCCTTCCCCAGCAAGCTGCCCCAGGTGGGTACCACCATCTTCACCGTGATGTCGGCCCTGGCGGCCGAGCACGGCGCGGTCAACCTGGGCCAGGGGTTTCCCGACTTCGAATGCGCCCCGGAGCTGGTGAATGCCGTGACGCGGGCCATGCAGGCCGGCCACAACCAGTACCCGCCCATGCCCGGCATCCCGGCCCTGCGCGAGGCGGTCGCCAGCAAGATCGCGGCGCTGCACGGCCGCCGGTACAGCCCGGGCACCGAGATCACCATCACGGCCGGCGCCACGCAGGCCATCATCACCGCCATCCTGGCCATCGTGCACCCGGGCGATGAAGTCATCGTGCTCGACCCCTGCTACGACAGCTACGTGCCCAACATCGAACTGGCGGGCGGCAAGGCGGTGCGCGTGCCGCTCACGCCGGGCACCTTCCGCCCCGACTTCGGCAAGATCGGTGCGGCCATCACGGCGCGCACGCGCGCCATCCTCATCAACAGCCCGCACAACCCCAGCGCCACCATCTGGACGGCCCAGGAGATGCGCCAGCTGGAAGACCTGCTCGCGCCCACCGACATCCTGCTCATCAGCGACGAGGTGTACGAGCACATGGTGTTCGACGGCGCCGAGCACGAAAGCGCCGCGCGCTTTCCGGGCCTGGCGGCGCGCGCGTTCATCGTGTCGAGCTTTGGCAAGACCTTCCACGTCACCGGCTGGAAGGTCGGCACCGTGGCGGCCCCTGCAGCGCTGACGGCCGAATTCCGCAAGGTGCACCAGTTCAACGTGTTCACCGTGAACACGCCCATGCAGCACGGCCTGGCCGCCTACCTGCAAGACCCGGCGCCCTACCTGCAACTGCCCGCGTTCTACCAGGCCAAGCGCGACCTGTTCCGCCAGGGCCTGGCCGACTCGCGCCTGAAGCTGCTGCCCAGCACCGGCAGCTATTTCCAGTGCGTGGACATCTCTGCCGTGAGCGACTTGAACGAATCGGACTTTTGCCAGTGGCTCACCCGCGAAGTGGGCGTGGCGGCGATTCCGCTGTCGGCGTTCTACGGCGACGGATTCGACCAGCGCGTGGTGCGGTTCTGCTTCGCCAAGAAGGACGAGACGCTGCGCGCCGCGCTGGAGCGGCTGCGCAAGCTGTGATGCACTGGCCGTGGCTGCACTGAATTTTTCGGCCCCGCGCATCGTGGCGCCGACGCCGACCAACAAGCTGTTGCCGTTTGAAAAGGCGCTGCTTGATGCCACGGCTGCCACGCTGCCCGCCGCCGATGCCCGCCTGCTGGCGCAGCAGGTGCTCTGCATCAACAACATCCGCCGCGTGTCGGACTGGAAGCAGATCGAGCTCTACAGCAAACGCTGGCTCTGGCACCGGTGGCCCGCGGGCGTGCTGTTTGCCCGCAAGGAGAAGTTTCGCCTGGCCACCGTGTCGTGCCGGTTCGGCGTCAAAGACGCGCACGTCGAGGTCTGGGCGGTGGATGGCCATGTGTCTGCGCTCAGCGCCTCCACCGGCCTGAGCGGCCTGTCCATCGCCGGGCCGCTGAGCATCCTGGCGGTAGATCCGGGCAGTTAAAAAACCCCTTATCTTCGATAAAAAAGGGCTGTACCGCGCTCCCATCGGGCGCTACCAGCTACTAAATAGATAGCAAACACCTGCGCAACCCCGCAGGTGCCCCTACCTCCGCCCCCATCACCGGCCGGTCTGCCTTGCCATCCACACCCCGGTAGCCGCCAGCGCCATGCCGGCCAGGGCCCAGCCGCTGAGCGTCTCGCCAAACACCGCCCAGGCCACCAACGCGGTCATGGGCGGGGTCAGGTAGAACAGGCTGGCCACGTTCACCGCGCCGCCGCGGCGGATCAGCAGATTCAGCAAACTGACGGCGCCCAGGGACAGCACCAGCACCAGCCAGCCCAGCGCAAAGAGAAACTCGCCGCTCCACTGCACGGCCATGGTTTCCGTCGCGTACGCCAGCACCGCCATGGCCACCACGCACGGCAGGTACTGGATGACCGAGCCGGTGCGCAAATCGAACGCCGGGCAAAAGCGCTTTTGGTACAGCGTGCCGGCCGTGATGCCCAGCAGCGCCACCACCGCTGGCAGCAGCATGCCCACCAGCGCGCCGCCAGGCACCGTGGCCACCTTGCCGGCCACCACCAGCGCCACGCCGGTAAACCCCAGGGCCAGGCCCGCCCACTGCGCGGGCCGCACCTTCTCGCCCAGCAGGGCACCCGCCACCAGCGCCGTCAACAGCGGCTGCAGCCCCACCACCAGCGCCGTGATGCCCGACGGCAGCCCGTGGCCGATGGCGATGAACACCCCGCCCAGGTACACCCCGTGCACCAGCAGGCCCGACACGCCGATGTGCAGCCACGCCCTGCCCGACGGCGGCCACGGAGCCCGCACCAGCGTCACCACCGCCAGCATCAGCACGGCGACGATTGCGAAACGAATGGCCAGAAAGGTGAGCGGCTCCACATACGGCAGCCCCAGCTTGGCGCCGATGAAGCCGGTGCTCCACAGCGCGACGAAGAGCAAGGGCATGAACGCGTCGAGGGTGCCGGGTGTGGCGGGATGCTGCTGGGGCTGGGGCTTGGCCTGGGTCATGGAATATCAATGAAAGAAAAAGCACAGGGCGGCATCTGCGCCCGAGGGAAGAAGAAAAAGTCGATAACGCAACGCCGCAAAGCAGCACGGCCGTTCACCGCAGCGCGTCCACGGCAGCGTCCGCCTCAGCCAGGGCCTTGCCCGCCCGCGCCGCAAACCAGTCCACGACCCACGTGCGAAAGGCCGCCATCGCCGCCGTGCTGAACCGGGCCGAGGGCCGCACCAGGTAGATCCCCGCGTCGGCATTGAGCTGCCACTGCGGCAGCACCTGCACCAGTTGGCCCGATGCGATGCCGGGGTTGATCAACCAGTCGCCACCCGCCAGGATGCCCACGCCCAGCAGGGCAGCCGCAAGCAGCGCCTCATTGTCGTTGCTGACCATCGAGCCGCGCACCACCACGCTGTGGCTCGCGCCCGGCTGCGTGAGCTGCCATTCCGGGTACGACTGCAGGCCGGTGAAGCCCAGGCAGTTGTGCTGCGCCAGGTCTGCGGGCAGCTGCGGGGTGCCGTGCTTCGCCAGGTAGGCCGGTGCCGCCGCCATGATGCGGCGGTGGCTGCACAGCCGCGTGGCCACCAGCCGGCTGTCGGCCAGCTGGCCGATGCGGACCGCGGCGTCGAAGCGTTCGCCCACGATGTCCACCAGCCGGTCGGCGTACTCCAGCTCCAGCGTGACCTCTGGATGGGCCAGCGCAAACTCGGCCACCATCGGGCTGAGCAGGCGCCGCCCCATGGCGGCAGGCACCGATATGCGCAGCCGCCCGCGCACCTGCGCTGCACCTTCGGCCGCTTCCTTCTCGGCCTGCGAGATCAGGTCCGTCGCCTCGCGCACCTTCTCGACCAGGCGCTGGCCGGCGTCGGTCAGGTGCAGCTGTCGGGTGGTGCGCTCGACCAGCCTCACGCCCAGGCGGCGCTCCAGCGCGTTCAGGCGCTTGGACAGCACCGAGGGGTGGCGCTGCAGCGCGCGGCCCGCCGCCGCAAACGAACCCGCGTCGCTCAGAGCAAGAAGGGTGGCCAGTTCATCGGCGTGCTGGCTGTCGGGCAGGTCCATCGGGTGTCAAAGGCGCCATGGGGAGCAAAGGGTTAAGAACCTGTTCAAGATCTTTTCAGGGTCCCCGAAAAGATCTTGAACAGGTTCTAAGGAGCCAGGATGATCGCACCTTGCGAGCGCCCCTGCTCCAGGTCGGCGTGCGCGGTGCCCACATCGGCAAGCGCGTAGCGGCGCCAGATGCGCGGCGTGATGATGCCGTCGGCCACGGCCTGCAGCACGTCCTGGGCGCGCTCCTGGTACTCCGCCGCCGTGGCCGTGTGCGCGGCCAGCGAGGGGCGCGTGAGAAACAGCGAGCCCTTGGCATTGAGCGTGCCCACCGCGATGGGCGCCGGCACGCCCGAAGTGGCGCCAAAGGACACCAGCAGGCCGCGCGGGTGCAGGCTGTCGAGCGAGGCCTCCAGCGTGGCCCGCCCGATGGGGTCGTACACCACGTTGGCCCCGCTGCCGTGCGTGGCCTCGCGCACCTGGCCCGCCAGCGTGGCGGGGTCGAACACGAACACCGCGTCGCAGCCCGCCGCCCGGGCGCGCTCCACGCTCTCGGGCCGGGAGACCACGCCCATCACAAAGGCGCCCAGGTGACGGGCCCAGGCGCACATCAGCTGGCCCAGCGCGCCGCCCGCGCCATAGATGAGCACCTTCGAGCCCGGGGCCACGGAATATGTCGTCTTGAGCAGGTACTGCGCCGTGATGCCCTTGAAGAGCACCGCCGCCGCCTCGTCCAACCCCAGCGCATCGGGCAGCCTGACCAGCCGCTCGGCCGGGAACAGGCGCGCGCTGGCATAGGCCCCCAGCGGCCCGGTGGCGTAGCCCACGCGATCTCCCACCGCCACATTCAGCACCCCCGGCCCCACGGCCGCCACCTGCCCCGCGCCTTCCAGCCCCAGGCCGGACGGGAACGGGATGGGCACCGCGCCCTTGCGCTGGCTCACGTCCAGCGGGTTCACGCCGATGGCCGCCTGCGCGAGCCACACCTGGCCTGGGCCGGGCGCCTGGGGCTCCACCCCTTCCAGCCGCAGGGCATCGGGCCCTCCGGCTGCATCGATCCGCACGCGGTGGTGCATGGGTTTTTCCTTGTCGGTTGATTCCATGCACAGAGCGTAAATTGTGGTGCCGTATCCAGCAATCGAGGGGCATGCAGTTGACTCCTGCAACGGGTGCAGCAGTTGCCAGGAAGGGCCCGGCTCTGGTGGCCGGGGCGGGATCGGCCATCGATGCCTGCCACAGCCCCCCCCAAAGGCTCATGCCGTGCAGCGCAACGCCCGCTCGCCCGCTACCCGCAGCCGCTCCTTCAGCGATGCCGGCGCGAGCACCTCGAATTCGACATCGAGCGCCATCAGCCAGTAGACCAGGGAGTCATTGGCCGCGCACTCCAGCTGGCACCGCAGCCCCTTGCCCAGGGTGGAGACCACGCCCGCGGACTTGGGAATGCGGCGCGACATCACCGCATACGGCGCATGCAGCACGACGCGCGCCTGCTCGGCGTGGTGCGGCGCCGAGATGGAGCGCGCAACGTAGCCCTTCAGATCGCCGCCGTCAGGCGAGGCCCGGGGCGCGAAATGCGCGCCCACCTGGGGGTCGCCCACGATGCGGTCGATGCGGAAGGTGCGCCAGTCGGTGCGCACCCGGTCCCAGGCGACCAGGTACCAGCGCTCGCCGGTGTGCACCACGCCTTGCGGCTCCACCTGGCGCTGTGCGCTGCGGCCCTTGCCGTCCTCGTAGCTGAACTCGATGCGCAACTGGTCGCGGCAGGCGGACGCCAGCGTGGCCAGCAGCGATGCTTCCACCACCGGTCCGGTGCGGTCCAGCGGCAGGATGGCCGAACGCAGCGCGTCCACGCGTTTGCGCAGGCGCGCGGGCATGGCCTGCTCCAGCTTGACCAGCGCCCGGAGCGCGGGCTCCTCGATGCCGCCCACCGCGCCGGCCGTGGCGGTGCGCAGCGCGATCGACACGGCCAGGGCCTCGTCGTCGTCCAGCAGCAGGGGCGGCAGCGCCTGTCCGGCGCGAAAGGCATAGCCGCCGGCCACCCCGCTGCTGGCATGCACAGGGTAGCCCAGCTGGCGCAGGCGGTCGATGTCGCGCCGCAGGGTGCGCGGGTGCACCTCCAGGCGCTCGGCCAGTTCTGGCCCCATCCAGTGGTTGCGCGTCTGCAGCAGCGACAGCAGGCGCAAAAGGCGGGTCGATGACGTGAGCATGGTGCGACTGTACTTTTTATTGAGGACCGAAACTGTCCGCAATGGAGTCTACAGTGGCACCACCTTTTCTTCCACCACCACCAAGGAGTTTTCCATGTCCATCGTCCTCTACTGGCACCCCATGTCCAGCGCCAGCCCCATTGCCTGCGCCCTTGCCGAACTGGGCGTGCCCCACGAGCGCGTGAAGATCGACATCCGCACTGGCGAGCAGCGCCGCCCGGAGTACCTGGCCCTCAACCCCAACGGCAAGGTGCCCACCCTGACCGTGGACGGCGCCCCCATGTTCGAGGCGCTGGCCATCCACCTGTGGCTGGGCCACCGCTACGGCATCGAGCGGGGGCTGTGGCCCGCCGCGGGCACGCCAGAGGCGCTGCAGGCCCTGTCGTGGTGCGTCTGGGCGTATGTCACCTACGGCACGGTCCTGGTGCGCCTGCAGGTGGCCACGCAAGGCGACGAGGCCCTGCGCAGCCCCGCGCACGCCGAGGCCGCCACCCGGGGGCTGAACGAACTGCTGGCGCTGCTGGATGCACGGCTGGCCGCGCAGCCCTGGATGCTGGGCGCGGACTACTCGCTGGTGGACCTGGTGGTGGGCTCGGTCCTGGGCTACAGCGTGTACCTGGGTGCGCCCGTCAACGCACACCCCCACGTGCAGGCCTGGCTGGCGCGCGTGCAGGCGCGTCCGGCGATGCAGATCGAAAGCTGAGCTGGCGGCGAAAAAGGCGGCCAGGGCTAGAGCAGCACGATGTCGTACTGCTCCTGCCCCATCGCGCTTTCGGACTGCAGCGAGATCGGCTTCTTGATGAAGTCCGAGAGACCGGCCAGGTGCTGGCTTTCCTCGTCCAGGAACAGCTCCACCACCCGCGGCGAGGCCACCACGCGGAACTCGCGCGGGTTGAACTGGCGGGCTTCGCGCAGGATCTCGCGCAGGATGTCGTAGCACACGCTGCGCGCGGTCTTCACGCTGCCCTTGCCCTGGCAGGCCTCGCAGGGTTCGCATAGCATGTGGGCCAGCGATTCACGGGTGCGCTTGCGCGTCATCTCCACCAGGCCCAGCTGCGAGAAGCCGCCGGCCATGGTCTTCACGCGATCGCGGCCAAGCTGCTTTCGGAACTCCGCCAGCACGGCCTGCTGGTGGTCCTCGCGCACCATGTCGATGAAGTCCACGATGATGATGCCGCCCAGGTTGCGCAGGCGCAGCTGGCGCGCAATGGCCTGCGCGGCCTCCAGGTTGGTCTTGAAGATGGTGTCGTCGAAATTGCGCGCGCCCACGTAGCCACCGGTGTTCACGTCGACGGTGGTCAGCGCCTCGGTCTGGTCCACGATGAGGTAGCCGCCGGATTTCAGATCGACGCGCCGGCCCAGCGCCTTCGCCACTTCCTCGTCGATGGAGTACAGGTCGAAGATCGGGCGCTCGCCCTTGTAGTGCTGCAGCTTGCCGGCGGCGGCGGGCATGAACTCCACACCAAACGCCAGCAGCCGCTGGAACTGCTCCATCGAGTCGAGCCGGATGGTCTGCGTGTGGTCGCCCACCAGGTCGCGCAGCACGCGCTGCAGCAGGTCCAGGTCCTGGTGCAGCAGCGACATCGCGGGCAGCTTGAGCGATGCCTCCTTGATGCGCGCCCAGGTCTTGCGCAGGTAGGCGATGTCCTCCGCCAGCTCGGCGTCGGTCGAATCCTCTCCGTTGGTGCGCAGGATGAAGCCGCCGCCACCGCCCGTGGCCTTGTCGCCCACCAGCGCCTGCAGCCGCGCGCGCAGCGCATCGCGCTCCGCGCCGGGGATTTTTTGCGACACGCCCACATGGTCGTCCTGCGGCAGAAACACCAGCAGGCGCCCGGCCACGCTGATCTGCGTGGACAGGCGTGCGCCCTTGGTGCCGATCGGGTCCTTGATGACCTGCACCATCAGCGACTGGCCTTCGAACACCTGCTTTTCAATGGGTACCTGCGGCTCGTTCTTGCGGGCGAATGCCGGCGGCTCGCCATCGGGCTGGCGTTGCCACACATCGGCCACGTGCAAAAAGGCCGCGCGCTCCAGCCCGATGTCGATGAAGGCCGACTGCATGCCCGGCAGCACACGCGAGACCTTGCCCAGGTAGACGTTGCCCACCAGGCCGCGCTCCAGCGTGCGCTCGATGTGCAGCTCCTGCACGGCGCCATGCTCCACCACGGCCACGCGGGTTTCCTGGGGCGACCAGTTGATCAGGATGTCTTGTTGCATGGCTTCTTCTTTTCTGAAATCGGTCGCGTTCTTGCTGCTGTTGGAATCACCGAGGCGCTACGCCAGGGCCGCCGGGGAACTGGCTTTGCCAGGCCCCTGGCGGCGTCTCCCTGGGGGGAAGGCGCCGCAGGCGACTCAGGAGGGTCATATCTGAAACCCGGCGGCGCGCAGAAGTTGCGCTGTCTCGTACATCGGCAACCCCATGATGCCCGAATAGCTGCCAGCCAGGTGCTCCACATAGGCAGCAGCCCGGCCCTGAATACCGTAAGCCCCGGCCTTGCCCAGTGGCTCACCCGTGGCCACGTAGGCATCAATCTGCGCGGGCGTCATGGCGGCGAAGGTCACGCGCGACACCGACAGCGCAGAAAGGCGCCTGGGGCCCACCTGCAGCGCCACGGCGGTGAGCACGCGGTGCTCGTGCCCTGCCAGTTCGGCCAGCATGCGCGCAGCGTGTTGTGCGTCGTCGGGTTTTCCGTAAATCGCGCGGCCCAGGGCCACGGTGGTGTCGGAGCACAGGATGGGCGCATCCGGCAAACCCCGGCGCGCGCGCCGGGCCACGGCGGCATCCAGCTTGAGGCCGGTCACGCGCTCCACATAGGCCGTGGGCGCCTCGCCGGGCAGCACCGCCTCGATGGCCTCGGCGTCTTCGGGCTCGTCGCCGTCCACGTTGGGCAGCAGCAGTTCGTGGCGCACGCCCAGCTGTTCGAGCAGCTGGCGCCGGCGGGGGCTCTGGGAGGCAAGGTAGATGAAGTCGGGCATGAACGGATTTTGAGAAGAAAACCGGCTCTAGCGCTTATCCATCAAGCGCTAGCAGCTATAAAAAATATAGTATTTCGCCCGCACGCCGATCCAGCCCTCACTCGCGGTGGTAGGGGTGCCCGGCGTTCACCGACCAGGCGCGGTACAGCTGCTCGATGAGCAGCACGCGCACCATGGCGTGGGGCAAAGTCAGGTCCGAGAGGCGGATGCGCTCGTGCGCGCCCTGGCGAAACGCCGGATCGAGCCCGTCCGGGCCGCCGATGACCAGTGCCACGTCGTCGCCACCCAGCTGCCAGCCCTTGAGCCGTTCGGCCAGGGCCTTGGTGGTGAGGCTGGTGCCGCGCTCGTCCAGCGCCACCACGCGCGTGCCGCGCGGGATGGCCGCCTCGATGCGCTCGCGCTCGGCGGCGTACAGCGTCTCCAGGGTCTTGGAGCCGCGCGGTTCGGTCTTGACGGCCTTGAGTTCGACCTTGAGTTCGGGCGGAAAGCGTTTGGCGTAGTCGTCGTAAGCCGTTTGCGCCCAGTCAGGCACCCGCTGCCCGACCGCCACGATAAGCAGCTTCATGTGATGTGCACCTGGGGTTCAGAGGGGGGCGCCGTGCGCAGGCGTAGCGGCCAGCACACAGCCCCGCCCACGCATCAGCCCTTGCGGGCTGGAGCCTTCTTGGCCGCAGGCTTGGCCGCTGCGGCGGCGCCAGCGGTCCTGGACGCCGGCTTAGCCGCCGCGCGCGCAGGCGCCTTGCCCACGGGGGCCGATGATTTCTTGGCTGCGGGCTTTTTCGCGCCGCCTGGCTTCACGACCACGGTCTTGACGGGGGTCTTGGGCGCTGCGGGCTTCCTGGCGGCTGCCGTGCCGGCAACCTTGCCCGCGGTCTTGCTGGCGGTTTTGGCGGCGGGCTTGCCAACGTGGGTCTTCGCAGCCGGCTTGGCGGCAGCAGACTTGGCCGGCGCAGCCGCGGCAGTCTTGGCGGCGGTCCTGGCCACGGCCTTCACCGTGGCCTTGCCGGAACGGGCCGCCACGGTGGGCGCCGCCGTCTTTTTTGCAGGCGCCTTGCCAGCGGCCTTGGCGTCGGATTTCGCCGCCTTCTGGGCCGACTTCTTCTCGGCCAGCTCGGTGGCCGCGCTGGAGACCGGCTTGGCCGCGCCGAGCTTCAGGCGCACGGGCGTGTCGCCCCACAGCTCTTCCAGGCGGTAGTACTGGCGGATGGCGGGCTGCATGATGTGCGCCACGGCGGCGCCGCAGTCCACGATGATCCATTCGCCGTTGTCTTCGCCTTCGATACGCGGCTTGGTAAAGCCCGCTTCTTTCACCGCGTCGCGCACGCTGGCGGCCAGGGCCTTGGTCTGGCGGTTGGAGGTGCCCGATGCCACGATCACCCGTTCAAACAGCGGCGAGAGATGCTCGGTGTTGAAGACCTGGATGTCTTGCGCCTTGACGTCCTCCAGGCCATCGACGATGGCGCGCTGGAGTTTGGTGACGTCTTTCTTGGCGGCGGTTTCCGATTTGGTGGAGGTGGTCATCAGGCGGTGAATAGAGAGGGAATGGAATCAATATAGCGTGCAACGCAGCGCACAGCCAGCGGGCTGAGCCTTGGGTGTTGCGCTGGTGTTGTGCTTTGGCGCTGCAGCAGTTTGAGGTGTTTTTGGCCTCTTGCGCTGGTGTGAAAAGCGCGGGCAGCTATTGAAATTATAGCTTTTGCGGTGTTCACACCCTTGGACCCGGCTTTCAGGCGGTGGGGGCGGCACCTTCGGCAAGCCAGTCGCGGCGCACCAGGAACCTCTGCAACAGCGCCGCCTCGGCCGAATCGGCGGCATCGGAGCGCTGGTACGACCACGACACCAGCGGCGGCATGGACAACAAAATGGACTCGGTGCGCCCCCCCGACTGCAGGCCAAAGTGGGTGCCCCGGTCCCACACCAGGTTGAACTCCACATAGCGGCCCCGGCGGTAGAGCTGGAAGTCGCGCTCGCGCTCGCCAAACGGCAGGTTCTGGCGCTTCTCCACGATGGGCAGGTAGGCCTTGAGGAAGGCGTCGCCCACCGACTGCGTCATGGCCAGGCTCTGGTCAAAGCCCAGCTCCGAGAAGTCGTCATAGAACACCCCGCCCACGCCACGCTGCTCGCCGCGGTGCTTGAGGTAGAAGTATTCGTCGCACCACTGCTTGAAGCGTGGGTACTTGTCGTCGCCAAAGGCGCTGAGCGCATCGCGGCAGGTGCGGTGAAAGTGCACCGCGTCTTCCTCGAAGCCGTAGTACGGCGTGAGGTCCATGCCACCGCCAAACCAGCAGGTCGGCGCCTGCCCCGGATGGCCCGCCGCGATCATGCGCACATTCATGTGCACGGTGGGCACATAGGGGTTGCGCGGGTGGAAGACCAGCGACACGCCCATGGCCTCGAACGGCGCACCGGCCAGCTCGGGCCGGTGCTGCGTGGCCGAGGGTGGCAGCTGCGGGCCGCGCACATGGCTGAAGCCACAGCCCGCGCGTTCGAACACCCGGCCGCCCTCCAGGATCTTGGTGATGCCGTCGCCCTGCAGCGGCTCGCCGGGCGGCTTGCTCCAGGCATCGGCCAGAAAGCGTGCACCGCCCTCTCCTTCCACGGCCTCGAGCGCATCGGTGATGCGCGCCTGCAGGCCCTGCAAGTAGCTGCGTACGGTCGCCACGGTCGTGGCCGGATTCAATCCAGGTTGTTGCATTTCAGTTGTCCATTGCCATCGGCGCCATGCGCTGCCGGTAAAACTGGCGCGGCCCAGGCCAGGGACGCCCAGCAAGGGCCGCCTCCGCGAGGGCGTCATCCCCTGCGGGGGAAGGCGCCGCAGGCGACTCAGGAGGGGGCTATTTCACCGCGCGGAAACCAATGTCGCGGCGGTACTGCGCGCCATCGAACTGGATGCCACGCGCCACGTCGTAGGCACGCTGCTGCGCCTGCTTGACGCTGTCGGCCAGCACCGTCACGCACAGCACCCGGCCACCGGTCACGCTGACCACGCCGTCTTTCAGCTGCGTGCCCGCATGGAACACCATGGCATCGTCGGCCTCGGCGGGCAGGCCGGTGATGGGGTCGCCCTTGCGCGGGTTCTCCGGGTAGCCGTGGGCTGCCATGACCACGCCCAGCGCGGTGCGGCGGTCCCATTGCAGCTCCATCTGGTCGAGCTTGCCATCGGCCGCGGCGGCCATCACATCGCTGAAATCGCTCTTGAGGCGCATCAGGATGGGCTGGGTCTCGGGATCGCCCATGCGGCAGTTGAATTCGAGCGTCTTGGGGTGGCCCTTGGCGTCGATCATCAGCCCGGCATACAGAAAACCGGTGTAGGGAATGCCGTCCTTTTCCATGCCCCGGATGGTGGGCAGGATGATCTCGCGCATGGCGCGGGCGTGCACGTCGGCCGTGACCACGGGCGCGGGCGAGTAGGCTCCCATGCCGCCGGTGTTGGGGCCTTCGTCCCCGTCTTTGAGGCGCTTGTGGTCCTGGCTGGTGGCCAGCGCCAGCACGTTCTTGCCATCGCACAGCACGATGAAACTGGCTTCCTCGCCTTCGAGGAATTCCTCGATCACCACGCGCGCGCCACCTTCGTTGTGCGTCACGCCGTATTTGTTGTCCACCAGCATGAAGTCCACGGCATCGTGGGCCTCCTGCAGCGTCATGGCCACGACCACGCCCTTGCCAGCCGCGAGGCCGTCGGCCTTGATGACGATGGGGGCACCCAGGCGGTCCACGAAGGCGTGGGCGGCGGCCGGGTCGGTGAAGGTGTCGTAGTCGGCCGTGGGAATGCCATGGCGGCGCATGAAGGCCTTGGAGAAGGCCTTGGAGCTTTCGAGCTGCGCAGCGGCCTTGGTGGGGCCGAAGATGCGCAGGCCGTTGGCACGGAACTCATCGACCACGCCGGCGGCCAGCGGCGCCTCGGGGCCCACCACCGTCAGCGCGATCTTCTCGGCCTGCGCCCACACGCGCAGCTCGCGCACGTCGGAGATGGCCACGTTGTCGAGCTTGGGGTTCAGCGCGGTGCCGCCGTTGCCGGGCGCCACATACACCTTGGTCACCTTGGGGGACTGGCTCAGTTTCCACGCCATCGCGTGTTCACGGCCGCCGCCACCAATCACAAGTACTTTCATAGGAGCCTTTGGTGAACCCGGCCCGCAGCACCGGGCTGCGTGGCGGGGTTCGGGGAAATATCAGTCGGAAAACAGGTCAGCGCAAGAAAAAATCGGCGATCCAGCGGCGCCGAGGTCAGAGCGCGGCGTTGTGGTAGACCTCTTGCGTATCGTCCAGGTCTTCCAGCACGTCCAGCAGCTTTTGCATCCTGGCGGCGTCGTCGCCGGTCAGTTCAATGGTGTTCTCGGGCCGCATGGTCACGCCCGCCACCTCGGCAGTGAGGCCCGCCGCCTCCAGCGCGTTCTTCACGGCCTCGAAGTCGGCCGGGGCGGTCAGCACCTCCACGGCGCCATCGTCGTCGGTCACCACGTCTTCGGCGCCCGCCTCCAGCGCCACTTCCATCACCTTGTCCTCGCTGGTGCCAGGGGCAAAGATCAGCTGGCCGCAGTGTTTGAATTGGAACACCACCGAGCCTTCAGTCCCCATGTTGCCACCGTGTTTGCTGAACGCGTGTCGCACTTCGGCCACGGTGCGCACCCGGTTGTCGGTCATGGTGTCGATCATGATGGCCGCGCCGCCAATGCCATAGCCTTCGTAGCGGATTTCCTCGTAGGTCAGGCCTTCGGCGTTGCCCGTGGCCTTGTCGATGTTGTATTTGATGCGGTCGGCGGGCATGTTGGCCGCCTTGGCCTTGTCCACCGCCAGACGCAGGCGGGGGTTGGCAGACAGGTCGCCGCCGCCCGAGCGGGCAGCCACGGTGATTTCGCGAATGATGCGGGTCCAGATCTTGCCGCGTTTTTCATCCTGCCGCCCCTTGCGGTGCTGGATATTCGCCCATTTGCTGTGTCCTGCCACGAGAGATCCTTTTGTATTGATTTAATCTACTGAGCGCGATTTTACTTTTTGCCGAACCTGTACCCCCGAGGAAACCCCAAATGGCCGAACCCCTGCTGATTGCCAAGCACGACACCATCGAATGCCACCTGCTTCCAGGGCTGGCCAACCGCCACGGGCTCATCACCGGCGCCACCGGCACGGGCAAGACAGTGACCTTGCAGACCCTGGCCGAGAACTTCTCGCGCATCGGCGTGCCGGTGTTCATGGCCGATGTGAAGGGCGACCTCACGGGCGCCAGCCAGCCCGGCAAGATCGGCGACAAGCTGGCCGCCGTGCTCAAGGAGCGCGGCCTTCCCCTGCCCGCCCCCCTGGCCTGCCCCACCACGCTGTGGGACGTGTTTGGCGAACAGGGCCACCCTGTGCGCGCCACCGTGTCCGACATGGGCCCGCTGCTGCTGGGCCGCATGCTCAACCTCAATGAAACCCAGCTGGGCGTGCTCAACCTGGTGTTCAAGATCGCCGACGACAACGGCATGCTGCTGCTGGACCTCAAGGACCTGCGCGCCATGCTGCAATACGTCGGCGACAACGCCAAGGAGTTCACCACCGAATACGGCAACGTGAGCGCCGCCAGCGTGGGCGCCATCCAGCGCGGGCTGCTGCAGATCGAGCAGCAGGGCGGCAGCGAGTTCTTCGGCGAGCCCATGCTCAACATCCAGGACTTCATGCAGACGGTGGACGGCCACGGCGTGGTCAACATCCTGGCGGCCGACAAGCTCATGAATTCGCCGCGGCTGTATGCCACCTTCCTCTTGTGGATGCTGTCGGAACTGTTCGAGCAACTGCCCGAGATCGGCGACCCCGAGCAGCCCAAGCTGGTGTTCTTCTTCGACGAGGCTCACCTCCTGTTCAACGAGGCGCCCAAGGTGCTCATCGAGCGCATCGAACTCGTGGTGCGCCTGGTGCGCTCCAAGGGCGTGGGCGTGTATTTCGTCACCCAGAACCCGCTCGACATCCCGGACAGCGTGCTGGCCCAGCTGGGCAACCGCGTGCAGCATGCGCTGCGCGCCTTCACCCCCCGCGACCAGAAGGCCGTGAAGGCCACGGCCACCACCATGCGGCAAAAGCCGGGCCTCGACATCGAGACCGCCATCACCGAACTGGCCGTGGGCGAGGCGCTGGTGAGCTTTCTCGATGCCAAGGGCCGCCCGAGCATCACCGAACGGGTGTTCGTGCTGCCGCCCGGCAGCCAGCTCGGTCCCATCACGCCGCAGCAGCGCCAGATGCTGGTGGCCAACTCGCTGGTCGCGGGCGTGTATGAAAAGGTGGTGGACCGCGAGTCGGCCTACGAAAAACTCAAGGGCCGCGCGGCCGAAGCCAGCGCCCAGGCGCCAGCCAATGGCAGCAAAGGCACGCCCGCCAACACGGAAGACAGCGGCGGCGGCCTGATGGGCGGGCTCAACGACGTGCTGTTTGGCACCACCGGCCCGCGCGGTGGCAAACGCGACGGCCTGGCCCAGACCATGGCCAAGTCGGCCGTGCGCACCATGGGCACCTCGCTGGGCAAGGAGATCCTGCGCGGGGTGCTGGGCAGCATCTTCGGCGGCAGCAAGCGCCGTTGACCACGGGCGGGGCGCAGATTCCCGCCCCTGCCCTGCGTCCCCGGCGCGGCACTGTCACCGCGGCTGCAGCAGGGTGGTGATGGTACGGCGGGCACACCAGCCGTGCCCCACTGGCGACACCACCCGAAGTGTCATCAATCGGTCACAAAACCGCCGTGAAATCGCCACACAACAACAAAAAAAGGAGGGACGATGAAACGCATCGACAACATGCTGCTGTGGTGGGCAAGCAAGGTCGTGCCGCTGGCGATTGCCGTGTGGGTGGTTGCCATCGCCGGGCTCCTGGGCGGCGCCTGGCGCCTGCGCTGGCCCTGGCTCCTGTATTTCCTTGCCACGGTCATCATCACGGCCCTGGCGATCCAGTGGACCCGCGCGGTGCGCCAGCGCACCATCCGCGAAGCCCCCCTGCCCCGCTTTCTGCAGCGCAAGCTGCGCGAAACCTACCCCCACCTGAGCACGCGCGACTGCGAGCTGGTGGAGCGGGGCCTGCGCCAGTTCTTCATGGCCTGCCTGCGCGGCAACAAGCAGTTCGTGGCCATGCCCTCCAGGGCGGTCGACGTGCTGTGGCATGAGTTCATCCTGCACACCCAGGCCTACAAGCACTGGTGCCACCATGCGCTGGGCTTCTTCCTGCACCACACGCCCGCCGAGGCGCTGGGCGCGAAGGCCCGGCACAACGACGGCCTGCGCCGCTGCTGGTACTGGGTGTGCAAGGAGGAATCCATCGACCCCAAGGCCCCCAGCCGCCTGCCCCTGCTGTTCGCGCTGGATGCCAAGTTCGCCATCCCGGGCGGCTTTGCCTACGTGCCTGACTGCTCCGACATCGCCCGCAAGAGCGATGCCGGCGGCAGCGGCGGCGACAGCTACTGCGGCACCAGCTTCTCGGACGGCGGCTACAGCGGCAGCTCGGGAGACTTCGGCGGCGCCGACAGCTCGGATGGAGGCGGGAGCGACGGCGCAGGGGATGGCGGCGGCTGCGGCGGCGGGGGCGGCGATTGACGGGCCATGCCACGGCCGTCTGCCACCCTCGCGCAAATGCTCCTTATTTGATAGCTATTGGCGCTTGATAGATAAGGGCTTGAAGCCAGAATCATCCAAAGTCACCCAGGCGACGACACTGCCGGGGCCAGCGGGTCTACAGTGGCATCCCATGAACAAGACCCTCACCTGCTTCAGCCTCGGCATCTCCCAGCATGTCGCCCACCTGGTGATGAACCGGCCCGAGGCCATGAACACCATGCACCCTACGTTCTGGCGCGAGCTGGACGAGGTGCTGGCCCACCTGCAACAGGCGGGCGAGGCGCGCGCGCTGGTCATCAGCAGCACGGGCAAGCATTTCAGCGCGGGCATGGCGCTGGAGACCTTCGGCGGCGCCATCACCATGGACGACCAGAGCCCCGAAGGCCGCGCCGCCATCTTCGACCTGCTCACCGACATGCAGGCCACCTTCACCCGCATCGAGAACCTGCGCATTCCCGTGATCATGGCCATCCACGGCGGCTGCATCGGCGGCGCGGTGGACATGGTGACGGCGGCCTGCGTGCGCTACGCCACGGCGGATGCGTTCTTCTGCATCCAGGAAATCAACATCGGCATGGTGGCCGACGTGGGCACGCTGCAGCGCCTGCCCAAGCTCATCCCGCTGGGCGTGGTGAAAGAACTGGCCTACACCGGCCGCCGCCTGGGCGCCGCCAGGGCCCTGGGCCACGGGCTGGTCAACGAGGTGTTCGACACGCAGGAGGCCATGCTGGCCGCCGCCCTGCAATGCGCCCAGGAAATCGCCTCCAAGCCCCCCGTCGCCATCTGGGGCACCAAGCAGGCCGTGAACTACGCGCGCGACCACAGCGTGGAAGACAGCCTGCGCCAGATGGGCTGGCTGCAGGGCGCCATCTGGAGCAACCAGCATGTGCGCGAGTCGGTCACGGCCATGAAGCAAAAGCGCGCGGGCGACTTCCCGGCCCTGGCGCCGCTGGTACGGTTCAGCGAACTGGGCTGAGAGCGCCGCGCCGCGAGACCGGCGCGAAAAATCAAAATTGATAGCTGCCCGCGCTGACAGGACAACCGGCAGAGGCCTTTTCGGCGCGCGGCGATCGCGTCTGGGGCTATCATGTGGCGAACACGGGCAACCCCTTGCCCGCCCCTGCCCCGAGGACGCCGCCATGACATTGCCCAGTCTGACCCCGCCCACCTACGACGACGTGGCCGCCGCCGCGCACCGGCTCAAGGGCATCGCGCACCGCACGCCGGTGCTGCGCTCCACCACCGCCGACGAAATGCTGGGCGCCCAGCTCTTCTTCAAATGCGAGAACCTGCAGCGCACGGGCGCGTTCAAGTTCCGCGGCGCCTTCAACACGCTCGCCCAGTTCACCGACGAGCAGCGCGAACGCGGCGTGCTGGCTTTCTCGGCCGGCAACCATGCGCAGGCGATCGCGCTGTCGGCCCGCCTGCTGGACATGCCCGTCGCCATCGTCATGCCCGAAGACGCGCCCGCCTCCAAGATGGCGGCCACGCGCGCCTATGGAGCCCAGGTCGTCACCTACGACCGCTACACCGAGGACCGCGAGGCCATCAGCCGCCGCCTGGCGCTGGAGCGAGGCATGACGCTGGTGCCTCCGTTCGACCATCCCCACGTCATCGCGGGCCAGGGCACCGCGGCGCTGGAGCTTTTTGAAGAAGTGCCCGACCTCGACTACCTGTTCGTGTGCGTGGGCGGCGGGGGCCTGCTGGCAGGCAGCCTGCTGGCCGCGGGCGCCCTGGCACCGCGCTGCCGCGTGATCGGCGTGGAGCCCGAAAACGGCAACGACGGCCAGCAGTCGCTGCGGGCGGGGCAGATCGTGCGCATCCCGACGCCGCACACCATCGCCGATGGCGCGCAGACCCAGGCGCTGGGCGAGCTCACCTTTCCCATCATCCGCGAGCGGGTGGAAGACATCCTGAGCGTGAGCGACGCCCAGCTCATGCAGTCCCTGCGCTTCTTCGCGGAGCGCATGAAGATCGTGGTGGAGCCCACGGGCGCCCTTGCCTATGCGGGCGCGCACGCGTTCTCGGGTGTCGATGACGGCGGCAAGCTGCTGCAGGGCGAACGGGTGGGCGTCATCATCAGCGGCGGCAATGTGGACCTGGCGCGCTATGCGCGGTTCCTGTCGGATTAGACTCACCCATGCGCCGCGCCGCCGCCGCCAGCCCCAGAGGGCGACGCCAGCGGCCCGCCACGGCCGGCCGCACGGCAGCCCGCAACCCTGACAGTGCCTGCCGCCAGCGCCTCTGTCAGGTAAAAATGCGGGCGCGCCTCTTTCCATCCCCCAAAACACAGGCCCAGCCATGAGCAACGTCACCGTCATCAACCACCCCCTCGTCCAGCACAAGCTCACGCTGATGCGCAAGAAGGACGCCAGCACCAACAGCTTTCGCCGCCTGCTGGGCGAGCTCAGCACGCTCATGGCGTACGAAGTCACGCGCGACATGCCCCTGCAGGACGTGCAGATCGAAACCCCGCTGGAGACCATGACCGGCCAGGTGATCGACGGCAAGAAGCTGGTACTGGTCTCCATCCTGCGCGCGGGCAACGGCTTCCTCGACGGCATGCTCAACGTGGTGCCCGGCGCCCGCGTGGGCCACATCGGGCTGTACCGCGACCCGGCCACGCTGCAGCCGGTGGAGTACTACTTCAAGATGCCGTCCGAAATGGACGAGCGCGACATCATCGTGGTGGACCCCATGCTGGCCACCGGCAACTCGGCCGCCGCCTGCGTGGACCGCCTGAAAAAACTCAATCCCCGCTCCATCAAGTTCGTGTGCCTGCTGGCCGCCCCCGAAGGCGTGGCCACGCTGCAAAAGGCCCACCCCGACGTGCCGATCTTCACCGCCGCCATCGACCGCGAACTGAACGACCACGGCTACATCCTGCCGGGGCTGGGGGATGCGGGGGACCGGATCTTCGGCACCAAGTAGGCGCACGGCACGCCATCGCGAACCAGCCACCGCGGGGCCAGGCCCTCCGGTGGTTTTTTTTGGCGCGTCATTTTTTTACCAACTGGTGGCTTTCCTCTGGCAGACTTGCCTCCGGCCTCGTGCCACCGGGCGGCTGCCCATTGGCGCGCTCCTTGCTTGGCTGCTGACACCCATTCCTCCTTGTTTGCCTGTCTGAAGGACTCCACCATGACCACTCGCCGCATCTTCACCGGACGCCTGCTCTGCACTTCCATGGCCCTTTCGGCCGCCATGGGCCTGGCACCCTCGCTGGCCCACGCGCAGTCCAAGCTCAAGGTCGCGGCGATCTACACGGTGCCCTACGAGCAGCAGTGGGTGAGCCGCATCCACAAGGCCCTGAAGGCCGCCGAAGCGCGCGGCGAGATCGAATACAAGGCCAGCGAGAACGTCTCCAACGCCGACTACGAGCGCGTGATGCGCGAGTACGCCACCGGCGGCAACCAGCTCATCGTGGGCGAGGCCTTCGCGGTGGAGACCGCCGCCCGCAAGGTGGCCAAGGACTTCCCCAAGACCTCGTTCCTGCTGGGCTCCTCGGGCAAGCCGCAGGCGCCCAATTTCAGCGTGTTCGACAACTACATCCAGGAGCCCGCCTACCTGTCCGGCATGGTCGCGGGCGGCATGACCAAGACGAACAAGATCGGCATGGTCGGCGGCTTCCCCATTCCCGAGGTCAACCGCCTGATGCACGCCTTCATGGCCGGCGCGAAGGAGACCAACCCCAAGGTCGAGTTCACCATCACCTTCATCAACAGCTGGTTCGACCCGCCCAAGGCCAAGGAAGCCACCTTCGCCATGATCGACAAGGGCGCCGACGTGCTCTATGCCGAGCGCTTTGGCGTGTCCGACGCGGCCAAGGAAAAGGGCAAGCTCGCCATCGGCAACGTGATCAACACGCAGGACAAGTACCCCGACACCGTGGTCGCCTCCGCGCTGTGGCACATGGAGCCCAGCATCGAACGCGCCCTCAAGCTGGTCAAGGACGGCAAGTTCACAGCCGAGGACTACGGCCCCTACTCGATGATGAAGCACAAGGGCTCTGAATTGGCGCCGCTGGGCACGTTCGAGAAGAAGGTGCCCGCCGACATCGTGGCCAAGGTCAAGGCCAAGGAGGCCGACATCCTGGCCGGCAAGTTCAGCGTGAAGGTGGACGACAGCCAGCCCAAGTCCACGGCCAGGTAGGCACCCCGGCACGCGGGCGCCACCCGCCGCTGCCTGCGCGCGGGCGCACCGGCTGCGCTGTGGCCTGCGCCGCCGTGCGCTGCGCTGTACGATTTTTCCTTTTCTTCTTTTTCCCGACAAGGAACGCCATGCCCGCACCGCTTTCCCACCGCCCCGAGACAACCGCCCTGGCCGCGCGGTGCATGCGCCTGCTGGGCGCCCTGGCCCTGGCCACGCTGGTGGCGGGATGCGCCGCGGTCGCGCCGGGCCAGGCGGCACGGCTGGACAGCACGCCGCGCATCGCCGTCATCTCGGCCTTTGCACCCGAGCTGACGGTGCTGCTGCCGCAGGTGCAGCAGCCCGCCAGGCACAGCGTCAACGGCGTGGAATTCACCACCGGCACGCTCTCGGGCAAGCCCGTGGTGGTGTTCCTGTCGGGCATCAGCATGACCAACGCGGCCATGAACACGCAATTGGTGCTGGACCGCTTCAACGTGAGCCACATCGTCTTTTCCGGCATCGCCGGCGGCGTGAACCCCGGCCTGCACATTGGCGACGTGACCGTGCCCGCGCAGTGGGGCCAGTACATGGAATGGCTGATGGCGCGTGAAGACCAGCCCGGCCAGTACAGCGCCCCCGCGTGGATGAAAAGCGAACTGACGATGCCCGCCTTCGGCATGATGCACCCGCGCCCGGTCGAGGTGAGGTCGGCGGCCAAGCCCGGCATCACCAGACAGTTCTGGTTTGAGGCGGACCCCCAAATGCTGGCCACCGCGCGCGGCCTGCAGGACGTGGGCCTGGCGCATTGCCTGGCCAGCACCTGCCTGAAACAGCGCCCGCAGCTCGTGGTGGGCGGCAACGGCGTGTCGGGCCAGGCCTTCGTGGACAACAAGGCTTTCCGCGAATACGCGTTCAAGACCTTCGAGGCCAATGTGCTCGACATGGAGACCGCCGCCACCGCCATGGTGGCCCACAGCAACGGCGTGCCCTACATCGCCTTTCGCTCGCTGAGCGATCTGGCCGGTGGTGGCGAAGGCGAGAATGAAATGGGCACCTTCATGGGCCTGGCGGCGGCCAATTCCGCCAAGGTGCTGCTGGCCTTTCTCTCGAACTGGAAATGACGGACCCCTCCGGCCCCGTCCTGCGCCTGCAGGGCATCACCAAACGCTTCGGCAAGCTGGTAGCCAACGACGGCATCAGCCTTGCGCTGCAGCGCGGCGAGGTACTGGCACTGCTGGGGGAGAACGGGGCGGGCAAGTCCACGCTGATGTCCATCCTGTTCGGCCACTACGTGGCCGACGCGGGCCACATCGAGGTCTTCGGCCAGCCGCTGCCGCCCGGCCAGCCACGCGCGGCGCTGGCGGCGGGCATCGGCATGGTGCACCAGCATTTCACCCTGGCCGACAACCTCACGGTGCTGGACAACGTGCTGCTGGGCTCCGAACCCTTGTGGCAGCCCTTCTCACGGCGCGCGGGTGCGCGCGAGCGCCTGCTGGCGGTGTCCCGCCAGTTCGGCCTGCCCGTGCGGCCCGAGGCGCTGGTGGGCGGCCTCTCGGTCGGCGAGCGCCAGCGCGTGGAGATCCTCAAGGCGCTGTACCGGGGCGCGCGCATCCTCATCCTGGACGAACCCACCGCCGTGCTCACGCCGCAGGAAAGCGAAGCGCTGTTCGACACGCTCGCGCAGATGGTGGCGCAGGGCCTGTCCATCATCTTCATCAGCCACAAGCTGGCCGAGGTGCTGCGCGTCTCGCACCGCGTGGCCGTGCTGCGCCAGGGCAAGCTCGTGGCCGAGGCGCCCGCGCAGGGCACCACGCAAGGCCAGCTCGCGCAGTGGATGGTGGGCCATGCCATCGAGGCCAGCGAACGCCGCCCCGCCCGGAGCGTGGGTGCGCCGGTGTGCACGCTGGCCAACGTATCCACGGCATCCACGGGTCGTGATCGGCTGCAGGGCGTATCGCTCACCCTGAACGCCGGCGAGATCGTCGCCATCGCCGGTGTCTCGGGCAATGGCCAGGTGGCGCTGGCCGATGTGCTGTGCGGCGTGCGCGCCGCCACCGCCGGCCAGATCACGCTGCTGGGCACGCCGCTGCAGGCCCGCCCGGCTTGGGTGGTGGACCAGGGCGTGGCCCGCATCCCCGAGGACCGCCATGCCGTGGGCGTGGTGGGCGACCTGCCGGTGTGGGAGAACGCCGTGTCCGAACGCCTGCGCAGCCACTGGTTCGCCCACCCCTGGTTCCGGGCCTTCTGGGTCAAGCGCGGCGCCGCGCGCCAGCATGCCCAGCGCGTGGCCGAGACCTTCGACGTGCGCGGCGGCGGGCCCGACACCCCTGCCCGCGCGCTCTCGGGCGGCAACATGCAAAAGCTCATCCTGGGCCGCGCCCTGCTGCCGCCCTACGACGCCAGCCAGAGCGCCCCTGCGCCGCGCCTCATCGTGACCCACCAGCCCACCTGGGGGCTCGATATCGGCGCCGTCACCTTCGTGCAGCAGCAGCTCATCAACGCGCGCGACGGCGGTGCCGCCGTGCTGCTGATCTCGGACGATCTCGACGAGGTGCTGGCCCTGGGCGACCGCGTGGCGGTGATGCACGAGGGGCACCTGAGCGCAGCGCGGCCTGCAGAGGGCTGGACGCGCGAGGCCATCGGCCTGGCGATGGCGGGCGCCGCCAGCAGCGCGGAGGAAACCCCGTGACTGCGCAGGCGCCGATTCAGCGCCCGGGCCCTTACCCGCCACCCATGCCAGCCAGTGTCCTGAAGACAAGCCAGGTGAACACCAGGGCCGGCAGGTACAGCGCGGAGGCGATGGACAGCTCCCACCACGACAGGGCGCGCCGCCACCACACGCCGAGCATCACGGGCGCACACCCCATCACCATCAGGATGATGGATGGAAAGAACCACACCCCCGCCAACAGGAACAGGGGAGCCCACAGCAGCACGCGGCTGATCTTGAAGGCCATGGGCCGGCCGCTGCGCCAGGTATGCAGCAGCAGGCCGAGAAAGCCTGCCACCAGGGCCGACACCACGCCGATGGTGATGCGCCTGTGCCGCACCCGACCTTCTTCCTGCAGCCTGCGTGTATGGTCCAGCCATTCGTTGATGTCGGCGGTGTATTCCGCTTCGTTCTTCAGCGGCAGGTCCGGCGGGGCGACCGGCGCAGCCGTTGCCGGGCCCTCGCCGGTCAATGCCTGTGCCATGGCACCTGCGCAGCCCAGCGCCAGCGCGCCGCACAGCAACAGGCGCCCAAGCCATCCCCACACCAGGTTTTGCATGATCTCTCCCTCCCGTTGTTGGCGGCCTGCGTGGAGCAAGCCGAACCTCTCCGCCGCGGATGGTAGTCCGATGCCCTCCATTCCCCACGAAGCGCCGACCCATGCGGCTTGAAAAACGCAACCACATCTCCCCCGCCGCCTACGTGGCGGCGCCGGTGGGCTCCGTGGTGTTCACCCTCGTCATCAGCGGCCTGCTGGTGCTGTGGGCCGGCGCGCCCGTGGGCCAGACCTATGCACTGCTCGTCAAAGGCGCCTTCGGCTCGGTCTTCGCGCTGACCGAAACGCTCACGCGCGCCACGCCGCTGATCCTGACCGGGCTGGCCGCGGCGGTGGCCTTTCGCGCCCGGCTGTTCAACATCGGTGCCGAGGGGCAGTTGTATGCCGGCGCGCTGGCCGCAGTGGCCGTGGGCGGCCTGCATGGCGGCACGGGGCTGGAATGGTCGCCCTGGCTGCTGTTCCCGGCGATGATGCTGGCGGCGGCCCTGGCCGGCGCCCTGCTGCTGCTGGGCCCGGCGCTCATGAAGTCGCGCCTGGGGGTGGACGAGGTGGTGACCACGCTGCTGCTCAACTTCATCATGCTGCTGCTGGTCTCGGCCCTGCTCGACGGCCCCATGAAAGACCCGCTGTCCATGGGCTGGCCGCAGAGCGTGGCGCTGCAGGGAGACCTGGAGCTGTCCAGGCTGGTGCCGCAGACGCGCCTGCACACGGGACTGCTGTGGGCCATCGGCCTGGCACTGATCCTCTGGGCCATCCTGCGGCGCACGGTGCCGGGCTTCGACATCCGCGCGGCCGGTGCCAATGCGCGGGCCGCCGCGTTTGCCGGCGTGCCCATCACCCGCACCGTGGTGCTGGTGGCCCTGCTCTCGGGCGGGCTGGCGGGGCTGGCCGGTGCCATCGAGGTGGCGGGCCGCACCGGCTACGTCACGCTCGACATGTCGCCGGGCTATGGCTACAGCGGCATCGTGATCGCCATGCTGGCCGGGCTGCACCCGCTGGGCGTGATCGCGGCGGGCACCTTCGTGGCCGGCGTGCTGGTGGGTGCCGACAGCATGAGCCGCGCGGTGGGCGTGCCCACCTACATCGCCGACGTGATCGTGGCCACCTCGCTCATCGCGGTGCTCGTCGCCACCCTGCTCACGCAGTACCGGGTGAGGTGGAAATGACCGAACTCCTCGACATCCTGGCCAATCCGGCCTTCTGGATCGCCACGCTGCGCGTGGCCACGCCGCTCATCCTGGGCACGCTCGGGGTGCTGCTGTGCGAGCGCGCCGGCGTGCTCCACCTGGGCATCGAGGGCATCATGGTGGCGGGCGCCTTCACGGGCTGGCTCACGGTGTACGCCGGGCACGGCCTGTGGACCGGGGTGCTGGTGGCGGCGCTCACGGGGGGCGTGTTCGGGCTGCTGCATGCCTGGCTCACGGTGGGGCTGGCGCTGTCGCAGCATGTCTCGGGCCTGGGCATCACGCTGCTGGCCACGGCGCTCAGCTACTACGGCTACCGCGTGAGCTTTCCGAAGGTGAACACGCCGCCCACCATCGAGCCCTTCGCCGCCATGGACTGGCTGGGCGTGCCCATTCTCTCAGCGCAGACGCCACTCACGCTGCTGGCGCTGGCCCTGGTGCCGATACTGGCCTGGGTGCTCATGCGCACGCCGCTGGGCCTGGCCGTGCGCATGGTGGGCGAGAACCCGCAGGCCGCCGAGGGCCAGGGCATCCCGGTGGCGGCCACGCGCACGGGGGCCATCGTGGCGGGCTCGGCGTTGATGGGTGTGGCGGGTGCCTTCCTCACGCTGTCGGCGTTCAACGCTTTCTTCTTCAACATGGTGAACGGGCGCGGCTGGATCTGCGTCGCGCTGGTGGTGTTCGCCTCGTGGCGCCCCGGCAAGGCACTGCTGGGCGCGCTGCTGTTCGCTTTTTTCGATGCGCTGCAGCTTCGGCTGCAGCAGGCGGGCGGCGCGTGGCTTCCGTACCAGGTGTATCTGATGCTGCCCTACCTGCTCTCCATACTGGCCCTGGTGCTGGTGGCGCGCAAGGCAGCGTACCCGCAGGCGCTGATGAAGCCCTACCGCAAGGGCGAGCGGTGAGGCGCGCGCCCAGCCCCATCGCGCCTTGGCTGGCGGCCGCGCTGCTGGCCTGTGCGGGGCATGCCCACGCGCTGGGGCAAGACATGCCGTATGAATCCTTCACCGCCGCGCCCGATGTGGACTGGGTCAAGGTTTGCGGTCAGTGGCCCGCCCCGGTGCAGCCGGGTGAAGGCGGCGGCACGTACCGCATCGTGCACGCCACGCGCTACGCGCAGTCTTTTCTCTACCTGCAGTGGATCGCGCGGGACCGCACCGACAGCGCCGCCGCGGTTCACACCGAGGGTTTTGCGCAGATCAACAACGACCATGCCGCCATCACCCTGAGCCAGATGAGCTGCCTGCCCACGCGCCGGGGCATTCGCTTCACAGCGCGGGCGCAGTCTGGCCATGACAACAGTGTGTTCCGTATCACCATCGACGCAGGACACAACCCGGGCGAGGTGCGCTTTCGCACCACACAAAAGCGCTGACGGCGGGCCTGCCATGCCAGACGTGCCGCCTTCTCTCAGCACCAGCCCCTTGCTGCCACTGACCGTGCTGGCGCGCTGGCAGTTCGACACCACCGATGCCAGTGCCACCACGGTGCTGCCCGATGGCTGCAGCGACCTCATCCTGCATGTGGAGGCTTGCGGGCACTCCGCCTGGCATATCTCACCACTGGCCGACGCTGCCATGGAGGTGCCCGGACGCGCTGGCGAGCAGTGGCTGGGCTACCGCCTGTGTCCCGGCACCACCATCGATGCAGCAGCATTGCTGCAGTCCGCACGGGCCATCTGGCACCAGCACAGGCGCCGCGCTGGGCCACGCTCCTGCGGCCTGGGCCACGACACCACGGCGCTGGAAGCCTTGCTGCTGGAGGCCATCGACCACCACACCGACAGGGATCCACGTGTCCAAGAGGCGCTACACGCGCTGGCGCATGCAGCCACGGTGGGCGCGGCAGCACACGGCCTAGGGGTGTCCGAACGCACGTTGGAGCGTCTGACCCAACGCTCCACCGGCCAATCGCCCCGCTTCTGGCGCGCGCTGGCCCGCGTGCGCCGTGCAGCGCAGGCGCTCGGCACGGCCAAACCGCTGGCGGAGATTGCAGCCGACAACGGCTACGCCGACCAAGCCCACTTCCACCGCGACTGTCTGCGCTGGCTCGGGCAGACGCCTGCAGCGCTGCGCCGCACACCACAACTGCTGGCCACGGTGGCGCAGGCGGGCTATGGCTGAATTTCATGTGAAACCCACGCCCCGGGGCCGGCACCACCGTCTACGCCTGCGCCACCACGACCGTTCAAACGGCTGGCGGCCCCATGGGCGTGCACAGCTCCACCAGCGCGCCGTTGATGTCCGCGACATAGGCCACCGTCTGGCCCCAGGGCATCTGCCCGGGCGCCTGCACCAGCCGGGCACCGGCATCCACCGCGCGCTGCACGGCAGCAGCCACGTCGGTGGTGGTGAACGCGATCTCGAAACTGGGCGCCTCGGCCGACGCGCGCTGCGGGTTCTTGCCCAGCTCGGCCATCAGCCGCAGCGACGAGAAGGCCAGCGCGGTGGCGCCCGTGTCCAGCTCGCCGAAGTCGCCGGCCTCGTGCACGAAGCGGCGGGTGAGGCCGAAGGCGGCCTCATAAAAAGCGATGGTCCTGGGAACATCTTCGACGTAGAGAATGGTGTAGCCAAATTGCATGAAGACTGCCTTTGCAAAAATGCGCTGAAATAGATGCGCCCTGTGAGACACCCAGCTTAGGCACAAAGCCCGCCACGGTCTTGAAAAAACCCGACACCCCGACACCAGACGCCCCCACCATGCTCGACCTGCTCATCACCCACGCCACCCTGCCCGACGGCCGCCAGAACATGTCGATTGCCGTGCAGGACGGCCGCATCGCCGAGGTGACCGAGGGCCTGCAAGCCCCCGCGCACGAAACAGTGGATGCGGGCGGCCTGCTCGTCAGCCCGCCGTTCGTGGACGCGCATTTCCACATGGATTCGACCCTGAGCTACGGCCAGCCGCGCGTGAACGAGAGCGGCACGCTGCTCGAAGGCATTGCGCTGTGGGGCGAACTCAAGCCGACCCTCACGCACGATGCCATCGTGGAGCGCGCCCTGCGGTATTGCGACATGGCCGTGGCGCGCGGGCTGCTGGCCGTTCGCAGCCATGTGGACACCAGCCACGCCAGCCTGCTGCCCGTGCAGGCCCTGCTGGAGGTGAAGCAGCGCGTGGCGCCGTACCTGGATTTGCAGCTGGTGGCCTTCCCCCAAGACGGCGTGCTGCGCGCGCGCGGCGGGCTCGACAACCTCAAACGTGCGCTGGACCTGGGCGTGGACGTGGTGGGCGGCATTCCGCATTTCGAGCGCACCATGGCCCAGGGCGCCGAGAGCGTGAAGGTCCTCTGCGAACTGGCGGCAAGCCAGGGCAAGCGCGTGGACATGCACTGCGACGAATCCGACGATCCGCTGTCACGCCATGTCGAAACCCTGGCCTTTGAGACCCAGCGCCTGGGCCTGCAGGGCCGCGTGACGGGTTCGCACCTCACCTCCATGCACAGCATGGACAACTACTACGTGAGCAAGCTCATCCCGCTGATGGCCGAGGCCGACCTGGGCGTGGTGGCCAACCCGCTCATCAACATCACGCTGCAAGGCCGCCACGACACCTACCCCAAGCGCCGGGGCATGACCCGCGTGCCCGAGCTGATGGCCGCGGGCCTGACCGTGGCGTTTGGCCACGACTGCGTGCTGGACCCCTGGTACAGCGGCGGCAGCGCCGACATGCTGGAAGCCGCGCACATGGGCCTGCACGTGGGGCAGATGACCAGCCAGGCCGCGATGCGGCAGTGTTTTGATGCAGTGACGGTGAATCCCGCCAAGCTGCTGGGGCTGGAGGGCTACGGCATCGAGCCGGGCGCATATGCCGACTTCGTGCTGCTGCACGCACGCAATCCCGTGGAAGCAATCCGCCTGCGCGCAGCGCGCCTGGGCGTGTGGCGGCGCGGCAAGCTACTGGCCAGCAGCCCGCCCCCCGTGGCCCAACTGCACCTGCCGGGGCGGCCCGACAACGTGAATTTCACATTAAATTAGCCTCTCGCGCTTATGTATCAAGCGCAAGCAGCTACACATTCAATAGCATTGCAAGCATCTACGCCATGCGCGCAATCGTCTTGCGAAACCGCGCCAGCGCCAGGCTGAACAGCACGGCCCCAATCCCCAGCAGCCACACCAGCGACGGCCACACCACCGCCCAGCCCGCGCCCCGGTAGAGGATGGCCTGGGCCAGTTCGGTGAAGTGCGTGGTGGGCGCCAGCGCCATGCCGTACTGCACCCACAGCGGCATGCTCTCGCGCGGGGTGACACCGCCCGACAGCATCTGCAGCGGCATCATCACCAGCACCATCAGCAAGCCAAACTGCGGCATGCTGCGCGCCACCGTGGCCATGAAGATGCCCATGGACGTGGTGGCGAACAGGTGCAGCGTGGCCCCCAGCAGGAACAGCGGCACCGAACCCTCGATGGGCACGCCAATCGCCCAGCGGATCACCGCCGTGAGCGAAATCCACGTGGCGACCAGCACCACCAGCGCCATGGCCCAGACCTTGGCCAGCATGATCTCGCCCGGGGTGACGGGCATCACCAGCAAATGCTCCACCGTGCCATGCTCGCGCTCGCGGATCAGCGCGGCGCCGGTGAGGATGATGGAGAGCATGGTCACGATGTTGATCAGCTCCATGAGCGAGCCGAACCACGCGGGGTTCAGCGCCGGGTTGAAGCGCGAGCGCACCGTGAGCTCGATGGGCTGCTCGGCCACGGAGCGGTCGCGCTGCACGAACTCGGCCACCTCCAGCTGCACGATCTGCTGCACCGCCCCATTGGCCGCGAACGCCTGCCCCATGCGCGTGGCGTCGATGTTGAGCTGCACCTGCGGCACCCGGCCTGCCAGCACGTCGCGCTGGAAGTGGGCGGGGATGTGCAGCACCAGCGTGAAGCGGCCGGCGTCCAGGCCCGGGTCCACCTCGCGCATGCTGATCATGGCGGGGCGCGTGAACTGGGGGGCGTAGAACGCGGTGGCGATGCGCTGGGACAAGGCCGAGTCGTCCTCGTCCACGATGGCAATGGGCACGTGGTGCAGCGTCTCGGGCTGCGCCATGCCCGCCGAGTACACCGCGAGTGTGGTGGTGTAGACGATGAGGAACAGCATGGCCGGGTCGCGCCACAGGCTCCAAAGCTCCTTGATGCCTAACCGAAAGATGTTGGACCACCGTCCACGCAACGCCATGTCAGGTCTCCTGCTTCTTCAGCAAGGCAATGGCGGCACCGACGATGACCGGCACCGCCACCAGCATGGGCCAGAACTCGGCCTGCAGGTCTTGCAGGGAGAGCGCCTTGTTAAACACGCCCCGGCTGATGGTGAACATGTGGCTGGCCGGGTAGACCTCGCCCACCCAGCGCGCAAACCCCGTCATGGACGACACCGGGTTGATGAGCCCCGCAAACTGCACGGCGGGAATGATGGTGCCCACCATCGCGAAGAACATCGCCGCGATCTGGCTGCGCGTGACGGTGGAGGCCAAGAGGCCCATGCCTGTGGAGCACAGGCTGAACACCACGGCGGCCAGCGTCAACGTGGCAAAACTTCCCGTCATTGGCACGCCAAACACCGTCACCGCCGCCAGGCACATCAAGCCAAAGTTGAACAGCGCCAGCAGCACATAGGGCAGCTGCTTGCCCAGCATGAATTCGGTGCGCGTGGTGGGCGTCACATACAGGTTGATGATCGAGCCCAGTTCCTTCTCGCGCACCACGGCCAGGGCCGTGAGCATGGCGGGCAGCATGAGCAACAGCAGCGGGATCACGGCAGGCACCATGGACGGCAGGCTGCGCACGTCGGGGTTGTAGCGGTAGCGCGGCTCCACCTCCAGCAGGCCCCGGGGCACCACGCCCGTGCGGCTGCGGCTTTGCTCCACCAGCCATTGCTGGTGCAGGCCCTGGGCGTAGCCGATGACGGTTTCGGCGCGCTGGGGCATGGCCCCGTCCACCCAGGCACCGATCTGCACCGGCTGGCCGCGCGCCACGTCGCGCGCAAAGCCGGGCGGGATCTCCAGCGCCAGCGATATCTCGGCGGAGCGCATGCGCGCGTCCAGCTCGGCGTAGGTGGCAATCGGCGGCTGCTCGGTGAAGTAGCGCGAGCCCGCGAGGTTCAGCGTGTAGGCGCGGCTCAACGCGGTCTGGTCGCGGTCCAGCACGGCAAAGCGCAGGTTCTCCACGTCCATGCTGATGCCGTAGCCCATCACGAACATCAGGATCAGCGAGCCCAGCAGCGCCATGGCGCCCCGCACGGGGTCGCGGCGCAGCTCCAGCGATTCGCGCCACTGGGTGCTGTGGATGCGGGCCAGGCTTTGGCGCAGGCGGATGGGCCAGGTGGGGGCGTCGGGGGCATGCACGGGCGATAGTGCAGCGGGCTCCGCAGCCTGCACAGGCACAGGGGCTGGGGCCGTGCCCGCGGCATCCTCCAGGTAGCCGATGAAGGCTTCTTCCAGCGTGGCGGCGCCGCGCTTGGCCACGATCTCCTGCGGCGCGGCGCTCTCCAGCACACGCCCCGCGTGCATCAGCGAGATGCGGTCGCAGCGCTCGGCCTCGTTCATGAAGTGGGTGGAGATGAAGATGGTGACCTTGTCGCGCCGGGCCAGCTCCACCATCAGGCGCCAGAAGTTGTCGCGCGCCATGGGGTCCACGCCCGAGGTGGGCTCGTCCAGGATCAGCAGCTCGGGCTGGTGCACCATGGCCACGGCCAGCGACAGGCGCTGGCGCATGCCCAGCGGCAGCTTCATGGGCAGTGCGCTGCGGGCGGCCTGCAGGTCAAAGCGCTCGAGCATGGCCGTCACGCGCGCGGGTACCTCGGCCTCGGGCACGTGGAACAGCCGGGCATGCAGCACCAGGTTCTGCTCCACCGACAGCTCGCTGTACAGCGAAAACGCCTGCGACATGTAGCCCACCCGCCGCCGCGTGGCCATGTCCTTGGGGTCCACCGGCTGGCCAAACAGCCAGGCCTGCCCGTCGCTGGCGGGCAGCAGGCCGGTGAGCATCTTCATGGTGGTGGACTTGCCGCAGCCGTTGCTGCCCAAGAAGCCAAAGATCTCGCCCCGCTGGATGCGAAAGCTCACATGGTCCACCGCCACAAAGTCGCCAAAGCGCATGGTGAGGTCGCGCGCCTCGATGGCGACGTTGGCAGCGTCGTCTGCCTGCGACCGGTCCAGCGGCGGAATCTGCACCGCCCGGTGGCCCCGGCGCTTTGCCTCGGGCAGCAGGGCCACAAAGGCCTGCTCCAGCGCATCGTGCCCGGTGCGGGCCATCAGCTCGGCGGGTGTGCCGGTGGCCAGGATGCGCCCTTCGTCCATGGCCACCAGCCATTCAAAACGCTGGGCCTCTTCCATGTAGGCCGTGGCCACGATCACGCTCATGCCCGGCCGCGCGGCGCGGATGCGGCCGATCAAATCCCAGAACTGCGCGCGCGCCAGCGGGTCCACGCCGGTGGTGGGTTCGTCCAGGATGAGCAGGTCGGGGTCGTGGATGAGCGCGCAGCACAGGGCCAGCTTCTGCTTCATGCCGCCCGAGAGCTTGCCCGCAGGCCGCGCCAGAAAGGGGTACAGCCCCGTGCTGCGCGTGAGTTCGTCAATGCGGCGGCGCCGCTCGGCCGCGTCGTGCCCGAACAGGCGGCCAAAAAACTGCAGGTTTTCTTCCACCGACAGCGTGGGGTACAGGTTCTTGCCCAAGCCCTGGGGCATGTAGGCGATGCGGGGGCACACCCGGCTGCGGTGGCGGCTTTGGGCCATGTCGCCGCCCAGCACCTCCACGGTGCCCTGCTGCACCGCCCGCGCGCCCGCCACCAGGGCCAGCAGGCTGGACTTGCCCACGCCATCCGGCCCGATCAGGCCCACCATGCGGCCTGCGGCCACTTCCAGGTCGATGCCATCGAGCGCCACCGTGCGCCCGTAGCGCTGGCCCACGCCGCGCAGGCGGGCCACGGGTGCAGCGCCGGCCGCTGGGTTCACTGGCCAGCCTTGACGGCGAGTTCTGCGGGCCACTCCACCGCAGGGTCCACCCGCAGCCAGGCCACGCCGGGCAGTCCGGTCTTGACCTGTTCCTGGTGGCGCAGCAGCAGCGCCTTGTCGATCTGCGCGCGCACGCGGAACATGAGCTTCTGGCGCTCGCTCGCGGTTTCCACCGTCTTGGGGGTGAACTGCGCGGTGCTGGCCACGAACGACACGGTGGCCGGGATCACGAAGCCCGGCGCGGCATCGAGCACGATGCGCACCTCGCTGCCCAGCGCCACGCGGCCCGCCACGGTTTCGGGCAAAAAGAAGGTCATGTACACGTCGCTCAGGTCCACCAGCTGCAGCACGCGCGCACCCGCACCCAGCACCTCGCCGGGCTGCACCACGCGGAACTGGACGCGGCCATCGCGCGGCGCCTTGAGCTCGCTGTCGGCCAGCTCCACATCGATGCGGGCCAGCGTGGCCTGCAGCGCGCGCACATTGGCCTCGGCGCTGGTCACCTGCGTGCGCGACGCACCGATGCCCGCCTGCGCGGCCTTCGCCTGGGCTTTTGCAGCGGTCACAGCGGCTTGCTGGCTGCGCACCTTGGCGCGGTCGTCGTCGAGCAACTGGCTGGAGAAAAAACCCTCGCGCGCCAGCTGCTCGGAGCGCGGCAGGCGGCGGCGGGCGGTGTCGAGGTCGCTCTCGCGCTGCGCGACCACGGCCAGCGCGGCCTGGTAGTCGCTATCACGCTGGGCCACCTGCACCTGGGCACTGCTGATGGCCAGCTGCGCCTGCTGCAGCCGGGCCACCGCCTCTTCACGCTGGGCCTGCAGGCTGTCGATCTGCATGCGGGCCAGGGGTTGCCCGGCTTTCACGAAATCGCCCTCGGCCACCAGCACATCGAGCACCTTGCCCGCGAGTTTGGTGGCCACGGCGATCTCGGTGGCCTCGATGCGGCCGTTGCCGCTCACGAAGCCGGGGCCTGGCCCTTTGGCCTGCCAGGGCGCCCAGCGCAGCAGCAGCCCTCCCCCCAGCAGCACCACGGCCAAAGCCGCAGCGATCTTCCATTGCTTGCTCATGGTCCATCCTTGTGGGCACTTGGGCCCGTCGAGGGATGGTAGCTTTGCACCCCGCGTTACCCCAAGCCGCAGCACGCCCTCCCTTGACCTGCATCAATCGCCACCCGAACATCCGGCCTGCACCTGCCGCGCGTGGCGGCCCCTTGAACCGAAACCCATGACTGCCCTCACCACCCCGCCCCTTTCAGACACCCTGGCCTGGCTGCTGGGCCGCCCTGTCAGCCCCGAAGACGGGCTGCCGGAAGATGAACTGGCCGCCGCAAGCCATCGCCTGGGTGGCCCAGTGCCCCCTGCCCTGCACGCTTATTACGCCGCCGTGGGCAGACGTGCCGATTTGATGGCCGGTTTTCAGCGGTTTGCGCCGCCGCAAGACTGGGAGTGCCTGGGCGACAAGCTGCTGTTTCTGGAAGAGAACCAGGGCGTGTGCTGGTGGGCCACCGATTCCCGGCAGCGGGTGTGGCAAACCACCGACCTGGATTCCCCGGACTGGTTCGAGGAAGCCGTGGGCCTGGAGGCGTTTTTGCACACCGTCGCCTACTACCAGATGGCACAGGGTGGCTATCCGTTCTGCGGCATGCGCACGTGCGGGGCGTTCTCAACGCCCGGCGAGTTGGCGTCGCTGCTGGACGCCCTGCGGGCGCGGCCCGTCGTGGACATGGCGGGGCTGCGCATCTTCACCGTGGGCCCGCAGGCGCTGGTGTGGTACCTGCACTCCGAGGGGGAGCTTGCGGAACCCGGTGTGTTCCTGAGCGTGCTGGACGCCCTGCGCTTTGACGCCCTCTGCGCCCAATGGGATTTTGACGATCTGGGCTGAGAGAATGGGCACATTCGGGTGAAATATGCCTCTGGCGCTTTCTGGACAAGCGCCAAAAGCTATAACTTCAATAGCATCCAGCCGGCATCCGCATGGCATGGAACTGCACAGGGCCGCGCAGCCCGCGCTCAGCCCCCTGCGTCAAAGGCCGACAGATGATTGGCCAGGTGCATGGCGTGCGCCTGCTCGTACTGCGCCTTGTCCAGCGCCCCGTAGGCGAAGTGCGGGTGCAGCGGCCCCGCGTGCACGGAGAAGTCCTGCACGGCTTGGCGCAGCCGGGCCAGGGCCGCCGACGCCCCGGGCGTGGACGCATCCAGCGCGGGCGCGCCCGGGATGGGCTCCGCCAGGTCGTGGCTCATGCGGCCGCGCAGGGCAAACACGTTGAAAGCAGCCGCACCCAGGGTGTTCTGGAACAGCGCCGACCTGGGCGCCGGGAAGCCCCGCAGCGAGAACTCGATGCTCTGTGCGCAGTGCTCCAGCGTCTGCGACCAGTTCCAGGCCGTGGCGGGCGCCAGCGGCTGGACCGCAGCGCCCGCAAGGCGCTCGACCTCTTGCATGGCGCGCGCCAGGGTGCCAAAGACGAGTTGCCGGTCGTTGCCCGGCCGGTACAGCAGGTAGCCGGCCCCGGCGGCCGCCGCCACACCCAGGGCGGCCAGCCCCGTGCCGGATGCCAGGAACGCCCTGCGCTGCGCTGCGGGCGCCGACGGCGATGCACCGGGCGCGGTGCCCGGGCCCGCGCCGCCGAGCGGGTTGCTGCCGAGGGGATTCAATGCCATGGGGAATGGTGGTGGTCTGGGAATGGACGGGACGAGGCAAGGCCACCATTGTGCGGCGGCGCGCTGCGCGGCGGCACGCCCGAAGGTCGGGCAGCCGACACAGGCAGCGTTTCAGGCCCATCAGGCAAGCGGCAGGGCCCGGCGGCGCGACCGCACGCGCGCCTGGTGGAAGCTGGCTACAGCACCGCCGCGCTGCGCGCGGTGCCTGGCCGCTCCGCGGGGCGCGGCCACTTCAACGGCACGGGATCGTCCGGCAGCGCCACGACCTCCACCCGGTTGCGCCCGCGCGCCTTGGCAAGGTACATCGCCTCGTCCGCTCGCTGCAGCACCGCCTCGGCCGAATCCCCGCTGGTGGACAGCGTGATGCCGATGCTCACGGTCAGGGCCACGCGACGCCGTTCGGCATCCATGGGCTCGGACTCGACCAGCGCCCGCAGGCGTTCGGCCACGCCGGCGGCACCAGGGCCGTCCGCGTTGGGCAGGAAGATGGCGAACTCCTCCCCACCCAGGCGGCCCATCACATCCTCCCGGCGCAGGCAGCGGTGGGCCAGGTCCACGAAGTGGCGCAGCGCGTCGTCCCCGCACTGGTGGCCGCCGGTGTCGTTGATCTTCTTGAAGTGGTCGAGGTCCATCACCAGCACGGGCAGCGCGGCCCGGGTGCGCTGGGCATTGCTCAGGCCCTTGTCCAGCAGCGTGATGAAGGCGCGGCGGTTGAACACGCTGGTGAGCGGGTCGATCTCGGCGAGGTGGCGCAGCTCGCTCGTCACGAATTCATTGGTCAGCATCAGCACGCCAAACGCGATCATCACGAGGGCCACCGTGGCCTCCAGCACCACGAACTGCGACAGCTGCGTCAGCAGGCCGGCATCCGAAGGGGCGGCCAGCCGGAAGATCACGGGGCGCACCAGCACGCACACCCCATGGAAGGCCATGACGCCCGCGAGCAGGTAGCGCGCCGGCACACGGCGAAAGCCACCCTGCGCCAGCGTGCGCGCCGTGAGCAGGAAGCACACGCCCGCGAACCAGCCCGCCAGGGCGAACCGCGCGCCGGGATGGGGCTGCGCCACCGTGAAATACACCGACAGCGCCACCAGCGACACGATGGCGGCCGCGGCATACCGGTGGGCGATGGGCGGGCGCCCCATGTAGGCGCGGCTGCCCAGCCAGCACAGGTAGGCCGCCAGCGCATTGGCCCCCTGCGCCAGCACCACGGCCGGCACTTCGGGCATCCGCTCGCGCGCCAGCAGCGTGGCGCAGAACACCGACGCGCCCAGGAATGACAGCGTCCACAGCCGCAGGCCCGGGATGTTCTTGTTGAAATGCCACACGGCATACAGCACTGCGGTAACCAGCGCCGACAGGATGGCCGCGAGAATGACGAGTGTGGGGCTGTGCACGGAGACGGAACGGGGCAGCGGCGTAAGGGAGCCCCGCGGGGCTGGCATGAAGGGATTGCGGCAGGACAAGAAACGCGCTGAATGTTAACCGAGCCGTTGCGAAATGCAGGAACTATCGCGCGGGGCCACGCGGCGGCGCCACGGGCGCGGGCCGCCGGTGCCAGCGCCCATGCCCCAGGCCGCGGCCGGCCACCTCTTCCTTGGTGCTCAGTCGCCCACCACGTTGCACTCCCGGCGCAGCAGTGCCAGGGCGTCGTGCATCTGGTAGTCCATGTCGCTGAGCAGGGTCTTTTCCGCGTCCTGCACGAAGCCGGTCCACAGGGCGATGTAGTCCTGCTGGTGCACGCCGGGCGCATGGGCGCGGATGAAGTCGGCCGCCAGCGCGGGCTGCAGGCCCGATTTGCGGATCTTTCGGACGAGGCTCGCGGCGGTCTTCTCGGTCAGCAGCGTCTTCTTGGGGGCCCCGGCCGCCAGGCACAGGCACAGCGTGAGCAGCGAATGTTCGTCATCGTTGCCCTGCACCGTTCTCGTCCAGGTCTTGCTCGCGGGAAGCGGGGGTTCCTCACCCTCCTCCAGCGCATCCAGGCTGCGGTGGAAGTTGTCCACCTCGGCCAAGGGGTCGTCCAGCAGAAAGTAGCGCGCGCGGAAAGCGCCGGTGGGGCGCAGCAGCGTGCGCACCGGTGTGGCCGCGTCGAGTAGCTTGGGCAGGTCGGCCAGCACGCTGGCGCAATGCGCCTGCACCACCTCGCGCAGTTCGGCAGGCAAGCCGGCAGGCAGGCGCAGCTGCACGGGCGGCGCGAGCTTCTTCTTGCGCTGTGCCATCAGCACTTTTTCGAACGACACGGTGTTGGGCCACTCGCCGAGGTCCATGGCCTTGGGCGCCAGGGCCACCATGAGCAAGCCAGCGCGGATGACGGCTTCCGCGTCGGCGCCCGCGGCTTCCAGCTCGTCGGGGTCCAGGTCGAACTGCCCGGCCAGCCACTGGGCGGCCCGGATGGCCTGCGCAATCTGCGTGCGGCGCGCCAGCTCGGCCCGGTAGTCGGCGTGGCTGCGCAGCGACCACACGGCCAGCAACGGGGTTTCGGCATCGGCATAGCCGGCCATGCCGAAATTGCTGCTCTCGGGCATGGCAATCAGCCGCTTGAGCATGTCCGAGCCACCTTTGGAGCGCGACAGGAACGAATGGTCGCGCAGCGAGATGGCGGCCTCGTGCAGGTCGCCCCCGGTGGTGTCCAGCAGGTACAGGCTGATGAGGTTGACCATGCGGTCGCGCGCCTTCTCCAGCTCGGGCCGCAAGAATTCGCTGCCGAAGTAGCGCGCGATCTGCACCATGCCCTTGGGCGCATCGGCATTGATGGCCGCGAGCTTTTCGGCACCCAGCACGCCATGCTGGACACCATGCGCCAGCGCCTTTTCAAAGAACGGGCGGGCGTCGTGGAGCTGCAGCGCGTTGGCGGCTGCAATCTTGTCAGTCGTTGAAGAAGGCGTGTTGGGCACAGTCATATCAGTATCTATCGCGCTTCGCAGTGCTCGTGGGCCATGAAACTGGCACGCTCCAGGCCAGAACCACCGCGCAAGGGCCGCCCCGCCGCGCTGGCGGTGTCCCCCTTCCCGAATGGCGCAGCCATTCGAGAGAAGGGGGAAGGCGCGAAGCGCCACAGGGGGTTGTCATCTAAATCGCGGATTCTTCGTCGGACGTGCGGGCGGCGGGCGTGGCCTTGCCACGGTCGGTTTCGCTGGTTTCGAACTTGCCGTCGTCTTCCTCGGCGGGCGATTCGTCGCCCTCTTCCAGGCCCAGGTCAAAGGCGCGGGCCTTGGCGCGCAGCACCAGCAAGGTTTCGATGAACAGGTCGCGGCACTCGTAGCGCAGCAGCCAGGCCATCTGCATCCAGTCGCGGTCCGCCACCTCGTCCTGGTCGATGCGCGGCTGCACATAGCCCGAGGCGAGGAGTTCGTCGTCGGTCAGCGTGGGGCCGTAGTCTTCCACCGCGTCGAACGTGCCGGTGCGGGCAAAGGCCTCGATGCGGCTCCACTTTTCGGCGAAGTAGTTGGCCAGTGCCTCGGCGCCGCCTTCCAGGTCGCCGATGGCCGTGAGGAACTCGACGGGATCGGCGTCGTCGCGGAAGATGACGGCATTGACCATGTTGCGCAGGTGCGTGTGCGTGAGGTCCTTGTACTGCTTTTCCAGCACCATCGCGCGCGCGAACTGCTCGGGCGTGACCAGCAGGTTGACCACCGAGGCCTTGGAGTCGTCGTACTCGCGCATCACGGCCAGGATGTCCTTGGGCGCGAGCTGGTCCAGCACCACCATCAGCGCGCCGTCCCCGTCGGTATCGGCCAGCTCGGCCAGCGCCGACTCGGCGCCCACGATGTCGCCGGCCGCGATCAGGCTGGTGGTCCTGGTGATCAGGGCGAGGTGGGTGTTGTTGCTGCTCATGCGTATTCCTTGGTGTGTCGCTGCGCCGGGCGCAGACCGCTAAAAACTGGCGCGCCGCCGTCGCCAGCGCCGCCTTGCCTTGGTCCGGCGTGGCCGGTCCGCAGCAGGCGGCCCCCTCGCGGGGATGGCGCGCAGCGCCTCGGGAGGGCCTCAGTCCTTCCTGTCGAACCCCACATCGGCCAGCCAGTTGGAGCTGGCTTCCTCGCGGGTGCGGCTGTTTTGCGGGTCCACGGCGTCGTCGGCGCTCAGAGCGCTGAAATCGTCATCGTGTTCCGCCGCATCCGCAGCGTCTTCGCCCTGGTCGCCGTCGCCCTCGGCCGCGTGCGCCGCGGGGGCCATGCGGGCATGCAGGTGCAGGTACTCGAGCCCGGCCGCCACCGCCATGAACCGGGCGCCCTGCGGCTCGCGCAGCACGGTCTGCGCCAGGCTCTGGGCCCAGGGCTCGAGCGTGACGGCATGGGCCAGGCTGTGCCAGTCGGGCAGTTCGTCCACCGGCAGGCCCAGCAGGTGCTCCACCGCGCCGGGCTTGGTGAAGCGAAAGCCATGGTGAAAGACCACCGCGACCATCTCGGGGGCCAGCTCCATCATCTGCACCAGAAAGGCGATCTCGTTGCGCTTTTCCGCCAGGCGCTTGCGCAGGACGTCTTTGCCCTCGGAGTCGGAGACCAGGTCATCCAGCTCGGCCTGGTAGGCGGAGCGCAGATCGTAGAAGTAGGGAGATAGTTTCACGAAGCGGAAGAAGGAGAGGAAAGGATGCGCGAGGAGTAGGCCTGCCAGATCTCCTGCGCGGTCTGCAGCGGGTCGTCCAGCAGGTTGCGGCGGCGGTTGTCGTCGTAGGCCTGGCGGGCGGTGTCGTCCGACAGCACTTCGTAGGCCTTCTGCACGGCCTGGAACCGCTGGGCGGCGTCGGGCGCGTCGTTGCGGTCCGGGTGGTAGAACGACGCCTTCTGGCGAAAGGCCTTCTTGATGTCGGCGAGCGACGCGTTGGCCGCCACCCCGAGGGCTGCGTAATGGTCTGCGGTCATGGACAAGTCAATTGCGAGGGCGATGCAGGGAGCGGGCCCGGCCGCGAAGCCGGCGCACCGGCATCAGCCGCCCAGGCTCACGAACACGTTCTGGACGTCGTCGTTGGAGTCGATGGCCGCCAGGAAGTTCTCGACCTCTTCGAGCTGCTCGGGCGAGAGGTTGGCGGGATTCACGGGGTTCTTGGGCTTGTAGCCCAGCTTGACCGACAGCACATTGAAGCCATGGGCGGGCAGCGCGCGGCTCACCAGGTCCAGGTCGGTGGGGTCGGTCCAGAAGGTGGTGGTGCCTTCCTCGTCGCCAGCCTCGAAATCCTGCGCGCCCGCCTCGATGGCAGCCAGTTCGGGGTCGGCATCGGGCGTGGCGGGCTCGGCTTCGATCATGCCCACATGGTTGAAGTCCCAGGCCACCGATCCCGAAGTGCCCAGCTGGCCCTTGCGGAACAGCACGCGCATCTCGGGCGCGGTGCGGTTCACGTTGTCGGTCAGGCATTCGACCATCACCGCTACCTGGTGGGGCGCGAAGCCTTCATAGATCACGCGCTCGTAGTTGACCGCGTCGGCGCCCGTACCCGAGCCTTTCTTGATGGCGCGCTCCAGCGTGTCCTTGGGCATCGAGGCCTTGCGGGCCTGCTCGACCACCAGGCGCAGGCGCGCATTGCTGGCCGGATCGGCGCCGCCGCGCGCGGCCACGGTGATTTCCTTGACCAGCTTGCCAAACAGCTTGCCCTTGGCATCCGCCACCTGTGCCTTGCCTTTTGCTTTCCACTGCGCGCCCATGTTGGATCTCTTTTCGTTGGTGTTGCGGCGCGCCAGGCGCCTGAGGATGTGTGGTGCGGACCCCGCAGGCGCGGGAAAAGCGCTTCCCAAAGCCCCCGCACGGCGGTAAACCGAACCCTATAGGGTACCACTGACCCATCCGTTGCCTGCCAGCCACGGTATCGGCGGGTGTTGCGCGGCAAGCCGGGTAACCTTGGCGGCATGCAGGCTGATCCCCCCACTCTTCCCGGTACCCCCTGATGCTCAACACCCTGTGGCTGGGCTTTTTCCTGACCGCCGCGGTGGCGGCGCTGGCGCAGTGGCTCGTGGCGGGCAACGCGCAGATCTTCGCCGCCATGGTCGAGGCGCTGTTCGCCATGGCCAGGCTCTCGGTCGAGGTGATGGTGCTGCTGTTCGGCACGCTCACGCTCTGGCTGGGCTTCCTGCGCATCGCCGAGAAGGCGGGCATCGTGGACGCCCTCGCGCGCTGGCTGGCGCCGCTGTTCCGCCGCCTCATGCCCGGCGTGCCCAGCGGCCACCCGGCCCTGGGTCTCATGACGCTGAACTTCGCGGCCAACGCGCTGGGGCTGGACAACGCGGCCACTCCCATGGGCCTGAAGGCCATGAAAGCCCTGCAGGAGCTGAACCCCGAGCCAGAGACCGCCACCAACGCGCAGATCCTGTTCCTGGTGCTCAATGCCTCCTCGCTCACGCTGCTGCCGGTGACGATCTTCATGTACCGCATGCAGCAGGGCGCGCCCGACCCGACACTCGTTTTCCTGCCCATCCTGCTGGCCACGTCCGCATCCACCCTCGTGGGCCTGCTCAGCGTGGCGGTGGTGCAGCGCCTGCCCTTGTGGAGCCCCGTGGTGCTGGCCTACCTGCTGCCCGTGGCGCTGGTGCTCGGCGGTTTCATGGCACTCCTGACCACGCTGAGCGCGGCGGCGCTGTCGCAGCTGTCTTCCCTGCTCGGCAACCTCACGCTGTTCATGCTGGTGGTGCTGTTCGTGGCCCTGGGCGCCTGGCGCAAGGTCGCCGTGTACGAGGCTTTCATCGAGGGTGCGCGCGAAGGCTTCGATGTGGCCAAGGGCCTGCTGCCGTACCTGGTGGCCATGCTGTGCGCCGTGGGGGTGTTCCGGGCATCGGGGGCGCTGGGCTATGTGCTCGACGGCATCCGCTGGTGCGTGCAGGTGCTGGGCGCGGACACCCGGTTCGTCGATGCGCTGCCCACCGCGCTGGTCAAGCCATTCTCCGGCAGCGCCGCGCGTGCCATGCTCATCGAGACCATGCAGGCCCAGGGCGTGGACAGCTTTGCCGCGCTGGCAGCGGCCACCATCCAGGGCAGCACCGAGACCACCTTCTACGTGCTGGCGGTGTACTTCGGCGCGGTGGGCATCCAGCGCACCCGCCACACCGTCAGCTGCGCGCTGCTGGCCGAGCTGGCGGGCGTGGTGGCGGCCATCGTGGTGTGCTACCGGTTCTTTGGGTAGGGAAAAAGGTCCCCCGGCATGTCTTGGCCCCGGCAAGCCGGCTTCGCGGTGGCACGGGTGCGGACCGCGCCGGGCGGAGGCAGCGGGGGCGGTGCCAGTCCTGCATTCCCTGCACTACGGATCAAATCGGCGCCTCCCCCTTGACAGGAAAGCGCCAAAAGCTATTAATTCGATAGCAAAATTCACCCCAGCGCCGTATCCAGCAGCATCATGATCACGAAGCCCAGCATCAGGCCGCCGGTGGCCCAGGCCTCGTGGCCCTTGCGGTGCGACTCGGGGATGATTTCGTGGCTGATCACGAACAGCATGGCCCCGGCCGCGAAACCCAGCCCCCAGGGCAGCAGGCTTGCGGAGTAGCTGACCACGGCGGCTCCCAGCACGGCGCCCACGGGCTCCACCAGCCCGGAGGCCATCCCGAGCCCCACGGCCAGCAAGCGCCGGTAGCCTGCGGCGAGCAGCGCCACGGCCACCACCAGGCCCTCGGGCACGTCCTGGATCGCGATACCGGTGGCCAGGGCGCTGGCGCGCAGGGCATCGCCGCCCGCGTAGGCCACCCCGATCGCCAGCCCCTCGGGCAGGTTGTGCAGCCCGATGGCGAAGACGAACAGCCACGTGCGCCGCAGCGTGCGCGAGGCCTGCCCGCCCTCCACGCCCTTGATGAAGTGCTCGTGCGGCAGCAGCCGCTCCATCATCAGCAGCACCAGCGCGCCCAGCAGGATGGCCGCCCCCACCGTGCCCCCGGCCGCCCAGGCACCGGCGCCGCCCGCGCGTGCCGCCTGGATGCCGGGGATGATGAGCGAGAACGAGCAGGCGGCGAGCATCACGCCCGCGCCGAAGCCGAACAGCGTGTCCTGCGTGCGCTCGGAAAGGCGCTGCGAGAGCAGCACCGGCGCGGTGCCCAGCGCCGTGGCCAGCGCTGCCGCCAGGCCGGCCCAGAGCGCACCCAGCACCACCGGCTGGCCGGCGATCCAGGCCCATGCCTGCGCCGAGCCCGCCACGATGCCAAGCAGCACGATGCCCAGCCCGAGCCACTGCCGCCCACGCAGGGTGGCGACGCGGCGGGCCGCCGAGGCGGAACGCGCCAGCGGTTCGAGAACCGTATGGGTGGAAGCGGACGGGGTCTGCATGGCGGCTCCTGGGGTTGTCGGGGGGCGGTTTTCAGAATGCGGGTGGTGGAGCGGGCGCGATGGCCCGTCAGGCCCGGGCAAGCGCATGGCGGCGGGCCACCTCGGCCCAGTCGATGACGTTGTAGAACGCGGCGATGTATTCGGGACGCCGGTTCTGGTACTGCAGGTAATAGGCGTGTTCCCACACATCAAGCCCCAGCACGGGCGTGTGGCCCGACATCGGGCCCGCCATGAGCGGGCTGTCCTGGTTGCCCGTGCTTTCCACCACCAGCTGGCCCGCCTTGGTCACGCAAAGCCAGGCCCAGCCGCTGCCAAAGCGCGTGAGCGCGGCCTTGGTGAAGGCCTCCTTGAAGGCGCCGAACCCGCCCAGATCCGTATCGATGGCCCGCGCCAGCTCTCCCTGGGGCTGGCCGCCGCCCCGGGGCGACATCACGCTCCAGAAGAGGCTGTGGTTGGCATGGCCGCCGCCATTGTTGCGGACCGGGCCCTGCAGGTTCTCGGGCAGCAGCACCAGCCGCGCCACCAGCTCATCGATGGACAGGTGGGCGTGCGGCGTGCCTTCCAGCGCGGCGTTCAGGTTGTTGATGTAGGTCTGGTGGTGCCGGGTGTGGTGGATCTCCATCGTGCGGGCATCGATGTGGGGCTCGAGCGCGTCATAGGCATAGGGCAAGGCGGGCAAGGTATGGGGCATGGTGTCCTTGGATCGGAAACGGAGTGGATAAAAAGGCCGGAGCGCGTCGTCTTTCGGGCCATGGCACCCCACGGCCAGGAAGCGGCACGCCCTTCAGTGCGGCCCCGGGCCGTGGGCCAAATGGGCCGAGGCCAGGGCCTGCGTGACGGACGGGTGCGCGCCATGGGCCTGCACATGGCGCAGCAAGGCGGCATGGGTTTCGCGGCTGTGGCGCCACGCGGCCTGCTGCAGGCCCGCGCCGTGGCGTGCATCGGCCATCAGGCCCAGCAGCACGGCATGGGCGCGGCACAGGATCTGGGTGGCGTCGTCCACGGCGCCCGCCTGCACCCGCAGGTCGGCCACATTGAGGTGCGAGACCACGACCGCTGCCACGCAGTCGTCCTCGCGCCCCGGTGGCGGCGTGTGCTCCAGCAGCCGCAGCGACAACGCGAGGGCCTGGTGCTGATAGGCAGTCGCCATGCGCCATTGGCCCGTCTGCTGCGCTGCCCGTGCGCGCTGCACGGCATGCTGCCACCGCGCCAGCGTGGCGGGCGCGTGGTGCACGGCTGCGCTCTGGTGGGAGTTGGTGTGTACGCCGGTGTCCATGGCAATGCTCCTTGAAGAGGGACAAGCCTTTTGCGGTGGACGGGTGTGGCGTACTCAGGCATTTAAATGATACTGATTCTCATTCATATTGTCGAGATGGGACGCCATCCCGGAAACGCCGGGTCAAAGGCCGGCGGGATAGCCAGTCAATCCGCCGCCCGCACTCCGCCTACGCTCAACCCGTCGCCGCCGTGGTGCCGTCAGAGACACCGCCCGGCCCCCTCCATCGTTCCACCACTGTTTGCCATGCATTTTTCGCCCCTGCTGCTTCGACCCCGGTCCCTTTTGCGCGCCTGCCGCTGGCGCGCGGCGCGGGAACCAGCGGTGCGATGAGCGGCGGCCTCACTCCGGCCCGCTCAGGCCCTGTTCCCACTCCGCCAGCTGCTCGCTGGTGGCAATCAGCCGCCCCACCAGCAGCTTGATGAACGCCTTGTCGAAGTGCGACTGCAGGTCTTCCGACGCTCCGCGCAGCGCCGGGTTGCGCACCTTGAGCACCAGCACCTCGGTCTCTGCCACGGCGGTGGCGGTGCGCTTCCTGTTCTCCGGGCGCAGGTAGGTCATCTCGCCCAGGGTGACGCCCGGGCCCAGAGTGCTGAGGGTCCAGCCCTGGCGGCTCACGGCCACCTGCCCCTCGATGAGGATGCAGAAGGAGTCGCCAGGCGTGTTCTCGCGCATGAGCACGGTGCCCCGCTCCAGCCGGCGCCAGCTGCCCAGGCGCATCAGCTCCCACAGCGCCACGTCGTGGAAGTCGGCGAAGAACGGCAGTGCGCGCAGGCGCGCGAAGCGTTCGGCCTCGGTGTCCTGCGAGCGCTGGCGCGGCAGGCCCTGGTGGGCGGCGAGCAGGGCCTGGGCGAAATCCTGCCAGGTGGCAAAGCGGTCTGCGGGCTGCTTGGCCAGGGCGCGCAGCAGCACGTCATCCACATGGCCGGGCAGCGAGGCGCGCAGCAGGCTGGGCGGCGTGGGGGCTTCGTTGCCGATCTTGTAGAGGGTCGCGAAATCCGTGTCGCCGTCGAAGGGGCGGCGGCCGGTGAGCAGTTCGTACACCACCACGGCCAGCGAGAACATGTCGCTGTGGTGGGTGAGGTCCTGCTCGCGCACCTGTTCGGGCGACATGTACGACGGCGAGCCCACCAGGCCCGACAGCTGCGTGGCATCGCTGCGCAGCGACAGCGCCGCGCCGAAGTCGGTGAGCTTGACGTCGCCGCCCTGGGCCAGCATCAGGTTGGCGGGCTTGATGTCGCGGTGCACCAGGCCCTCGCGGTAGGCGTATTCGAGCGCGTTGCAGCACTTGAACGCGATGTCCAGCACCTGGGGCACGGGCAGCAGCGCGTCGGGCGTCGCAAACGCCGACAGGGGCTGTCCGTCGACGTATTCGAGCACCAGGTACGGCGGCAGCGCCTCTTCGTCCGCATCGAGCAGGCGCACGATGTTGGGGTGGCGCAGGCGGCCGGACAAGGCGGCCTCGTTGCGCAGCAGCTTGCGGTAGCGCTCGGCCTGCTCGGGCTGCCTGAGCAGGTGCGCGTGGGTCTGCTTGATGGCCACCTTGCGGCCCCGAAAACCGTCCAGCCCCAGGAACACGATGCCGCTGGCGCCCCGGCCCAGCTCGCGCTCGATGCGGTACTTGCCAATGCTGGCGGGCGGGGCCGAGGTGGTGGTGGCCATGGCGCGCTGACAGGTTGCGGGGTGCCGCCTCAGCAGCCGGCCAGGGCCTGCTCGAAGTCCGCGAGCAGGTCTTCCACCTCTTCCAGCCCGACCGACAGCCGGATCATGCTGTCGGCGATGTCCATGGCGGCGCGCACGGCCGGGCCGGCCTCCCAAAAGATGGTGTGGGCCACCGGGATGATGAGCGTGCGCGTGTCCGCCAGGCCCGTGGCCTTGATCGGCAGCTGCAGCCGGTTGCACACGGGCAGGCACTGCCCGGGGTCGCGCAGCTCGAACGACAGCAGCCACGAACCGGCCTTGAGGTGCTTCTGGGCAAACGCGTACTGGGGGTGCGACGGCAGGCCGGGGTACAGCACGCGCGAGACCGCCGGGTGCTGCTCCAGCCATTGCGCCAGGGCCAGGGCCGTGGCGCTGGTGCGGTCCATGCGCAGCGACAGGGTTTCAGCGCCCAGCGCGATCTGGTGCGCGGCGTGGGAAGACAGCGTGGCCCCCATGTCGCGCAGGCCCTTCTTGCGCAGTTGCTGAAGGCCCCAGCCCTTGGCGTCGCCCTTGCGGTAGGGGGCGAAGATGTTGGGGTACGTGCTCCAGTCGAACAGGCCGGTGTCGGTCACCGCGCCGCCCAGCGCCGCCCCCTGCCCGCCGATGCTCTTGGTGAGCGAGTTGAGCACCAGCCCCGCGCCCACCGTGGACGCGCGGAACAGGTAGGGCGACGCCACGGTGTTGTCCACCACGTACAGCAGGCCGCGCTCGCGGCAGACCGTGCCCACGCCGTCCAGGTCGGGGATCTGCGTGCCGGGGTTGGCGATGGTCTCGACAAACACCATGCGGGTGTTGAGCCGCACCGCGGCGGCCACGTGGGCTGCGTCCGTCACGTCCACCAGGGTCACCTCGATGCCCAGGTCGGCCAGCGTGCCGAACACGCTGTTGGTGTTGCCAAACACGAACTGGCTGGCCACCAGGTGGTCGCCCGCCTTGAGCAGCGTGAGAAAGATCGCGCAGATGCCCGCCATGCCGGTGGCGAACACAATGGTGCCCTGCCCTTTTTCCATCTGCGTGATCTTGGCCTCCAGCGCCGCCGTGGTGGGCGTGCCCTGCCGCGCGTAGTTGAAGCCGCCCTTGGCGGTGCCCTGGAACACGGCGATCAGGTCCTCGACCTTGTCGTAGCCGTACTGGACCGAGGTGTGGATGGCCTTGTGGATGGCCCCATGCTCCGCGCCGCCCTGGCGGTCGGCGTGCAGGATCTCGGTCGTGAAATGGTTGGTCTGCGGTGTCGTCATAACAAGAAGCGATGTCTATGTGAAAGGCACTGGCGCCCAAAAACCGGCGCGCCCCCATACCAGTGCACGCGTGGAACTGGCTTCGCCAGGCCACCGGGTGCGTCCCCCTCAGGGGGGAAGGCGCGCAGCGCCTCAGGGGGAGTCACCTCTCCGGCGCGATGTGCTCCGCGTAATCGTACAGGGCCCCCAGGATGTCCTGCGTGCGGTCGTCTTCGGCGGTCTCCGACAGCGTGTCGATTTCGGTGAACAGCTGCTCCACCGTACGTGCCCCGCCCTGCCCGTCGAACAAGCAGGCCGCGCGGTGCGCCTCCCACTGCTGCGCTTCTTCAGGCGACAGCGTAGCGGGGAAGTTGCGCGCCCGGTAGCGCCACAGCAGCTCGGCCAGGCGCGGGTCGTCGAACGCGGCGCGGGAGCGGGCCAGCTTCTCGCCGCTCATAGTGCGCAGGTCGTTGAGCAGCCGGCGGTCGTTGTTGCCGACGAAGCCGCCGTACAGGTCCTGGTCCACATCGGGCGTGGCCTCGGGCGGGCGGGCGAACACGGCGGGCCAGATGCCGCTCATGTCGGGCAGGCCGCGGGCCACCTCGGCATGCTGGGCGGCCTGGGCCAGGTCGATGCCCCAGCGCTGCGCCAGCGCGGGCGTGAGCGTGTTCACGTTGCCCACCACCATGGGCGACTTGTTGAGGTGGATGGTCTTGACCGGCAGGCGCGTCACGCCGTCGGGCAGCGCGTCGGCCTTGCTGAACATGCGCAGGCGGATCTCGTCGGCCCCCATGGTGGCGAGGGCCGCCGGATCCTGGGAGAGATCCCAGGCAATGAGTTCGTTCTTGTTGGTGGGATGGCTGGCCAGCGGCCACATCACGGCCAGGCACCCGCGCTCGGCCGGGAACATGCCCGAGACGTGCAGGAACGGCCGGGCCGTGATGGCGGTGGCCGGCAGGCGAAGCTCGGCGGCCACGCGGTCCTTCTTGTGCAGCGAGAGCGCGAAGTCGAAGAGCTTGGCGTTGCGCTCGCGGATGAGCCGCGCCAGCGCAATGGTGGCGCGCACGTCCGACAGCGCATCGTGCGCCGCCTCGTGCACCAGGCCGTTGGCCTTCGAGAGATGCTCGAGCTTGAAACTCGGCGAGCCGTCCTCCTTCCGGGGCCACTGGATGCCGTCGGGCCGCAGCGCGTACGTCATGCGCACCACGTCCAGCAGGTCCCACCGCCCGCACTGGTTCTGCCATTCGCGCGCGTACGGATCGATGAGGTTGCGCCAGAACATGAAGCGCGTGATCTCGTCGTCGAAGCGGATGGTGTTGTAGCCCACGCCGATGGTGCCGGGCTGCGCGAATTCGGCCTCGATGCGGGCAGCGAACTGGTGCTCGGGCACGCCTTTTTCCAGGCACAGCTGCGGCGTGATGCCGGTGATGAGGCAGGACTGCGGATCCGGCAGGTAGTCGCTGGCAGGCTGGCAATAGAACATCAGCGGCTCGCCGATTTCATTGAGCTCGGCATCGGTGCGGATGGCCGCGAACTGCGCGGGCCGGTCGCGGCGCGTGTTGGCACCAAAGGTTTCGTAGTCGTGCCAGAGGAAGGTGTGGGGGGCCATGGTCGGTGGGCAAGCAGGGGCGGGACGGGAACAAGGCAGGGGAAACAGCGAACTGTAACCTGATTTGCAGGCATTTTTAGCCCGCAGCGCATACCGTTCAAGCGCTGACAGCTATCAAAATAGTAGTAATCGAAGGCCACCGCCTCCGCGGCCGCTTCACGCCGTGATACACCTGTGGCCCGGCACCCGCGCCGCGGCACGGGACAATGGCGCATGCACAGCACCCACCGAGCACCTTTCCCGTTCTTGCGGCGCCCTATCTCCCTCGCGTCCCCGCTCCGGCTCCCGCTGGCGGCCTGGACTGCCGCCCTGGCGCTGGCGGGTTGCGCCGCCGCCCCGCCCCCCACCCACCGCCCCGGCGCAGGGACGGCGGCGGCGCCGCAGGCGGCAGCCGCCCGCGTGGCGCCCCCCGCTGCAACCGGCCCGGACACCCCCGCATCCTCCCCCGGCGGCCCCGCCGCCGACATGGTGGACCACGCAGCGGGCTTCGCCGCCTGGCGCGCCGCCTTTTCCGCGCAGGCCCTGGAGGCCGGCATCCAGCCCGGCACGGTGCGCAGCGTGCTGGGCCAGGCGCAATGGCAGCCCCGCGTGGTGGAACTGGACCGCGCGCAGCCCGAATTCACCCGCACGCCGTGGTCCTACCTCGACAACGCGGTCTCCCCGCAGCGCATCGCCCAGGGCCAGGCCAAGCTGGCCGAACACAGCGCCGCGCTCGAGGCGGCCGCCGCCCGCTACGGCGTGCCGGCCACCCTCATCACGGCGATCTGGGGCATGGAGAGCAACTACGGCAGCAATTTCGGCACGTTTCGCACCGTGGACGCGCTGTCCACGCTGGCCTACGAAGGGCGCCGGCGCACCTGGGCCCAGGCGGAGCTGCTCGCGGCGCTGCGCATCGTGGACCAGGGCGACATCCCGGCGGAGCGCATGCTGGGTTCCTGGGCCGGCGCCATGGGACACACGCAGTTCCTTCCTTCCGTCTTCCTGGCCTACGCCGTGGATGCCGACGGCGACGGACACCGCGACATCTGGGGCAGCATCCCGGACGTGGTGGCATCCACCGCCCACTTCCTGTCCCGCTCGGGCTGGCAATCCGGCGAGCCCTGGGGCGCCGAGGTCCAGTTGCCGGCGGCCTTCGACCACGCGCGCGCGGACCCGGCGGTGCGCCAGACCAGCGCGCAATGGGAGGCCGAGGGCGTGCGCGCGCCAGGGGGCCAGCCGCTGCCCCCCCTGGGCGCGGCCTCCATCGCGACCCCTGCCGGAGCGCGCGGGCCCGCCTTTCTGGTGGGGGCGAACTTCCGGGCGATTCTTCGCTACAACAACTCCGTCAACTACGCCCTGGCGGTCGCACTGTTGTCCCAGCAGATCGGCGGGGGCGGCCCCATCGCCGCGCCCTGGCCACGCGACCTGGAGCCCCTGTCGCGCACCCAGCTGCAGGCCCTGCAGGAGGCACTGAACCGCAAGGGCTTCGCGGCCGGCACCCCGGACGGCGTGATGGGCCCCGCCACCCGCGCAGGGCTGCGCGCCTTCCAGCGCAGCACCGGCAGCGTGGCGGACGGCTACCCCACCCTGGAGATGCTGCAGCGCCTGCAGGCGCCCTGACCCCGCAGGGCCCCGCCCGGCTGCACGCCCCCACGGACAGCGCGAAAAGCGCAAGCTTCCGCGAATCCGGCCAAAAAAAAGCCCACGGCATACACCGTGGGCTTTTACCTGGCCGGCACGCGCGCGGCCAGGGCGGCGGCCGCCGCCGCGTGTCAGTCCGCCGTGGCCTCTTCCGGCTCGGCAGGTTCGGACTTGGCCGAGCGCTCCTTCTTGGGCAAGGGCTGGATGTCCAGCAGCACCTCGGACGTTTCCACGCCCTTGTCATCGGTCTTGAGCTCGATGTCGACCGTCAGGCGGCCCCCTTCCGTCAGGCGGCCGAAGAGCAGCTCGTCGGCCAGCGCACGGCGGATGGTGTCCTGGATCAGGCGCTGCATCGGCCGCGCACCCATGAGCGGATCGAAACCCTTCTTGGCCAGGTGCTTGCGCAGGGCGTCGGTGAAAGTGACTTCCACCTTCTTCTCCGCCAGCTGCGTTTCCAGTTGCAGCAGGAACTTGTCCACCACGCGCAGGATGATCTGCTCGTCGAGCGCCTTGAAGTTGACGATGGCATCCAGCCGGTTGCGGAACTCGGGCGTGAACAGGCGCTTGATGTCGCCCATCTCGTCGCCCGCCTGGCGCGGGTTGGTGAAGCCGATCGTCGCCTTGTTCATGGTCTCGGCGCCGGCGTTCGTGGTCATGATGATGAGCACGTTGCGGAAGTCGGCCTTGCGGCCGTTGTTGTCCGTCAGCGTGCCATGGTCCATGACCTGCAGCAGCACGTTGAAGATGTCCGGGTGCGCCTTCTCGATCTCGTCGAGCAGCAGCACCGCGTGCGGCTTCTTCGTGATGGCTTCCGTCAGCAGACCACCTTGGTCGAAACCGACATAACCTGGAGGCGCGCCGATCAGGCGGCTCACGGCATGGCGCTCCATGTACTCCGACATGTCGAAGCGGATCAGCTCGATGCCCATGATGTAGGCCAGCTGCTTGGCCGCCTCGGTCTTGCCCACGCCCGTGGGGCCGCTGAACAGGAACGAGCCGATGGGCTTGTCACCCTTGCCAAGGCCCGAACGCGCCATCTTGACCGCGCTGGCCAGCACTTCCAGGGCCTTGTCCTGGCCGAACACCACGCTCTTCAAGTCACGCTCCAGCGTCTGCAGCTTGCCGCGGTCGTCGTTGGAGACGTTGGCCGGCGGAATGCGCGCGATCTTGGCGACGATCTCCTCGATCTCGGCCTTGCCGATGGTCTTCTTGCGCTTGCTCGGCACCATGATGCGCTGCGCGGCGCCCGCCTCGTCGATCACGTCGATGGCCTTGTCGGGCAGGTGGCGGTCGTTGATGTACTTGGCGCTCAGCTCGGCGGCGGCCTGCAGCGCGGCCGCGGCGTACTTCACGCTGTGGTGCTCTTCGAAGCGCGACTTCAGGCCCTTCAGGATGTCGATGGTTTCGGCCACGCTGGGCTCCACCACGTCCACCTTCTGGAAGCGGCGCGACAGCGCGGCGTCTTTTTCAAAGATGCCGCGGTACTCCGTGAAGGTCGTCGCGCCGATGCACTTGAGCTGGCCGCTCGAAAGCGCCGGCTTGAGCAGGTTCGAGGCATCCAGCGTGCCACCCGACGCGGCGCCCGCACCGATCAGCGTGTGGATCTCGTCAATGAACAAGATTGCATTGGGCTTGTCCTTGAGCGACTTGAGCACGCCCTTGAGGCGCTGTTCGAAGTCACCCCGGTACTTGGTGCCCGCCAGCAACGCGCCCATGTCGAGCGAGTACACGGTGGCCTCCGCCAGGATCTCCGGCACGTCGTTCTGCGTGATGCGCCAGGCCAGGCCCTCGGCGATCGCGGTCTTGCCCACGCCGGCTTCGCCCACCAGCAGCGGGTTGTTCTTGCGGCGGCGGCACAGGATCTGGATCGTGCGCTCCACCTCGTAGTGGCGCCCGATCAGCGGATCGATCTTGCCTTCCTTGGCGGCCTGGTTCAGGTTCTGGGTGAACTGCTCCAGCGGCGAGGCCTTCTCGTTGCGCTCGGAGCCACCGCCCTCTTCGCCTTCGGCCTGGTTTTCCGCCTTGGCGGGCTCTGGCGGCTCGCCCTTCTTGATGCCGTGGGCGATGAAATTGACCACGTCCAGCCGCGTCACGCCCTGCTGGTGCAGGTAATACACGGCATGGGAATCCTTCTCGCCGAAGATGGCCACGAGCACGTTGGCGCCCGTGACTTCCTTCTTGCCATTGCCCGTGGACTGCACGTGCATGATGGCGCGCTGGATCACACGCTGGAAGCCCAGCGTGGGTTGCGTGTCCACCTCGTCGGTGCCAGCCACCTGGGGCGTGTTGTCTTTGATGAAGTTCGCCAGCGATGAACGCAGATCATCGATGTTGGCAGAACAAGCGCGCAGCACCTCCGCTGCGCTGGGGTTATCGAGCAATGCAAGCAACAGATGCTCCACGGTGATGAACTCGTGGCGCTGCTGACGGGCCTCAACAAAGGCCATGTGCAAGCTGACTTCCAGTTCCTGGGCAATCATGTGAACTCCTTTGTGCTTGCGTGGAAGGGATAACTGTAGATCGGGATCAAAAACCTGTTATTCAACAGGCTCACTGACACATTGCAGTGGGTGGCCCGCCTTGAGGGCGGCGTCAAGCACTTGTTCCACCTTGGTGGCAGCCACATCGCGGGAGTAAACGCCGCAGACGCCTTTGCCATCGAGGTGGATCTTCAACATGATCTGGGTGGCTTGCTCGCGGTCCTTGCTGAAAAACTCCTGCAGCACCACGATGACGAACTCCATGGGGGTGTAGTCGTCATTGAGCATGACCACCTGGTACATCTGGGGCGGCTGGGTCTTTTGTGTGCGTCTTTCGAGCACGACCGAACCGCCATCATCCCGCGCTGGCCGGGTCACGGGCGGCGCGGTGGGGGGTGAAGGTGGTTTTGTTGCCATGAAAATCATTCTAGCGATCCGCGCGGGGTGATGCCGTGAGAGAAATCTGACGTTGATCCTGTTTTTTTCAAGCTATGGCGCGCCGGATATTCACTCTTTGGTGTCGCGGGCCCGCCCTATTCGTAGACCACGGTGGCGGACCCGCTGCCAGCCTGGGCCGTCCAGGCCGCGAGCGCCGCGTCGGTGGGATAGAAACGGGCGCTTTCTCCCAGTTGCAGCTCCGCGACCGCCGCCGCGTCGCCCGCCACGCAGCGCACGCCCATGCGCACCCGCAGGCCATGGACCAGTTCGCCCTCCGCGATCTCCTCGCGGCGGGCGGGAAATTCCCGCACCAGCCGGGGCACATCCGGCCCCTTGTCGCCCACCAGCACATGCAGATACTTGCCGAAGCGGCAGCGCGCCCCGGCCAGATCCCAGACCTGCTGCACCTTCACGCGCAGCCCGCCACTGAAATGGTCCAGCTGCAGGCGGCCCATCATCACCACGAACTCGTCTTCCTTGAGCTGGTTGCGGTAGGTGTTGAGCAGTGCCTCGTCCGCGGAGGCTTCGATGACACCGGATTTGTCGTCCAGGCGGAAGAGGCCCAGCCTGCCGCGCTGGCCATTGATCACCCGGAAGTCGCTGATGATCCCGGCGAGGACCTGGGGTTCTCGGCTGTCCAGCAGCTCGTCGATGGAGGTGCGCACGAAGCGCCGCACCTCGGTGGCGACTTCGTCGAACAGATGGCCGGAGAGGTAGAAGCCGACCGCCGTTTTCTCCTGCGTCAACCGCTCCTTGATGCCCCAGGGCATGGCATCCACCAGATCCGGCTCCTGCGTGCTCGAGCCATGGGCGTCGTCGCCCATCATGTCGAAAAGCCCCCCCTGGTTCACATTGGCCAGCGTGGCCGCCGAAAAATCGAACGCGCGGTCGATGGAAGCCACCAGGGAGGCACGGTTGAGGTGGAGCGAGTCAAACGCACCCGCCTTGATCAGCGCCTCCACCGTGCGCTTGTTCAGGCGCGCCCGGTCCACCCGCACGCAGAAGTCGAACAGGCTCTTGAAGGGGCCGGTGGTCGAGCCTTGCGGCCCCTCGCCCCGCCCCTCGCGCGCGGCCACGATGGCTTCGATGGCCTGCTGCCCCGTGCCTTTGACGGCCCCCAGGCCGTAGCGGATGATCTTGTCGGTCACCGGCTCGAAGCGGTAGAAGCCCCGGTTGACATCCGGCGGCTCGAACGAGAGCCCCATCTTCTGCGCGTCCTCGAACAGCACCTTGAGCTTGTCGGTGTCGTCCATTTCCACGGTCATGTTGGCGCAGAAGAACTCGGCCGTGAAGTGCACCTTGAGCCAGCCGGTGTGGTACGCCAGCAGCGAGTACGCGGCAGCGTGCGACTTGTTGAAGCCGTAGCCGGCGAACTTCTCCATCAGGTCGAACACTTCGTCGGCCTTCTCCTGGCCAATGCCCTTCTCGGCGGCCCCCTTGCGGAAGATCTCGCGGTGCTCGGCCATCTCCTCGGCCTTCTTCTTGCCCATGGCGCGGCGCAGCATGTCGGCGCCGCCCAGGCTGTAGCCCCCCAGCACCTGGGCGGTCTGCATCACCTGCTCCTGGTACACCATGATCCCGTAGGTCTCGGCGAGCACCTTTTCCACCAGCGGGTGCGGGTATTCCACGACCTCCTTGCCGTGCTTGCGGTTCACGAAGCTGGGGATCAGGTCCATGGGGCCCGGGCGGTACAGCGCGTTGAGCGCGATCAGATCCTCCAGCCGGCTGGGGCGCGCCTCCTTGAGCATGCCCTGCATGCCCCGGCTTTCAAACTGGAACACCGCCTCGGTCTTGCCTTCCGAGAACAGGCGGTAGGTGGGCCCGTCGTCCAGCGGGACGGCTTCATACGTGAAGTTCTCCTGCCCCTTGTGGCGCTTCATGATGAATTCGCGCGCGATCTCCAGGATGGTCAGCGTGGCCAGGCCCAAGAAGTCGAACTTCACCAGGCCGATGGCCTCCACGTCGTCCTTGTCGTACTGGCTCACGGCCGATTCGCTGCCCGGCTGCTGGTATAGCGGGCAAAAGTCGGTGAGCTTGCCCGGCGCGATCAGCACCCCGCCCGCATGCATGCCGATGTTGCGCGTCATGCCCTCGAGCTTCTGGGCCATCTCGATGATGGTCTTGACGTCCTCTTCCTTCTGCACGCGCTCGTACAGCTGCGGCTCCAGTTCCAGCGCGTAGTTGTTCTTGTCGCCTTCCTTCTTCACCTCGGGCGGGTAGGCCAGCGTGTACGACATGCCGGGCTTGCCCGGCACCAGCTTGGAGATGCCGTCGCAGAACATGTAGCTCATGTCCATCACCCGGCCCACGTCGCGGATGGCCGCCTTGGCGGCCATGGTTCCGAAGGTGGCGATCTGGCTCACCGCGTTCTTGCCGTACTTGTCCTTCACGTAGTCGATCACCCGGTCGCGGTTGGACTGGCAGAAGTCGATGTCGAAGTCGGGCATGGACACCCGTTCGGGGTTCAGGAAGCGCTCGAACAGCAGGTTGTACTGCAGCGGGTCCAGGTCGGTGATCTTGAGCGCATAGGCCACCAGCGAGCCGGCGCCCGAGCCCCGGCCCGGCCCCACGGGACAGCCGTTGGCCTTGGCCCACTGGATGAAGTCCCCCACGATGAGGAAGTAACCCGGAAAGCCCATCTTGAGGATGGTGCCGATCTCGAACTCCAGCCGCTCCACGTAACGCGGGCGCTGCTGGTCGCGCTCGACCTCCTTGGGAAACAGCAGTTTCAGCCGCGCCTCCAGGCCATCGAACGATGCAAGCCCGAAATACTCGTCGATCGGCATGCCGTTGGGTGTGGGAAAGTCCGGCAGCTGCGGCTTGCCCAGCACCAGGGTGAGGTTGCAGCGCTGCGCGATTTCCACCGTGTTCGCGATGGCCGAGGGCACGTCCGCAAACAGCGCCTCCATCTCCGCGGAGGATTTGAAGTACTGGTCGCGCGTGAACTTGCGCACGCGGCGCGGATTGGCCAGGATCTCGCCCTCAGCGATGCAGATGCGCGCTTCGTGCGCCTCGTAGTCGTCCGCCGTGGCGAACTGCACCGGATGCGTCGCCACCACGGGCAAGCTCAGGCGCGCCGCCAGCTGCGCCGCGGCCACCACGTGGCTTTCATCGTCCACGCGGCCCGCCCGCTGCAACTCGATGTAAAACCGGTGTGGAAACAGCCCCGCCAGGCGCAAGGCCACCTGGGCGGCGCCCGACTCATCCCCCTTCAGGAGGGCCTGCCCCACGGGCCCTGCCTGTGCCCCGGCCAGGGCGATCAGCCCCTCCGAAAGCTCCTGCAGCCAGTCCCAGGTGCACAGCGCCAGGTTCTTGACGACATTGCGCGTCCAGGCGCGCGCCAGCAGTTCGGACAGATTGAGGTAGCCCTGGCGGTTCTGCACCAGCACGATGAGGCGCGAGGGCGCTGCGCCCGCCTCGCCCTCCAGAAAGATCTCGGCCCCCAGGACGGGCTTGACGCCCTTGCCCCGCGCCTCCTTGTAGAACTTGATCGCGCCAAAAAGGTTGTTGAGATCGGTGATGGCCAGCGCGGGCTGGCCGTCCTTGGCGGCGGCCTTGGCCACCTCATCGATTCGATTGGTACCGTCGACGACGGAAAACTCGGTGTGCAGGCGCAGGTGAACAAACATGGGAGCATTGTAGAAAGCCCCACGCGCCTCGCCACGAAAGCCAGCCGCACGGCGCCTCTTGACAGGGACGGCCGCCGGTACAATGCCTTTCCGTGCCCCGGATGCCAACGGCGCCCGGCCCGCTGGACCGGCGCAGATATCCTGCACCCCCTGTCTCCTCTTTTGCTGAAAGCTGCTTGCGATGCTGCGTGCCCCACTGCCCCTCGTTTCCGCCCTGCTGCTTGCCGGTCTGCTGGCGGGTTGCTCCAGCACGACCGAAGACAAAACGGCCAACTGGAGCCCCAACCGCATCCATTCGGAAGCGCAGGACGAGATGAACAGCGGCGCCTATGACAAGGCCGTTCCCCTGCTGGAAAAGCTGGAGGGCCGCGCGGCAGGCACTCCGCTGGCGCAGCAGGCCCAGATCGACAAGGCGTACGCGCACTACAAGGCCGGCGAGAAGGCCCAGGCCATCGCGACGCTGGACCGTTTCATGAAGCTGCACCCCGCCAGTCCGGCGTTCGACTACGCGCTGTACCTCAAGGGCCTGGTGAACTTCAATGACAACCTGGGCCTGTTCTCGTTCATCTCGCGCCAGGACCTCTCCGAGCGCGACCAGAAAGCCGCCAAGGATTCGTTCGAAGCCTTCAGCGAGCTGGTCACCCGCTTTCCGGAATCGCGCTACGCGCAGGACTCGCGCCAGCGCATGACCTACATCGTCAATTCGCTCGCGCAATACGAAGTGCATGTGGCGCGCTACTACTTCCAGCGCGGCGCCTATGTGGCGGCCATCAGCCGCGCGCAGGTGGCGCTGGCCGACTACCAGGGCGTGCCCGCGCTGGAAGAAGCGCTGTACATCCTCATCCAGTCCTATGACGCGCTGGGCATGACGCAGCTGCGCGACGATGCGCGCCGGGTGATGGACACCTCGTACCCCCAGAGCGAGTACGTGCGCGGCGGCCTCAGGGCCAAGGCCGATCCGTGGTGGAAGTTCTGGTAAGCGCCTGAACCGCGGCCTCGAATTCCTGCTGTGATTCCAGGCGCCGCATCGGCGGCAGCGCCGCCAGCAGGCGCTTGCCATAGCCCATGGTGACCAGGCGGGTGTCGCCCACCACGAGAATGCCGTGGTCGGACTCGCGGCGTATCAGGCGCCCCGCCCCCTGCTTGAGCGCGACGGCCGCCTCCGGCAGCGCGTAGGATTTGAACGCCTTCCCGCCCGATTCTTCGATGCGCTGCGTGCGCGCTTCCACCAGGGGATCGCCCGGAGGCGGAAAAGGCAGCTTGTCGATGACAACAAGCTGCAATGCGTCGCCGGGCACATCAAATCCTTCCCAGAACGTGGCCGACGCCACCAGCACACAGCCCCGCTGTCCGTGCTCGCTCCCTTCCCGAAAACGCTCCATCAGCCGCCGCTTGGGCCACTCGCCCTGCACCAGGACCTCCAGGCTGCCCGATGCCGCAAACCGGTCTCCGAGCGCATCGCCGATCGTGCGCAGGGCCTTGAGCGTGGTGGTCAATACCAGCGTGCGGCCACCGAGCTGCTCCGCCGCCTGGGCCACCCATTGCGCCAGCATGCCGCTGTGCGCGGGGTCGGCCGGCGACGGCAGGTGGCGCGGGACGTACAGTGCCGCCTGCGACGCATAGTCGAAGGGGCTCGCGACCCGCAGGATCTCGGCATCCTGCAAGCCGGCCCGCTCCGTGAACCAGCTCAGCCGCTCGTCATCGCCCAGCGTGGCCGACGTGAAGATCCATGCCCTGCCGGGGCCCGCCGCGGACTCCTCGGGCCAGCCATCTTCGCCCGCCGGTTCGGCCGGCGAGGCCAGCAGGCGGGTGCGCATGGCCTCGGCGATGTCCAGGGGCGACTCCATCAGGCGCAATTGCGCACCCACATCGATCCAGCGCACGGCGTCAGGGTTGCCAGGGCCGGCGAAATGCGCCAGCCGCGCCAGCAGTTCGGTCCCGCGCTCGTACAGCCGCACAAAGTCGGGCGCCATTTCGCTGACCGTGTCGAGCGCCTCCTGGGCCTGTGCGCAGGCGACCGCCATGCCGCGGATGGCCGCATGCCACGCATCACCCGCCACGCCCTGCGGCACCTCATCCGTCCAGCGCAGCTTCGCCCCGCCCCGCCGCTCTCCCACCGTCAGGCGCAAGTCCCGGGCCGAAAGATCCACCAGGCTGGCCAGCCCCGTCCAGTCCGCCAGGCCGCGCGCATGCTGCAGCCCCACGGCCAGGAGGTCCCTGCCGAAGTCCATCAGCTGGCCCGTGGACAGCGCAAGCCCCAGAAACTGCACGCCGGTTTCGTTGATCTGGTGCGCCTCGTCGAACACCACCACGCGCACCGACGGCAAGAGCTCGGCCATGCCGGATTCGCGGACCGCCAGGTCGGCAAAGAAGAGGTGGTGGTTGATGACCACGATGTCCGCCGCCAACGCCTCCCGCCGTGCCAGATGCACGTGGCATTCGCGGAAACGCGGGCACGGGGAGCCCAGGCAGTTCTCCCGGGTGGATGTGACCAGCGGGATCACGGGCGACCGCTCGTCCAGCCCTGTCAGCTCCGCCAGATCGCCCGAGCGGGTGCCGTGGGACCAGCTCTCCACCTTGGCCAGCACGCGCGCCACGCCGGGCTCACGGGCAGACACGTCCTGGCGCGCCAGCTCCATGCGGTACAGGCACAGATAGCTCGCCCGGCCCTTGAGAAGCGCCATGCGCACCGGCAGGCCCAGCGTCTGGGCCAGGCGCGGAAGATCGCGCGCGAACAGCTGGTCCTGCAGGGCCTTGGTGGCGGTGGACAGCAGCACGCGCTCGCCGCTGAGCAGCGCCGGCACGAGGTAGGAGAAGGTCTTGCCCACCCCCGTGCCCGCCTCCACGACCAGGGCGCCACCGGCCTCGATGGTGCGCGCCACGGCCACCGCCATGTCCGTCTGTCCCGCACGGGGCTGGAAATGCACGTCCGCCCGCGCCAGCACGCCATCGGCGGCGAACACCTCCTGAACCATTTCCGCCAGCGCCATCAGGCGGGCTCTTGGGGTTGAAGGGCCCGCTCCAAGCGATGCATGGCATCGCGCAGCGCAAGGCGGCGCTTCTTGAGGCGGCGCAGTGTGAATTCGTCAGGTGCCCCGTCTGGAGCACACAGGCCGATCAGGGCATCGAGATCGGCATGTTCGATGCGCAGTGCAATGAGCTGCCGGTGCGGAGAATGGAGGCTGAGGTTCAAGGCGTGGGGGCCGCAGGATGGCAAAAATGCCACAGGCGGGCGGATAATACGCGCTTGGCCCGCATTCCGCGACGGCCGTTTGCGTACGCGCCCCCACAATCACCAGCATGACCAAAGCGTTTCGCCTCATCGCGTCCACCGGTATCCACAAGGGTGACCGGGAGTACCAGCAAGACCAGGTGACCTTGATCTCGCACGAGCGGCACAACGGCTGCGTGCTGGGCGTGATTGCCGACGGGATGGGCGGCCGCAGCGGCGGGCGCAAGGCATCCGACCAGGTCATGATGACGGCGCGCCAGCTGTTCGAACGCTATTCTCCGGACACCGACGACCCGGTGGCCATGCTCAAGAGCATGGTCGAGGAAGCCCACATCGTCATCCGCCTCACGGCCATCGCGGCCGAGCAGGAGCCGCACAGCACCATCGCGGCCTTCCTCATCAACCCGCGCGGCGACTGCCACTGGGTGCACGCGGGCGATTCGCGCATCTACCACTTTCAGGGCGCGCGCATGGTGTTTCGCACCAGCGACCATTCCTATGTCCAGGCACTGGTGGACCGGGGCGAGCTCACCGAGGCGGAGGCCAACAACCATCCGCATTCCAACATCCTGGTGGGCTGCCTGGGGACCGAAAGCGACCCGCCCATCACCACCCATGTGATTCCGCAGCTGCAGCCGGGCGACGTGCTCATGGCCTGCAGCGACGGCGTGTGGCACTACTTTTCGCCCACCGAACTGGGTTCCGTGGTGGACTCGCTGTCGCCACGGGAAGCCACGGAGTTCCTGATCGAGAAAGCCCGTTCCCGGGCGCGCGGCGGCGGTGACAACCTTTCCCTGGTCATCGTGAAGATGGAAGCGCTGGTGGAAGAAAAGAAGGTGGCGCGCCTGGTCCCCGCCGACGCAGGCCGGCCCTGATACGCCCCGGGGCCCGGCTGACGCTGGTTGGTGGGCTCACGCCTGCGCCAGCAGATCCAGGCCACTCCGCCAGATCCCTGCGCGGCGCCTGCGCATGCCCTACGCCAGAACCGTTCTCAGCGCGCCGCCGAAGCAGCGGGTAGCGGCGCGGCGGGTTTGCGCCCCTGGGCAGCAGCCTCTGCCTGCGACTTTTCTATCCGTGCGCGGCGTTCCTGCGCGGCCTTGAGCGCGGCCGCGTGGCGTTCGCGCGCCTGCGCGGCACGCTCGGCATTCGTGGCGTTGTGGGCAGCCCGTTCCTCTGCCTGCTTCTGCACCCGGTCGCGCTGCTGCTGCGCCCGTTGCCCTGCCTCCTGGTCGCGCTGGGACTTCATGCCCTGCGGATCGTGCGGCTTGCGCAGCAAGGCATCCGGCGCGCTGGCACCCGCCGACGGCCCCTCCGGCACCACCGCCCGCTGCTTTTCCTCGATCGACCTCAGGCGCTCCGCCGCCTTTTCCTTGCGCTCCGCGTCGTTGAGTTCGATCTCCTGGGCACGCAGGCGGGACTCCGCGTCACGCGCTCCCGCACGGACACCGCGAAGGCAGTCCTCCACCGAGAAGCGCTGGTAGCAGGCCGCTTCGTCCTGCTGGCGCCGGGCCTTGATGGCATCGCGCTCGTGGCGAATACGGTCGTGCTCCGCCTTGCGCTGGGCGGCCGCGGCCTGTGGGCTGCCCTGCGGCACACCCGCTGGCGCACCGGATTGCGCCGGTGCAGGGGCCGCGAAAACACAGGCAAAGCCTGCGAGGGCAACAAGGGCCAGGCGCTTCAGCATGATCATGTCAGCCCCGTATCGACAGTGCGGCGCTCCAGCGCCAGGAATTCCTTGGACTGCATCTCGTTGAGCCGCGAAATCGTGCGCGGGAACTCGTGCGCCAGGGGGCCTTCGGTGTACAGCTGTTCGGGCGGCACCGCCGCGGACAGGATGAGCTTGACCCGCCGGTCGTAGAGAACGTCCACGAGCCAGGTGAAACGCCGCGCGGGCGACGCCATGCTCACGGGCATGTGGGGCACGTCGGACAGCAGCACGGTATGGAACTGCGTCGCGATCTCCAGGTAGTCGTTCTGCGAACGGGGACCGCCGCACAGCGTCTTGAAGTCGAACCACACCACCCCGCCGGCCTTGCGGCGGGCGCGGATCTCGCGGGCCTCGATGTGCAGCACCGGGTCTTCGTCGTGCACTTCGGCCAGCTGGTCGAAGGTCTGGCCCATCTCGGCGTCCGCCTCGGGCCCCAGTGGCGTGTGGTACAGCTTCACATGCTCCAGGGTGCGCCGGCGGTAGTCGGTGCCGTTGTCGACATTGACGACTTCCAGCCGCTCGTTGAGCAGGGCGATCGCGGGCAGGATGCGGTCGCGGTGCAGGCCGCCGGGGTACAGGTCGTCGGGCTTGAAATTGGAGGTGGTGACAAAACCCACGCCGTTGTCGAACAGTGCCGCCAGCAAGCGGTGCAGGATCATCGCGTCGGTGATGTCGGCGACATGGAACTCATCGAAGCAGATGAGCTTGTAGCGCCGCGCAATGCGCTCGCCCAGCACGTCCAGCGGGTTCACCGTGCCCTGCAGCGCCGCCAGCTCGCGATGGACCTCGCGCATGAATTCATGGAAATGCAGGCGCACCTTGCGCTTCAGGGGCACGGCGTCGAAGAAGCATTCCATGAGGAAGCTCTTGCCGCGCCCCACCCCGCCATACATGTACACGCCGCGCGGAATGTCCGGCCGGTTGATCAGCTTCTTGAGCGCGTTGGAGCGGCGGGCCTTGTAGGCCGCCCATTCATCGGCGCAGCGCTGGAGGGCATCCACGGCACGCAGCTGGGCAGGGTCGCTTTGAAAGCCTTTGGCGGCCAGCTCGGCCAGGTAAGCCTGTTTGACGGTCACGTGGTGGTTGTCCTGATACTATGAATTTAATAGCTGCCAGCGCTTGATGGTCAAGCGCTGGAGCCGGTTTTTATTCAAATATCAGAAGTTCAGCGTGCGCTTGTCCACGGCCAGGGCCGCTTCCTTCGTGGCTTCACTTAGGGACGGATGCGCGTGGCAGATGCGCGCGATGTCTTCGCTGCTGGCCTTGAACTCCATGGCCACCACGGCTTCGGAGATCAGCTCGCTGGCCTGCGGGCCCACGATGTGCACGCCCAGGATCTCATCGGTGTCGGCATCGGCCAGCATCTTGACCATGCCGGTGGTGTCGCCCAGCGCGCGCGCGCGGCCGTTGGCCAGGAACGGGAAGGTACCGGCCTTGTACTTCACGCCGTCGGCCTTGAGCTGCTGCTCGGTGCGGCCCACCCATGCGATCTCGGGGCTGGTGTAGATGACCCACGGCACGGTGTTGAAGTTCACGTGGCCGTGCTGGCCGGCAATGCGCTCGGCCACGGCAACGCCCTCTTCTTCCGCCTTGTGCGCCAGCATCGGGCCGCGCACCACGTCGCCCACCGCCCACACGCCGGGCAGGTTGGTCTTGCAGTCTGCATCGACGATGATGGCGCCGCGCTCGTCCAGGGCCAGGCCCACGGCTTCGGTGTTCAGGCCGATGGTGTTGGGCACGCGACCGATGGAGACGATGAGCTTGTCCACCTCCAGCGCCTGGGCTTCGCCCTTGGCGTTGGTGTAGGCGATGGAGACGCCCTTCTTGCCGGTCTTGATCTCGCCGACCTTCACGCCCAGCTCGATCTTCAGGCCCTGCTTGTCGAACGCCTTCTTGGCTTCCTTGGCGATCTGCTCGTCCACGGCGCCCAGGAAGGTGGGCAGGCCTTCGAGGATGGTGACTTCGGCACCCAGGCGGCGCCACACCGAGCCCATTTCCAGGCCGATCACGCCCGAGCCGATGAGGCCGAGCTTCTTGGGCACCGCGCCCACGCGCAGCGCGCCGTCGTTGGACAGCACGAACTCTTCGTCGAACGGCGTGCCGGGCAGCGCGCGCGCGTTGGAGCCCGTGGCGATGATGATCTGCTTGCCCGTGATCGCCTCTTCGGCGGCGCCGGCCACCTTGATCTCGTAGCCGCCTTCGGCGGCCTTCACGAACGAGCCGCGGCCGTGGAAGAAGCTGACCTTGTTCTTCTTGAACAGGTACAGGATGCCGTCGTTGTTCTGCTTCACGACGGTGTCCTTGCGGGCAATCATCTTGGCCACGTCCATCTTCACGCCGGTGGCCGTGATGCCGTGTTCGGCGAAGTGCTTGTTGGCGTGCTCGAAGTGCTCGGACGATTGCAGCAGCGCCTTGGACGGAATGCAGCCCACGTTGGTGCAGGTGCCGCCGGGCGCGGGGCCACCCTTCTCGTTCTTCCACTCGTCGATACAGGCCACGTTGAAGCCCAGCTGGGCAGCGCGGATGGCGGCGATGTAGCCGCCGGGGCCGCCACCGATGACGATCACATCAAATTGTTTGCTCATGGGAAATCTCGTTCAGTCTGTTGGAGAAAGACCCACCGGCGGGCAGGACCAGAGGCCGGGCCACGCGGGTGGGTCGATACAGTCAGGGGATCAGATGTCGAACAGCAGGCGCGATGGGTCTTCCAGCGCGTCCTTCATGGCCACCAGGCCCAGCACGGCTTCGCGGCCGTCGATGATGCGGTGGTCATACGACATGGCCAGGTAGTTCATCGGGCGGATGACGATCTGGCCGTTTTCGACCACGGCGCGGTCCTTGGTGGCGTGCACGCCCAAAATGGCCGACTGGGGCGGGTTGATGATGGGGGTGGACAGCATGGAGCCGAACGTACCGCCATTGGAGATGGAGAACGTGCCACCGGTCATTTCCTCGATGCCCAGCTTGCCTTCCGACGCCTTCTTGCCGAACTCGGCGATCTTCTTCTCGATGTCGGCGAAGCTCATCTGGTCTGCATTGCGCAGGATGGGCACCACCAGGCCACGGGGCGAACCCACGGCGATACCGATGTCGAAGTAGCCGTGGTAGACGATGTCGTTGCCGTCCACCGAGGCGTTCAGCACGGGGTACTTCTTGAGGGCGTGCACGGCGGCCTTCACGAAGAAGGACATGAAGCCCAGCTTGGTGCCGTGTTCCTTCGTGAAGCTGTCCTGGAACTTCTTGCGCAGATCCATCACGGGGGCCATGTTCACTTCGTTGAACGTGGTCAGGATGGCGTTGGTCGACTGCGACTGCAGCAGGCGCTCGGCCACGCGGGCGCGCAGGCGGCTCATGGGCACGCGCTGCTCGGGACGGCCGCTCAGGTCTTCCTTGGCGGCAGGCGCGGACACCTGGGGCAGCGTCTTGGTCGGCACGCCCGTGGGAATCACGCTCGGAGCCACAGCAGCCTTGGCGCCGCCGGCCACGGCGGACAGCACGTCGCCCTTGGTCACGCGGCCATCCTTGCCCGTGCCGGCCACGGCCGACACCGACAGGTTGTTGTCGGCCAGCAGCTTGGCGGCTGCGGGCATGGCCACATCGCCCTTCGAACCGCCAGCCGCTGGTGCGGCGGCGGGCGCTGCGGCCGCGGGAGCCGGCGCAGCGGCAGCCGGTGCGGGGGCGGCTGCGCCAGCCTTGCCTTCGGTGTCGATCTTGGCGATGAGCTGTTCGGCCACCACGGTGGCGCCGTCGCCCTGAATGATTTCGGACAACACGCCAGCCGACGGCGCGGGCACTTCGAGCACGACCTTGTCGGTTTCGATCTCGATCAGGATTTCGTCCACGGCCACGGCCTCACCGGCCTTCTTCTTCCAGGTCAGCATGGTGGCTTCCGCCACGGATTCGGACAGCTGGGGGACTTTGACTTCTACGATAGCCATTTTGAATTCTTTCAGTAGGGTTCTGTTTGTTCTGTGTTCGTTCGGGTAGCTGGCCTTACTTGGTCAGGACAAACCCCTTGAGCTTGGCAAACGCGCCGTCCACCAGCGCCTTTTGCTGTTCCTGGTGCAGATGCGAGTAACCCACGGCAGGCGACGCCGATGCCGCGCGGCCGGAGTAGCCCAGCTTCTGGCCTTCGAGCATGTTCTCGTGGATGTTGTGCTGGATGAAGAACCAGGCGCCCTGGTTCTGCGGCTCGTCCTGGCACCACACCACGTCGGTGGCATGGGGGTAGCGCTTGAGTTCGGCGGCAAACGCCTTGTGCGGGAAGGGATAGAGCTGTTCCACGCGGATGATGGCCACGTCATCGTCTTCGCGCTCGGTGCGCTTCTTCACGAGGTCGTAGTACACCTTGCCCGAGCAGGCGATCACGCGCTTGACCTTGGCGGCCTTCTTCACGATGGCTTCGTCCTGCTCCGGGATCACCGTCTGGAAGCTGCCCTTGGTGAATTCGGACAGCGGCGAGGTGGCATCCTTGTTGCGCAGCAGCGACTTGGGCGTCATGATGATCAGCGGCTTGCGAAGATCACGCACCATCTGGCGGCGCAGCACGTGGAAGATCTGGCTGGCCGTGGTCGGCTGCACCACCTGCATGTTGGCGTCGGCCGACAGCTGCATGAAACGCTCCAGGCGTGCCGAGCTGTGCTCCGGGCCCTGGCCTTCGTAGCCGTGCGGCAGCATCAGCGTGATGCCGTTCACGCGGCCCCACTTCACTTCGCCGGAGGCGATGAACTGGTCGATCACGACCTGCGCACCGTTGGCGAAGTCGCCGAACTGGGCTTCCCAGATCACGAGCGTGTTGGGGTCGTTGGACGCGTAGCCATACTCGAAGCCCAGCACCGCCTCTTCGGACAGGATGGAGTCGATCACGACGAACGGAGCCTGGTTCTCGGCCACGTTCTGCAGGGGCGTATAGGTGCCGATGTCCCACTTCTCGCGCTTCTGGTCATGGATGACCGAGTGGCGGTGCGTGAAGGTGCCGCGGCCGCAGTCCTCGCCGGACAGGCGCACGGGATAGCCGCTGGCCACGAGCGAGGCGAACGCCATGTGCTCGCCCATGCCCCAGTCCACGGGGATCTCGCCACGGCCCATGGCGGCGCGGTCGTCGTACACCTTCTTGACCAGCTGGTGCGGCGTCACGCTTTCAGGGATGGTGGTGATCTTCTCGGCCAGGCGCTTCCACTCGGCCAGGGGAATGGCGGTGTCGCCAGCGTCCGTCCACTTCTTGCCCAGGAACGGGCTCCAGTCCACGGCGTACTTGCTCTTGAAATTGGTCAGCACCGGGTCGACCGTGTGCTTGCCCGCATCCATGGCGGCACGGTAGGCCTTGACCATGTCGTCGCCCAGGGTTTCGCCCAGGCCCTGCGTGGCCAGCTTGTCGGCGTACAGCTTGCGCGTGCCGGGGTGCTGGCCGATCTTCTTGTACATGAGCGGCTGGGTCAGCGCAGGCGTGTCCTGCTCGTTGTGGCCCAGCTTGCGGAAGCAGATGATGTCCACGACCACGTCCTTCTGGAACTCCATGCGGAATTCGAGGGCGAGCTGGGTGGCCAGCACCACGGCTTCGGGATCGTCGCCGTTCACGTGCAGCACGGGCGACTCGACCATCTTCACGATGTCGGTGCAGTACAGCGTGGAGCGTGCGTCGCGCGGGTCGGAGGTGGTGAACCCGATCTGGTTGTTGATGATGATGTGCACCGTGCCGCCCGTGGAATAACCACGGGTCTGCGCCAGCGCCAGCGTTTCCTGGTTCACGCCCTGGCCGGCAAAGGCCGCGTCGCCGTGCACCAGCACGGGCAGCACCTGCTTGCCATGGGGGTCGGCGCGGCGGTCCATGCGGGCACGCACGGAGCCTTCGACCACGGGGTTCACGATTTCCAGGTGCGACGGATTGAACGCCAGCGACAGGTGGACCGGGCCGCCGGGGGTGGTCACGTCGGAGCTGAAGCCCTGGTGGTATTTCACGTCGCCCGATGGCAGGTCTTCGGGGGCGGTGTGGTCGAATTCGGCGAACAGGTCCGCAGGCATCTTGCCCAGGGAGTTGACCAGCACGTTCAGGCGGCCGCGGTGGGCCATGCCGATCACGATTTCCTGCACGCCCTTGGCGCCGGCGGACTGGATCAGTTCGTCCATGGCGGCAATGAAGCTTTCGCCCCCTTCGAGGGAGAAACGCTTCTGGCCGACGTATTTGGTGTGGAGAAAGCGCTCCAGGCCTTCGGCCGCGGTCAGGCGGTCGAGGATGTGCTTTTTCTTGTCCGCGCCAAAGCTGGGCTTGCTGCGGATGGTTTCGAGCTTTTCCTGCCACCAGCGCTTCTGGTTCTGGTCGGTGGCGTACATGTACTCGGCACCGATGGAGCTGCAGTAGGTTTCACGCAGGGCGTTGATCAGCTCGCGCAGCGGCATCGACTCCTTGCCGAAGAACGTGTTGCTGGTGTTGAACACGACTTCCTGGTCGGAATCGCTGAAACCATAGAAGGAGGGTTCGAGCTCGGGGATGGCGGGGCGCTCGGTGCGCTTCAGGGGGTCCAGATCGGCCCAGCGCTGGCCCACGTTGCGGTAAGCGGCGATCAGCTGCTGGACGGCGGTGCGCTTGCGGCCCAGTTCCGAATCCGCGCCGGTGGCGACGACGACCTTGGTTCCACCCTGCTTTGCGCGCTCGGCAAAGGCATTGACCACGGGGAGATGGGGAACGTCCTTGGCATTGCTGCCGTCCACCGCGGGCACGTTTTGCAGTGCGTCAAAGTACTCGCGCCAGTTGTCTGGCACGCTGCCTGGATTGGCGAGGTAGTTCTCATACATCTCTTCGACATAGGGCGCATTGCCGCCGAAGAGGTAGGTGTTGCCTTGGTAGGCTTGATAGACGGACGTCGTATCGCTCATATTCCGCTGACCTCCGCTTTCCTTGGGAAAGCATTAGCTGGTTGAGAAACCTTCCGCGACACGGCTGAACCGATTGGCGGATGCGACTGTGGCTGGGGAAGGGCCTTGGTACGGGCGCCATTGTGCCACCGAACAGCGTGCCGCCCAACGGGAAAGGTTTTCACGAGCGGGCCGGCCACCAGCCGGAACCCGCGCTCGCGTACATTCCGGGTATCCCATTGCCACGCACCAACATGACACCACCCACCCCCCAGAACAAGGCCTTCTTGCTGTTGCTGGCCCTTGTCACCATCGCCTTCGGGGCGATCCTGTGGCAGTTTCACGGGGCCGTCTTCTGGGGTGTCATCCTGGCGATTCTCTTTGCCCCCCTGCACCGCAAGCTGCTGCGGCGCATGCCCAGGCGGCGCAATCTCGCCGCACTGTGCACCCTGGGGCTGTGCCTCATCGTGGTCATCCTGCCCATGACCGCCATCACGGTGTCGCTGGTGCAAGAGGCCACGGTGATCTATGAGCGGATGCGCTCCGGCCAGCTCAATTTCGGGCTCTATCTGCAACAGGTGATCGCCGCCCTGCCCGCCTGGGCGGCCAACCTGCTGGACCGGCTGAACCTCACAACCGTTGGCGAACTGCAACAGAAGTTCTCGTCGGTCGCCGTCCAGGCGAGCCAGTTCGTGGCCGCGCAAGCATTGAGCATCGGGCAGAACACGCTGCAGTTCCTGGTGAGCTTCGGCATCATGCTGTACCTGCTGTTTTTCCTGCTGCGCGATGGATCAAGCCTCGCGCTGCGCATCGGCCAGGCCACACCGCTGGATGACACGCACAAGCGGCAGCTGGTCAGCAAATTCACCACCGTGATCCGCGCAACGGTCAAGGGCAACATCGTCGTGGCCGCGTCGCAGGGCGCCTTGGGCGGATTGATCTTCTGGATCCTAGGCATCCAGGGACCCGTGCTGTGGGGCGTTTCGATGGCATTCCTGTCGCTGCTGCCCGCCGTGGGCGCAGGACTGATCTGGGTGCCCGTGGCGATCTACTTCCTGGCCACCGGCGCTGTATGGCAAGGGGTGGTGCTGACCGCGTTCGGCATCGGGGTCATCGGCCTGGTGGACAACGTCCTTCGGCCGATTCTGGTGGGCAAGGACACCAAGATGCCTGACTACGTTGTGCTCATTTCGACCCTGGGCGGCATGGCGCTTTTTGGCCTGACAGGCTTCGTGATCGGCCCTGTCATCGCCGCCCTGTTCATCGCCAGCTGGGATCTCTTCTCCCCCAGCACGACGGGATCAGCGTCGACAGAATGACATGGCGCTTGCCTGAAGAGCCAGGGCGACGGCCTGCGTGACCAAGCCATCGCCGCCTGGCGGGGTCTCCATCGGCCGACATCGTCGGGGCCCTTGTCGCAGGGGGTCACACGGAGAGGTCCAAACCGCGGGCACAGAGCTGCCCACCCCATACCCGGTCACAGGATTTCACGCGCCTCGCCCTGGGCCAGCATCGTTCGCCCCTTGTCCGTGAGCGAGAGCACCCGTGCGAATGGCACCGGGCTTTCATCATTGGACACCAGCACCGCGACAAGATCGGCCGCCCGAAGTACCCTGAGTTTGTCAATGCAGGCAGGGTCGTGGACAGTCAATGGAAGCTCGCAAGCGGCGAGTTCTTGCAGGTACTCAAATGGCATGACCAACCTCCGGTGGCGTGTGGAGGAAAAATTGTCAACGCTATGTGAACCAGTGCTTTGTAAGAAAACATCGCAAGCTGGCCACTATCGTTCGCCCAGTCCCCGCGCAGCGGGTACGGTGCCAAGGTCCATTCTTCCCAGCCGGTGCGGCTGGGCGTGCAGCAAAAACGCACTTGACCAATCTGCCGGCGCCGCGGCCTGTGTGCACGCTACCTTGCAGGCCCGAGTAATTCGGCCAGGACGCCGATGTAAGCGCTGGCCGCGGCCGAAGGCGTGCGCCCCACAAGCGTCACCAGGCTGTAGTGCGTTTGCATGTCCGTGAAGCCCACGATCCGCAACTGCACGAGAGTGTCGGTATTCGCTTTGAGTGCCGCGGCATGCGGTGCGAGGATCACCGCATCCGCGGTCAGGGCAAGGTGCTGCAGTGTGCCTTCGTCGTCGCAGGCCACGTTGAAGACAGCCCGGTCAGCCCGAGGAAACTGCCGATGGAATTGAATGGCCACTTCGGCAGGAAGGTGCGGACCGGCCATGGGATATTGCATGGCCTGCGCCAGCGTGACCTGCTTGAGCTGGCTCAGCGGATGTTTGGGCCGCACGAAGAACGAGACCGGCTGGTTGGGCAGACGCGCGATCTTCAGGCCAGGCTGCTTCTTCAGGTCTCGTGTGTCGGCCACGAACAGGTCCAGCTGTCGGTTGTACAGCCGTTCACACAGCGAATTCGCATGCGCCACTTCCACCTGCATCGTCAGCTGCGGATAACGCTGCGCCATCAGCGACAACGCCGCACGGCCCAGCGTGCCAGCCGCGAACGGGCCCAACCCGACCGCGAGGCGGCCGATTGCGAGCTCTTCGAGCTGCAGTACATCGCGCCGGATCTGCTGCGCATCGGCGATCAATTCGCGGGCGCGCGCGAGCACCAGCTCTCCAGCTTGCGTGAAGCGCACGGTGCCGTAGGCGCGGTCGACCAGGCGCGCCCGCAGACTGTCCTCGAGGGTGTCTATGCTGCGCGAAAGCGCGGGCTGCGACAAATGCACCGCCAGCGCGGCGCGGCCGAAGCTGCCGTGGTCGGCGAGGGCAACAAGGTGTTCGAGCTGTCGTAGTTGCATTTTGCGTTTTTCTTTAAATGTCAGCACGTATTTTGCATTTGCCAACGATTTGAATGCTCTCGAGAATGGGTCGCTCGCTTGTTCCTCGTTCACATAAGCAGACAACCATGCCCCGTTCTTCCCTCCTTCCCATTGCCTTCGCCGCCTGGGCCTGCATGCTGGCCACCGCGCCGGTCCTGGCGCAGACCGCACCCAAGGCGCCCGAGCCCGCCACGCTGAAGGCCAATGCAGAGATGGCGAAGGCGCTGCCTTTCGCCGATCGCCAGGATTTCGAGGATGCGATGCGCGGCTTCATCGGAACGGTGCCCGATGCGCTGGTGCCGGGTACCGGCGCGCGCCCGGTCTGGAACCTGAAGCCCTACGACTTCCTGAAGGCCGACGCGCCGGCTGACAGCGTCAACCCGAGCCTTTGGCGCCAGGCCCAGCTCAATCTCATCCACGGCCTTTTCAAGGTGGTCGACAAGGTCTATCAGGTGCGCGGCTTTGACCTCGCGAACATGACGATTGTTGAAGGCGACACCAGCCTGATCGTGATCGACCCGCTGCTTTCCGTGGAGACCGCCCGCGCCGCGCTCGATCTTTACTACCAGCACCGACCCAGGAAACCAGTGGGCACCGTCATCTACACCCACGGCCACTCCGACCACTTCGGTGGCGTCAAGGGCGTGGTCAGCGAGGCCAATGTCGCGGCCGGCAAGGTACAAGTGATCGCGCCGTCGGGCTTCATGGAGTCGGCCGTGGCCGAGAACATCCTGGCCGGCACCGCGATGAGCCGCCGTGCGCACTACCAGTTCGGCGTGTTGCTGCCCTCGGGCCCGCGCGGTCAGGTCGACGCCGGCCTGGGCAAACGTCTGGCCAGCGGCACCACCACCCTGATCGCGCCTACCAGCACTATCGAAAAAACCACGGAGGAGCGCACCATCGACGGCGTGGCCTTCGTGTTCCAGCTGGTGCCAGGTTCAGAGGCTCCAGCAGAGATGCTGATCCACCTGCCGCAACAGCGCGTGCTCAACATGGCAGAGGATGTGGCGCACACGATGCACAACCTCTACACCATCCGCGGCGCAGAGGTGCGCGACGGCAACCTGTGGGCCAAATACATTGATCGGGCACGCCTGGACTTCGGCGACAAGACCGACGTGATGATCACGCAGCACCACTGGCCGGTGACGGGGCGCGAGCGTGTCGCCGACCTGCTGAAGAAGCAGCGCGACATGTACAAGTTCATCAACGACCAGACGTTGCGCCTGCTCAACCACGGCCTGGGGCCGCAAGACATCGCCGAGCAACTGCGCATGCCCGCCAGCCTGGAGCGTGAATGGTCGGCACGCGGCTACTACGGCACACTGCGCCACAACGCCAAGGCGGTCTATCAGAAGTACCTGGGCTGGTACGACGCCAATCCGGCCAACCTGGACCCGCTACCACCCGTGCCCCATGCGAAAAAGACGGTCGAATACATGGGTGGCGCTGATGCCGTGCTGGCCCGTGCCCGCGATGACTTCAAGAAAGGCGAGTACCGCTGGGTGGCCAGCGTGATGAATCAGCTGGTGTTTGCCGATCCGGACAACAGCGCGGCGCGCCAATTGGGCGCCGACGCCCTGGAGCAGCTGGGCTATCAGTCCGAGGCCAGCACCTGGCGCAACGCCTACCTGGCGGGTGCGATGGAACTGCGCGGCGGAGTACCGAAGATCCCTGCGCGCAGCAGCAGCACCCCCGACACGCTCAAGGCGGTGAGCAACGAGCTGTACTTCGACTACCTGGCTGTGCGCCTTGATGCGGCCAAGGCCGAAGGCAAGAAGATGGTGATCAACTGGAACTTCACCGATTCCAAGCAGCAGTTCGCGCTGACGCTGGAGAACTCGGCGCTCACCCATGCCAGTGGCCAAGCCCGCAATGCAGACACAACCCTCACCCTGAGCCGTGCCACGCTGGACGCAATTACGCTCAGGCAGACCACCTTCCCCGAAGCGGTGCAGACCGGGCAGATCAAGGTCGAGGGTGACCGCGCCAAGCTTGGCGAGCTGCTGGCAATGTTCGACAGCTTCGAGACGATGTTCCCGGTGGTTGAGCCAAGGAGGTAGGCAATCTTGGATATGCCCCTGGAGGGCCCGGAGAGGACAGTTGCGGGCGCGCGGGATGGGATCGCTGAAAGCCGTCGTGGAGGATGCCTGCCGTCCGCGCCTGGCCATCGACCAAGGCGGTCCCCTCCTCGGCGAGCTACCTTAGACGAGCGGCAACGGTAGGCCGTTGTTCGGGGAACGACTCGGTTTTGCGGCTGCGCACGACGGCTCCATCTGCGCCTGACAATTTGAAAAACGCTACCGCATTGACCAACTCTGACGCTTGATTGTTCAAGCTGCTAGCCGCTGCCGCCATCTCTTCGACCAGCGCCGCATTCTGTTGGGTGGCCTGGTCCATCTGCATCACCGCTTCTCCCACCTGCGCCACGCCTTGACTCTGTTCCTCGCTGGCGGCGCTGATCTCTCCCATGAGGTCCGTCACGCGCTTGATGGCGCTGACCACTTCGGTCATCGTTGTGCCGGCCTGGTCAACCAGTGTGGCGCCCTGGCCAACCCGTGAAACGCTTTCACCAATCAGCATCTTGATTTCCTTGGCAGCCTCCGCGCTGCGCCACATCCACGCCGGACCTTTGGCGCCAGCCTGGGTCTGGAGGCACGGAGGCACGGAGGCACGGAGGCAGGATGTGCCATGAACCCCAGATCAGATGCCACTGCCAAAGAGAACATCAGGAATTCACGCTCCCGTGAACGCATCGGCACTTTGGTTATCCGTCTGCATGATCTTGCGCGACAGGATACCGATGCCGAAGTCAGCTGAGCCGGTGCCAGCATCGAGCAGGCCATCGCCAACGTCGAGGCGGCACTCAACCTGCGCATCTCCGGCTCAGTCCGCAACTTCATCCTGCGCACCGGCGACGGTGGGTTGGATCTGTTCCCGATTTCCGCAATACCCGCGGGCGAGCCACTGGGCGGGCGCGGCACCGCGCACGACGACACGTTGCATTGGCGGCAAGACGCGGGTTCACGCCACTGCTACCTCGTGGCCATTCAGTGCAATGGGGACGACAACGAGCCGTCCTGCCTGGATACATCGCGCGTGGTGGACGGCGAAAATCCCGTGGTGCACTTCTACCCCAGCTCGCACAGCGGCCATGTCGATCGCACCGGACCCAGCTTTATCGACTTCTACGAAGACTACTTCGCACCTTGCTTCGCAGATTGCGATTGACCAGCATCTCCCAGTACCGTATGCACTGCTGGCGCTGCGTGTGATGAAAGAAGTGATTTGATCTAAACCGACCTCCACCACCCTCCCAGCAAGCGCAAGCAGCCATCACATGTGAAGCAAAACCATGCCGACACCCCTCACCATCACCCCTGACGGCGTTCACCCCTTGGCGCCCCGCCTGGGCGGCGGCGCGCTGATCGGCGGCGTGGCCCACTGGCCGCACGGCCCCTCGGGCCGGCCGCTGGTGCTCGCCGCATCGCCTCGGTCTTCACCACCTACGCGCCGGGCACGTACTTCCTCGACGAGATCACCTACCACGGCGACCCGGCCGAACTGGCACTGCTGCGCCGGGGCACCACGCAAGTGCTGGTGCACAAGGCCGGCACATTGGTGCAGAGCGCGCTGGAACTGCCCCCGCACGGCATCCACGTGCAGGCCGGCGGGGACGCGCGGTCCTTCATCGGCGGTGCGCCGCAATGGCTGCAAGACGAAGACCTGGAACTCGGCGGCCTAGCCTTCGCATTGCAGATCGACGGCGGCACCCTGCCCGCGCCGCTGCGCAACCTGTTTTACCTGGCCGACGGGGTAGGCTACCTGTACCTGCCCACGCAGGCCAGCGAGAGCACCGACTGCAGCGGCATCTTCTTCGTACAGGTGACGTAAATGAAAATAGCCACCAGCGCCCGTCCACAAAGCGCAAGCAGCTATCAATACGGGAGCATAAAGAATGAAGACCATGGACAGGGCCATGGCTCCGGTGACGTGGCTTCATCCGACACCGTCAAGGCCCAGGAGCCTCACGCCCTGATCGAGGCATTGAAGCGGCTGGACAACGAGGGCTTCTTGGGCCGGCACCGCCAGGGGGCCAACGCTGCGGTTCTGTTCATCACCTCGCCCGGCTCCGATGATGCCGAAGCGATGGAGGACCAATCGGCCCGGTGGCTGAACCGACCCGAGGTCTGCGAGACCTTCCTGAAACAGCACAAGGACATGGAATGAGCCCACGACTGCCCCTTGCCGACTGGCCCGCGCTGCTGCGCTGCGCCCCGTACTTCAGCCGTGCCATCGTCGATGCGCTGCACGCATCCGGACCTGACGGCTTCGCGCCACTGGCGCGGGCGGTGTACTACTTCGACCTGTTCGACGCGCAGGTCTCCAACGGCGGCGTGGATCAATACTTCGACAACGTGGCCGCGCATCTGGACGATGCAAGCGCGGTGCCGGGCATCATCGCGGCCAATCCCGTCTATGCGTCCGTGCTGCCGCTGATCGAGGAAGTGCACGCGATCTGGAATATGGTCGCGCAGGCGTATCCGGACCAAGAAAATGATGACGATGAGGGAGAAGAAGGCTGTGACGAAGATGCCTGGGACGCCTACCAGGATCTGCTCGCCCCGCACGGGGAGCGCCTTGCAGCCATCGCCACCGAATTCTTCGCCCACCACGCTGTCCGCCAGCGGCTGGAGCAGGACATCGTGCGCCACCCACACCGCTATTTCGCCCTGGCGGCCGTGCCCGGGTTGCGTGGCAGCGGTGTCGAGCATGTGACGCTTGCAGACGGTGCGCACCGCCTGCGCTTCGTGGATGGTTTTCCCATCGGCCCCAACGTCTTCGAGAATCAGGACTGCGGTTGCGACGTGGTCTGGTTCTCGCCCGACCGCACGCTGCTGCAGTGCGAGACACAGGGCTTTGGCAATGAGCGCGGTCGCCACTGGATCCACTACCCCAGCCAGGCCAGCAACAGTTGGACCAGCGGCGAGCACTTCATGAGTGGCGCCCTGCAGTCCGTGCGCAGCGACCGGCTGGCACTGGGCCTGGGCCACCATGGCCTTCATGAGGCTTTCGACGCCCAGGGCCAGCGCGAAAGCACGCAGTTGTACTGGTACGGAGAGGAGTTGTGCAGCGAGCACTTCTACCCCTGTGGCGCACCACTGCTGCGCTGCAGGCGCCAAGACAAGGGCGAACATCAATTGCGCTACTGGCCCAGCGGCGCACTCAACACCGAAAGCATCGAGGGCCATGATGGCGCCACGCGCTACCTGCGCTGCCTGGACGCGCAGGGAAACGACCTGGCCCCCCAGGGCACGGGGCGCCTGGTCGAAATGCTGAGCCTCGATGCCGACATGCGCCAATGGCGCGAAGGCCAACTGGTGGCAGGCTTTCTGCAGGGCCCCGTGGCGCGCATGGCAAGCCAGCCCGACGGCAGCCAGCCGCGCGAAACCGAACGCACGGTCTTCAAGAATGGCCGTGTGGCCTAGCTGTTGATTCTCAGGAGGTTGTTCATGGCCGGAATGCGGCTGATGGGCGGCTGATGGTTGAGAGCGGAGTGTGGTCGACACCAGTTGTAGCCGTCAATGAATGGCTGCAATGCAGCTTGGCGCTGGGCTGAACTCTCGTAGGGTCTGGCATAGGCCCATTCGCGCAAACTGGTCTGCACGAAGCGCTCGGCCTTGCCGTTGGTCTTGGGCGTGTAGGGCCGTGTTCGGATGTGCCGGATGCCCAGTTCCTGGCAGGCTGCCCCGAAGGTGTTCTTGTAGCCCGCGCCGTTGTCGGTCATGACGCGCTCGATGCGCACGCCCAGGCTGGCGTAGTAGTCCACGGCCTGGCGCAGGAACTGCACGCAGCTCAGGGCCGTCTCATCGCCCAACACCCGGGCGAAGGAGACCCGGGAGTGATCGTCGATGGCCAGATGCACGGCGTCCCAGCCGATGCCTCGGTTGCGGTGCTGGCGCTGGCCTGTGATTCGGTGGCCCACGCCCTGGATGCGTCCCAGGCGCTTGGTGTCGATGTGCAGCAACTCGCCAGGGCTGGCCCGCTCATAGCGGCACACGGGCACGGGCGGTTGCAAGGCGCTCAAGCGGCTCAAGCCCAGGCGGGCCATGTGCCGGGCCACGGTGGACAGGCTGCGGCCGCACTCGCGGGCGATGCGCCACAACGGCAGGCGTTGTCGGCGGTGCAGTTCGAACTGGCTCACCTGTTCGGGGCGGCAAGCTGTGGGGCTGTGATGCGGTCGCGAGCTTCGATCACACAGCCCTGCTGTGCCTTCGGCCCTGAAGCGGGCCAGCCACTTGAACCCGGTGCGGCAGCTCACGCCCATGGCCTGGGCGGCCGCTGTCACGCACCAGCCTTCGTCCAATACCCTGCTGACCAGCAGGGCTCGACCCGCAGCCGTCAAGCGGGCATGCTTATGACTGTTCATCCGTCTCTCCTGACTTGAGTTGCTTGGCCTGGTAACCACAGCTTCCCAAATCCGAGACGGATGAACAACCTATTGAGACATCACACCTAGCGCTGTGCACGCCGCCTGGAGGTTCCCCCGCGGCGCGATGCCGTGGCTGTTGTCGATGTGCGGAAGCTGGCCCGCAGCGATCCAGGAACACGCCGCGGTCCTCGTGGCCACCCAAAAGACCTGGGGCGGACGTTGGTTGATTGGCAGCAGCAAGCAGCCTGAAACTGCCAGATGGCGTGCACCCGCCAACCTCAAAAGTCAACCGACACGTCAACTTCGGGTCCTGTGTGCATAGCTGGGGCCCGGCAGTGGCGCTGCCGCTGATCGGGGTTCCTGCTGGAAAGCCCGGGCAGCCTTCAGCCCTTCCTGCGTCTCACTGCTGCGATGCCCAGCATGGCCATCATTGACGCCATGGCCATCAAGGCGTACTCACTCAAGGTAGGAATGCTGGCGGCGGGGACAACTGGCGGCGGAGCCAGCCCGATGTTGATGATGATCTCGTCGCCCGAGGGCAGGAAGAGCGTTCGGGTTCCGACGGTCAGCCCCGCTCCCGCGAGGGTTGTCCCCGCGAACGTCGTTGAGTTCGAGATGGAAGCCTCAGAGATGTAGTTCTCGGGCAAATAAAGATCGGCACCGAGAATGTAGACGCCAGGCCCCATGGAACCAGTGCCGGCCTGTGGTGTGGAGGCTACGCCAGTCAAGCTTGGGAATAGCACACCGCTGAACATGTCGGCAGTCGTTTCAGTCCCAATGCAGATAGCGTTGTTGTGGATCAACCCGTGTCCTGCAGCGCACAACCCGATGGTTGTCAACGCAGACATTGAACTCGTATTGAGCGAGCCGGAGCCTGTCATCACAACATCCGCGCCCACCTGATCGATGTTGATTGTGTAAATGGCTTGGGCCGCGTTCGCCGCGGCCAAGAACGCCAAGCCGACGCAGGCACTGCGCAAGTTCATCTCCGCTCCTCCATATGAATACATATGTGTTCAAGTGTATCGAACGGTTGAATTCACTTGCTACCTATAGGGAGCTGCCATGGCGGCACGCAGCGCCAAGCCACTTCCGCCGGCAGACCTTTCTCGTTCCGACCCGCAGTGGTGTAGCTGAAAGGGTTCGGGCCGCGATCCTGATGACCGCTGACAGCCGCATTCGCCACCCGGTCTTTCTTGAATGCTTGCCATGGTACGGGGACGCTACCGGGGCGCCGGGTACCCTGCCCGACGAAACTGGGAACAGATCTGTCCACCCACTCTCTGTGATAGGTTGTTCCTAGATAGTGACCTCATACCCCGCATCCAGCGACTGCTGCACCCTGTTCTGCATGTCATAGCTGTGCGCTGACAGCGCCGTATTCACGAGGCCCGGTTGTCGTTGTAGACCCTCTGCGTGATCGTGTAAATCCTCTGCCCCTGCGCCGCTGCAATCCCCAGCGCCTTGACTGCGCTGATCCCTTGCGGACAGTCTGGCAGGCCTGCCGTGGGGTTGGGGTTTCCTTGCAGGTTGCATTGACTGGGGTCGCTGAAGAACCTCTCAGGCACCGCGTGCTCCAGTGCACTCATGTACTGCCCCCGCAGCCGGTTGTAGCTGATCCACTTTTGCGGGTCGTTGTCTTTCGCCCAGCTCAAGTTTCTGATGTGCCCGATGTCGATGTTCACTCCGGGGAAGCTCACCTTTCTCGCCACGCCCCAGGTGTACGCGGGGTGGGCACCGTATGGAACAGGCGCCGCCGCCACGAACCAACCAACATCTAGTTCAGTCGTTGACCTCTTTCTCGACCAAGGTAGATTTACTCCCCAGTCTTCTCCGCTCTGCCTCTCTCAATATCTCATTTTTATCAGGAGCCAATGGGCGCCACTCTTTTCTAAAAGATTCAAACTGCTTTCTGTCGCGCACAGACTCCCACACCAGCCTAATTAGAACAAAAATACCCTTCATTTTAATAAAATCTCCTGAATCACTTGAGCTAAATTTCGCTTAGCCCAATCAGTTGCTGGATTTTGAATAATATAAGAAATATAAGTTTGCATATAAATTCGAACCCTATCCGATGCTGGAATCAAGTCGATTCTTTGCGCCCAAATTACCGCTGCAGTCATGTTGCCCTGAACCACCAGAGTCCCAATTCTAACAAGTGCCAATTCAGCGACATAAATCACATATGCATTGACCAAGCTCGTCATAGCTGCTGCGATACCAGCCGCAATAATTGGGGCAAGTCATATCGCCAACAACACAATAGCAGCTATTAGAACTATCAATCCAAAAATAGCAGCCCCATTACTACCACCTTCAATAGAATATGCGCCAGCACCTGTTGCCGGATCTATTGCAACATACCCCGCCCCTATCCATCCACTCTCTGTGATCGGCCGTTCATGGACCGTCACCTCATATCCAGCATCCAGAGATTGTTGGATTCTGTTTTGCGTGTCATAGCTATGCGCTGACAGCGCCGTGCCCACGATGCCCGGGTTGTCGTTATAGATATCCGTAGTGATTCTGTAGATTTTTTGTCCTTTGCTTGCCGCGACACTAAGGGCTTTTACTGCTGACACGCCCTGGGGGCAGTCTGGCAATCCGGGTATTGGCGAGGACGTGGCTGACAAATTGCATATTGAAGTAGCGCTTAAAAAATGAGCTGGAACTACATGTTCCAAACCGCTCATGTACTGGCCTCTGAAACGGTTATAGGCAACCCACGCGTCAGTGTTGTTGTCTTTGGCCCAGGTGATGTTCCTGATGTGCCCGATGTCGATGTTCACCCCGGGGAAGCTCACCTTTCTCACCACGCCCCAGCTGTAGATGGGGTTGGCCACCGCATGGAACAGGCCGTAGAACAGGCCGGGGCCTCGATCATTTGGGCCTGGTTTTTTGGGAGAACCGGTTGTGGCTTTCCGCTGCCGCAAACCAGCTCCAGATCGTCGCGGTGAGCAGGTCTCCGCTGATCTGCTCACCGGTCAAGTTCTGCAGGTTGTTGGCCTGCAGTCAGTTCTTGGTGGTTTCAAGTCTGTCTTCAAGGTGCCCAGCTGCTTGGCGCTGATGCCGATGGCGGTGGCCTGCCCATGCCACGTGGCTTTGGTCTGGTAGCCCGGCAGGCTGCGGGGCAGCTCGCTCGGCTGGGTTGGAGCTACCGCCTGTGTAGGGCCTGAATTTAGCTCTGGACGCAATTATTTTGTGTAGCAAATCCACCCCACGCCTAATTACCACAATTATTTATCAATAAAATCATTCACATTTAACTTATTTATCAGAGCAAAGGCGATTCGCATATTTTTATCATATTCAATTGAGGATGTTGCCACGTCTATATTGTCATGGCGCACAATGGAAAATATAACCTGATGAAGATGACTTCCATGATCACGAAATGCTTTATACACCTCTTTTAAATCATTCCTAGCCATCTTATAGGCGACCTCTTCATCCAACTTGTATAGCATGGATAGAATGGTTATTTTTAGCGAACATGAAGCATCATCGTAACTCTCGCATGCGCAGGCAATTAAGTCATCTAACTCTTGACCAAACCGATTTGTCGCCTGAAGTTGATCGATAAATTCATTTAGTTGAGAAAAATTCCCTAGATGTGCCAAAGCAATTGATTGTTTATAATTTTCCGACAAATTCATTTTATTCCTTTAGGTTCACTCCATGAATATTTTCAAGATCCAATCGATAGTAAAGTCCATTGTATGCACGCTGCTCAGGGGAACATATTTGTTCGTGTGCATTTCCTGATGTGCCAAACGGAGGATATCTCTTTATGCATATACTCATCGATATGATCATTCCTCTCAAATCCACGTTCCCGGGGAACCAGAGAGGTCTTTCATTGAACATATTCTCCATCTTATCTCTCACCTGCCGAGTCGTAACCCCAACGCCAGCTTTTCCCTCAAGGGGCTGCCCCCATGTTTCGAAGGTTTGTGTGCCCGAAGCGCGGGGACTAACCTGAAGTTGTAAGCGCATAACTGGCAATGTGCACTCGGGATTTTTCGGAGCACCCGCACTTGCACTTGTTGAAATTAGCAGGCTAGTTACCGCCACTACAGCAGGCCCCAACGCTCCGCCGCCAGTTAAAGCAGAAGCGATCAGCGCAACGGCTATGGCCAGAATAATAAATAATAGTGCCTCTGCAATTTGCGATTTATAGCACTCAACCACTTCTGAAACGGTATTTACTGCCGAATAGATGGCCAAAACGGCCAAGCTATACATCGAGATTAACAGTGGGGCCTCGTAAGAGCTTGGAGGCGCACCCACTCCGTAAAAATTCAGCAATCGCACGCCAGGCGCATTCTCCAAGTGGTCTTTGTATCCACCATTACCCCCGCCTTCAATGGTGTAAGCCCCCGCCCCCGTACTTGGATCAATGGCGGTGTACCCCGCCCCCGTCCACCCACTCTGCGTAATAGGCCGCTCGTGAATGGTGACCTCGTACCCCGCATCCAGCGACTGCTGCACCCTGTTCTGCATGTCATAGCTGTGCGCTGACAGCGCCGTATTCACGATCCCCGGGTTGTCGTTGTAGACCCTCTGCGTGATCGTGTAAATCCTCTGCCCCTGGGCCGCTGCTATCCCCAGGGCCTTCACTGCTGAGATGCCTTGCGGGCAGTCTGGCAGGCCCGCCGTGGGGTTGGGGTTTCCTTGCAGGTTGCATTGACTGGGGTCGCTGAAGAACCTCTCAGGCACCGCGTGCTCCAGTGCACTCATGTACTGGCCCCGCAGCCGGTTGTAGCTGATCCACTTTTGCGGGTCGTTGTCTTTCGCCCAGGTGATGTTCCTGATGTGCCCGATGTCGATGTTCACTCCGGGGAAGCTCACCTTTCTCACCACGCCCCAGTTGTACACCGGGTTGGCCACCGCGTGGAACAGACCGTAGGACAGGCCGGGGTTTTCAATCACGTTGGCCTGGTTTTGGGAGAGTCGGTTGTGGCTCTCGGCTGCCGCAAACCAGCTCCAGATGGTGGCGGTGAGCAGGTCGCCCGAGATTTGCTCGCCGGTGAGGTTCTGCAGGTTGTTGGCCTGCAGTTGATTCTTGGTGGTTTCAAGTCTTGTCTTCAAGGTGTCCAGCTGCTTGGCGCTGATGCCGCCCGCGCTGATGCCAATGGCGGTGGCCTGGCCTGCCACGTGGCTTTGGTCTGGCGTCAGGTCCCATTGTGTGGGGTCGTACAGCTGCGTGAAGCCGCCCTGCCCTTGCAGGTCGGATCCCATGGTGATGGCGGTGCTGCTTTGGGCCACCACCTGACCGTCCAAGGTGATCTGAGGTTTGAGCCTGATGAGGTAGCCCGGCAGGCTGCTGGGTAGCTCGCTGGGCTGGATGGGGCTGCCGTCTGCGTGGGGCTTTGGCAGGTAGCTGGCGATCAAGTCGGCGGTGGCCTGGTCGGCGGGGGTGTAGCTCAGGGTCAGGCGTTTGCCCACGAGGCGGCTGGTGGGGGCGGTGTAGCTCAGCAGTTCGTTGCCCCAGCTGTCGCTGAGCGCATAGCTGAACTGGTGCTGCAGGCTGGCGGGCACTGCGGTGGCTTGTTGTCCCAATTGGACGATGGCCAGGGGGGTCACGCCTGCCAGGACGCTGTGCACGGTCTGGGGGAGGATCTTTTTGCCGATGACGTCGCCCACGGTGGCATTGGGCTTTTGGGTGTCGATGTAGGTCTTGAGCCGGCTCTGGTAGCTGGTGAGCTGGCTTTGAATGGCGGCCTGGTTGAGGTTTTGCACCCAGCCTTCTTGTTCGTTGACGGTGGCGCCGCTTTGCGCTGCGCTGAGCAGGGCCTGGGCGTCCAGGGGGACGGCGCTTTGCAGGTCCAGGCCTGCTGCGTAGGTGTATTGCTTGACGCTGGCGTCCAAGGCCACCCAGGCGTTCAGGGGGCCGTTGGGATTGACGTGCTGGGTGGGGGTGGCGTTGCGGTGGCCTCGCCCGGGGGCCCAGTTGACGTAGGCCTGCGCCCAGGCATGTTCAAAGCGGATTGTCTGGATGGCTCCGCCTTGGGCCATGCCGCGGGCAGCGATGCCGCCCTGGTTCAGGATCTGCAGGGCTGCCTGGGGGTTGCTGGCGTTGCCCACCCAGTTCATGGCCTGGGCGGCGGGCATGTCCACGGTGCCGAACTGGTAGCGGGCGGGGATGCCTGCTGCGCGCAGCAGGGCGATCTGCAGGCTGGCGATGTCCACGGCGTTGCCGCGTTGTTTGTCCAGGGTGTCTTGTGCGCTTTGGATGGCGCCCCAGGTGGGGGTCCATTCGATGCTGTTGCGCACCCAGTTGTGGATGGCCACGGGGTTGTTGCCCAGCTCCTGGGCTTTGGCGCGGATGGCCGCCGTGAGGGTGACTTCCGGGGTTTCTGCCAAGTCGGCCGCCGTGGGCGCCTGCCCGGGTTCGGGCGGGATGTTGAACTGGAGTCCGCCAGTGCCTGCGCCAGCCTGGGCCAGCTGGACGGTCTGCGCCTTGTGCAGGTTCTGTAGCCAGGCCACTTGGGTTTCCGCGGGGGGGCGCTGGTTGGGCTGGGGTGTGCTCCAGGGCAGCTTGGCGGGGTTGCCCTGGGGGCGGGGTTTGCTGGCGGGGTAGCGTTCGAAGTAGGTATCCAGGGCGCTCAGTGTGGCCGCCCCAGGGGCCTGGCGCCATTGGCGGATGAGGCTGCGCAGTTCATTGGCGCGCTTGTCCAGCTCGGCCTGGGTCTGGTCGTGGCGGGCAAGGATTTCCGGGCTGACCTGCTGGGCCTGCAGTTGCTGGCGCAGGGCCGCAAAGTCGGCCAGCACGGCGTCGGTGTCCGCATCGATGGCGGCCAGCAGTTGGCTGATCTCCTCCTGGGCGGCCTGGTTGGCCTGCTCGTCGGTGGCGGTGGCTTTGGGCGTGAAGGCGTTGGCGATGCCGTTGCTGTTGCCGTTGCGGCTGGTGCTGCGCACTGCCGTAGGGCGCTCTGTGCGGGCCTTGATGCCTTTGAGCAGGTCGTGCACCCGGGCCAGGTTGCGGCTGGTGCGTTCGCTGGCCACGGCCCCCGCGGGCTGGGCCGCGCGTGCTTGCTCGATCTTGCCCTGCTCGATGCGCTGCTGCCACTGGGCCAGGCGCTGCACCTGGGCCTGGGCGGCCGGCGATGTGTTGGCATGGCCGTCTTGTGCGAGCGCGCTCAGGGGCTGGAGCGCCAGCAGCAGTTGCACACCAATGAGGATGTGGCCTATTGGACGTAACCAGGGAGGGCGCCCAGCGGTCCCACCGGCCCACCTTGTCACCGCTATTCCGCCAACCGTGCTTGCACATCCTCTCCACGCGGCAATCCTCCGACCTCCAGCGCTACAGCGTCGTAGGCCTTGCACAACCGGTTCAAGGTTTCATGAGGGCGCGGCATTCTACTGCGCGAGAGCTTGCAAAAGTAAATGCGCAAGGCCTCTTCTTCGCTGCTGGCCTGGATCGGCGGATAGTCTGATTGCCACCAATTGCCGCTTTCATCGCTTTGGTGAATCCGGTAAGTGTTCAAGCTGTCCGCGTCCACCGGGGCAGCCTTGGCCTTCGCTTTCTTGGCCGCTGGCTTGGAGCGGCGGCCTATCTTGTCGAAGCGCCAATAGGCGCGCACGATGGCCTCAACATGATCAGGACGGGTCAAATCCAGTGGATCCTCGGTGAGCTGAACGATCCAGTGACCAGATGGAAGCTGGTGGCACAGGGGCAGCAGGTCTGCATCCTTTTGCGGATCGGGAAAGCCTAGGTGCTCCGCCACTTCTGCGCTCCAGCAGTTGAGCCAGCCTAGACGCTGGGGGAGCAAGGGGGGCTTGGAGTTGGGGGGGTAGTACTCGAAGCCAATGCGGGGCAGCGCTGCAGCCAGGGATTTGGCGAGGGCAATTTCTTTGGGGTGGCAACGGCTATCTAAAGGCCCCCATTCGTAGTCTCTTTGCAAGGCGGCCTCCATGATTGTCCTAACCCACCCGTAGGAGCCCCAGTACTCAGGAATGTGCCAACAAAAGTCCGTATAAAAAACTTGTGATAATTCCACAAATAGATTATGGGCAACCTGTGATGCAATTTTGCAATTGAACTCCAGTAAAACATAAGGCCCGTCATTGCCAGGAAATTTGGGGTCAATCATGAAGCTGATCACATCACGATCCACTCCAGGACCAGCAGGTGTCGGCATATCTCTGTAGTAATAGGCCTTCGTCAGCCCTCCCTCTTTCTGGCTGTCTGCTGCAAGCAACAATTCCTTACCCGCAGGATCGTCTTTCAGTTGATTGGCATCCACATGACCATCACCAATTTTTTGGAAAATCTTAACATTCCATTTTTGATCTCCCGCAAGTGTAAATTTGTTTATCAAATTTATTAATTTTCCAATATGACTCATATCAAGCAATGCACGCCTGATATACCAGGATGCCTCGAAACTCATGGATGATCGCATAATTTTCTTCTCAATCTAGCCCTGGGATCGGTCGCTCGAAAGGATCATTCTCTATGGGCTGTGCACAACTGGGCCTCAGATAGATTGTGGTTCCAATGCTACTAAGTTCTTCTTTCAGCCAAGCTTTATTGACAACAATGCAATGATTCCAGTTGCATTGTTGCGCAATGGTAATTTGTCGATTGATCTGCCCAATCACCTTGCTTTTCCATTTGTCTAATATCCAAGGTTCATAAGGCGTATCCCTGAAGCTGGTCTTGACCTCGCAGGCCGTCTGCGTGCCTTCATTGAACAAGTCAACCGTGGCCGCCCCCCCCTGCTTACTTATTATCTGCACATCATTACCTGGATAACTATTTCCACTGGAGTCCGCACACTGGTGGTGGAATTTCACACGCCGGTTGTAGGCCGTGCTCATATCCGGCGGCAAAGCCGGCTTGTGCGGAGTCGGAATCTTCTTGCACGCGCATTTAGGGTCGTTGGAATTCTTCTTGCACTCGCAAGTGTCCTCTTCTGTGCGCGTCAGCTGCTGTATACCCAGTTCCGCCATGACCAGCTTGATTTCAATCATAAGCAGGTATATTTCCACCGTGAGGGCGGCTGCCAGCGCGACCCCCATCACCACGTTGGCGCCAGGAACTGCAAGTGCGGTCAAGACGCGCGGACCCGTGCGCGCAGCTATGCGTTGCGCCGATGTTTTGGCAGCTCGTGCAATCGCCTCGCTCGCGATCTTGGCGGCTTGCCGTTCCGCTTCCTTAGCTGCACCACCAGCCGTGAAGCCGACTAAGGCAGGACCGAGCGCTTCCCAATTCATGATAGTGCTCACCGATATCTCTGCCTCCGGAGGCGTCACTCCCGCAACACAGTCGGGCTGGCTCAGGCCATTGCGGCCGCCATCAATCAAGTACGCCGCTGCTCCACTGTCCGGGTCCATGAGGATGTAGCCCACACCGCGGTAGCCCTTGTGTGCAATTTCTCGTTCGGGCACAAAGGCAACCATGCCGTTCGCTACGGCATTTTCAATATCCTCCTTGACTGCGCTGTCCACCGCCAAAGCCGGCAGCGCACTGCTGATGTTCTCCTGCGTGATGCTGTAGATGCGTTGGCCCTCTCGCGCTGCGATGGCCATGATCTGGGTTGTAGACACCGACGTTTCGTCAGGTCGGTTGAACAACTGGTCGAGCACCGAGCCCTCAATGCTGGAGCCCTGGATGCCTGCGTGCACCATGAACTGGCGCCGCAGGCCTTCGTCGGGGGCGGCTGCCGCTGTCAACACGCGCTTGGCATCGCCTACCCGTGACTGGTAACTGGCGGACCTCGCGATGCCATAGAAGTAGCGGACCGTCAGCGGTGCGCTCATCTGCATGACGGAAGGCTGCCGCGTGGTGAGCACTCTCAGACGGGAGGCGATCATCTGATCGAACTGATCATGCTCCAGCCAGTAAAGCAGTGCCGCATGCTCAAGATTGCTGGCTGCACTTTGCGCTGAGTCTTGGGCGACGCGGTACATCACGGTATTGAGGCCGATGCCATTGCCATTGACACCGAACACGATCTCATCACCCGCGGTGTTGTCAAAGCTGACGCTACCGCTATCGATTCCTGATGGGTTCTCAAACGTGATGCTCCACGCTTGTGCGGAGCCAGCGCGGACCACGGGAGCGGTCGCCGCATTGGTTCCATCCAGCCTGACGGTGGGGCGAAGGTTGAGGAGGTACGCCGGGAAGCTGGTTGCCCCCTGTGCCTTGAGATCGGCCAGCATTTGCGCATCCGATGCCGACGCAGGCTCGTAGGTCACCCCCAGGCGGCGGGCACCCAGCGCTGGCAGGCTGACCCGCCATGTCATTTGCGGACTATCCTGTGATCGGTCGAATGCAGACGCGTAGAGCCCCACCACCACAGAGTGACGCAAACTGGCGGGCAAGCTGGTCATTTGCTGCGCGACCAGTGCTGGAAAGGGTGGCACGCCTGCAAGCAGGGTGCTGGTATCCGAGATGACTTCGCGGGATTTGACGAGATCGCCCAGCGTGAGGGCAGGTCTGCCTGCAAGATAGGCACTGACGCGCGCTTGGTAGTTCTGCAGTTGCCCTATGGCAGCAGACTCACTAAAGCCTTCCACGTATCCCTGTGCAGTGTTCACGCCAGCGGTCACGGAATGCCGTAGCGCTTCGGTGTCCAACGGCACTGCCGCCGCAATGTCCAAAGGCTTGGTGAAGGTGTACTGCTTGTAGCTGGTATCCAGATCCACCCAGGCATTGAGGCCGGCGTTTGGATGGGGGTGTTGGGGCAGGCCTTCAAAGGTGACAGGCGGTGTGACAGCAGCGCCACCCTGGCGCGCGCCGCGGCCTGGAGCCCAGTTGACGTAGGCCTTGACCCACGCGTGCTCCATACGGATCTTCTGCACAGCACCTGCACTCACCACGGCGCGTGACGCTATGCCGCCCTGCTGCATCAGGTCGATGGCCACCCATGGGCTGCTGGCGTCGCCAATCCAATTTTGCAGTTGCGCGGCATCTACTTCCACCGTGCCAATGACGTAACGCGCAGGTATTCCCGATGCCCGCAGAAGAGCGACGGTCAACGATGCAATGTCAATGGCGTTGCCGCTTTGATTGAGCAATGTCAACTCGGAGCCCTGGACCGAACCCCAGGTGGGAAGCCAGTTGATGTTGTTTCGGACCCAGGCGGCGATCTCCACGGGGTTGTGGTTCAGCTGCGCCGCCTGCGCCTTGACGATTGCACTGAGTTGAACATCCTCGGTTTCCGCCAGATCTGCAGGCGCCGGAGCCTGCCCAGGCTCGGGGGGAATACTGAACTGGAGGCCGCTCAGCCCGCCACCCACCTGGGCAAGTTTGACTTGCTGGTTTTTGTTCAATTTTTGGAACCAAGCGATTTTTGTCTCCGCCGGCGGGCGCAGATTGGGCTTGGGGTTGCTCCAGGGCAGTTTGGCGGGGTCCAGTGGCGGGCGCTCTCTCACGGCGGGGTAGCGTTCGAAGTAGGTATCCAGGGCGCTCAGTGTGGCCGCCCCAGGGGCCTGGCGCCATTGGCGGATGAGGCTGCGCAGTTCATTGGCGCGCTTGTCCAGCTCGGCCTGGGTCTGGTCGTGGCGGGCAAGGATTTCCGGACTGACCTGCTGGGCCTGCAGTTGCTGGCGCAGGGCCGCAAAGTCGGCCAGCACGGCGTCGGTGTCCGCATCGATGGCGGCCAGCAGTTGGCTGATCTCCTCCTGGGCGGCCTGGTTGGCCTGCTCGTCGGTGGCGGTGGCTTTGGGCGTGAAGGCGTTGGCGATGCCGTTGCTGTTGCCGTTGCGGCTGGTGCTGCGCACTGCCGTAGGGCGCTCTGTGCGGGCCTTGATGCCTTTGAGCAGGTCGTGCACCCGGGCCAGGTTGCGGCTGGTGCGTTCGCTGGCCACGGCCCCTGCGGGCTGGGCCGCGCGTGCTTGCTCGATCTTGCCCTGCTCGATGCGCTGCTGCCACTGGGCCAGGCGCTGCACCTGGGCCTGGGCGGCCGGCGATGTGTTGGCACGGCCGTCTTGGGCGAGCGCGCTCAGGGGCTGGATGGCCAAGAGCAACTGGGCTGCGATCACGACGCCAGACACGGGGCGCAGTACGGGGCGCCATGCGTGCCGGGTGTTCAATGCTTCCATCTTTTTCTTCTCCCTCTCAGCTTTGTTCTGTGCCCTGCATTACTTACAAGGGCTTGGCTATAGGTTCCGTTGTGTCGGCAGCTCGTGGCCTACGGGTCCACGGTGAAGTCAACGGTTCCCAGGATCTGCTCGGCCGCACCCAGCGTTGCGATCAGCTGCACGCGGACCACGTCTCCTGTGGTGCCCTGCACCTGCCAGTTGGTGTTGCCGTTGCTGGTCTCGCCCGGGTTGAGCGTGAGCGCCTGGCTCCAGATCTGTGTGCTGCCGCCACGCGTGACGTTGGTTGTGCGCAGTTGCACGGGGATGTCCTTGCCCATGGCGCCGCTGTTGCGGATGGTGCGGGTGATGTTGACGTTTTGCCCTGCCTTGGCATGGGCGGGGCTGGCGGTGACGCCACCGGAGAGGACCGGCGGGTTGACGATGATGCGGAAGGCGTCGCGGTCCAGGTGCCGGAGCTGGCCCTGCCATTCGGCGGTCAGCGTGACGTCGATGGTGTCGCCGTCTTGCCCCAGGGCCTGCCAGCCATTGTCGCGGCGGTTGTTCTGGTGGCCCGGGATGGTGAGGTTGTCCCAGAGGTTTTGCACGCTGGCACCGGTGCGGCGGTTGATCCAGAGCGAGGTGACCGGGATGTCCTTGATCTGCGGGGGGCAGTTGTTGAAGATGGTGCGGCTGCCCACGATGGTGTCTTGCAGGGGCACCTGGCGGCTGGTCTGGTTGTTCACGCGGAACTCCAGCTCGCCGGTGATGCAGGCCCATTGCTGGCACAGCTGGCGTTCTGCCGCCTGCAGCGCCAGTGCAATGGCCAAGCGGGCCTCGGCCTTGCTTTGTGCATTGACGCTGCCGCTGAGGCTGCGCACGGCGTCGGCCGCGGCAACCCACTGGAGCAGGCTTTCCGCATGGCGGCCCTGCCCCATCAGTTGGGCGGCGCTGGTGGCTGCCGAGCGGGCCGTGACGGCTGCGTTGGCATCCGCCGTGCCGTTGGCCTGCAGTGCTGCCACGAGCTGGCCCGCATCGCCGGCCAGGTTCTGGGCGCTGCGCACCACGAGGCTGTGCGTGAGGGTCTGGCTTGCGGCCGGTGCGTTCGCACCGCCGTTCGCACTGCGGGTCTCCACGAGGATGGGCACGCTGTAGCTGCCTTCGGCGGCGGCGCTGGCGTGCAGGCTGACCACGGCCGATGCACCTGCGGCCAAGTCGATGCGCCACTCCACCAGGGTCTGGCCGTTGGCCTGCGCCACGGGGGCCGTGGGAATGGAGGCGCGGCTGGCGCCCAGGAATTGCACGCCCGCTGGCAAGGTGGCTTGCAGGCGCACGTTGACCGCCTCGGAGCCGTTGTTGTACAGCTCTGTCGCCAGGGTCTGGGGGGCGTGTGGGACGCCGGTGTTGAAGGCGGGGCTGCCCAGGTAGCGCAGGCTGCTTTGCAGCACGGCGGTGAGCTGGCTGTCGGTGCTGGCCTGAGCTTGTGCCGCCAAGGTGGCGAAGCTGAAGGCAAAGACCAGGCCGCGGCCCTTGCCTACGTCGCGGCTGGCGATGGCGACTGCGCCGCCGGTCAGTGTGCCCTGCCCTGTGGCACCGTTGAGGCTGTAGCGCACGGGGGTTCCTTGCACGGGCAGATCGCCTGCGGCGCTGTACAGGGTGCCACCGAGGGATGCCATGGGGTTGGCCTGCCCGCCGCTGCCTTGCGCGGTGACGCCCAGCACGCTGTGCAGGATGCTGTCGCGTGCGGACTGCGCGCCGTCCAGGAGCAGCCCGGCGCCGCGTTCGGCGGCTTCGCGCAGTTCCTTGACGGCGGTGTCGCCGAGCTTGTCGGCGCCCCCGCTGATCCAGTAGACGTTGAAGTTGCCGCAGCGCATCTCGGTTTCAAACTCGGCGCGGGTTGTGACCACCACGGCCTTGAGGCCCTGGCTGCCCAGGTAGGCACGGAGCGCCTGGGCTTTGGCTTGGTCGCAGGAGGTGCTTTGAGCTTGTCCGTCGTCGGTGGTGCTGCAGCTCACCAGCAGGAGAATGCGGGCATCCGATCCACTGCCGATCTGGGCCTGCACGCTGGCCCCGGGGGCTGCGGTGCTGAAGGTGTCGGTGGCCAGCGTGGTGGTGGCGCCATTCACGGTCGCGGTCCATCTGGCTTCATAGCTGGCACCTGCCGCGCCGGTTGGCGTCCAGCCTTTGTTGCCCGCCAGGCTGGTATTGGCGGGCAGGGTCTGCGGCAGGAGCCATTGCTCCAGCACGGTGCTGCTGCCCAGCGTCCGCACGCTCAGCGTGAAGTCTGCGTCGATGCTGCGGGCATTGGGGTTGCTGGCGCTGTAGTTCAGCTGTACCGCTCCGCCACCGTGAAGGTTCTTGGGCGTGGCGGTGAGGGTGCCGGTCAAGGGTTGCAGCGCGGTGCTGGCGGTCAGTTGCACGGTGGCTTGTGCCAGCGCGGTCTCTGTTCCGCTGCCGTTCAGCTCGATGGTCGCGGCGACGGGCAGCACAGCGCCTGCCGTGCCGGTTGCTGCCCAACTCCAGGTATACGAGGCCGATGCGCCCACGGCCAGTTGCACGTTGGCCTGGGTGAAGGTGGCCAGCACGGCGCCGGTATCCGGGTTGAGCACACGCACCCGCAGGGTGGCGCCGCTGATCGCAGCGTTGCCGCGGTGGGCGATGTCCAGTTGCAGCTGGGTCTCGCTTCCCAGGGCCACGGTGGAGGGGTTGGCCTGCAGTTGCCCGATGACACCTGCGCCGGTCTGCTGCGTGTCACCCAGGGTGAAGCTGGTGGTGCTGGCCGAGAGCATTGCACCGGAGGGCCCTGTCAGCTGGAGCTTGGCCTGGTACAGGCCGGGCGCCAAAGATGCCGCAGCCAGGCTGTATTGGTATTGGCGCTGGCTGCGCGGTGTGGCCTGGGCGATGGCTTCAGCACGGCTGAAGACGGTTTGCCCGTTGGGCGCGATCACGGTGGTGGTGAGCACGAGGTCGTCCTGCAGCTGGTTGGTGCTGAGGTTGGCCATGCGCGACTGGATCAGCACGGTGCTGGTGGCGCTGTACTGACTACGGTCGGTGCTGATGCGGGTGCTGTTGAGACTGCTGGAGCCCGCTGCTGTACTTGCCTGCACGGCAAAGGGGGCGATGGCGCTGCCGTAGACCACGCCTTGCGGGGTGATCAGTTCGGCCCGCACCTGGTACGCATCGGCCAGCACGGCGGCGGCAGTCCAGGGGGCCTGGGTCTGGCCGTTGGCTGCGGGTGCGACAGGGATCGCAGCGCCCAGCGGCAGGATGTCCACGGCGCGGCCTGCTGCGTCCTCGACGGTGAAGCGCACCAGTGCCTGCCGTGCAAAGCTGCCGACGTTGCGCACGGTGGCCGTGAAGGTGGCGGCATCGGTTTCTGCATAGGCGGGCTTGTCGGTCACCACCGTGATCTGCAAGCTGCTGGCCATGGCGCCCAGGTCGGCGGCCACGGTATTGTTGCTGCGGTCGAAGTCGGGCAGGCTGTGTTTGCCGGCGCCGTCGTCGTCGGCCACGATCCAGACGGTGCCTTGTGCGCTGAGCTGGGCCAGGGGCAGTGCGGGTACGAGCACCAGGTCTTCGTACGCTCCCGTGTCCAGCACGGTCTGCGTCACGCCTTGGGCAACCAGGGCCTGCGCTGCGGGCTGGCCAAGCGCTGGGTCGGTGTTGTAGATGGCCACCGGCGTGCCCGCAGGGACTTTGTAGGAGCCCGCGTTGCCCAGCCGCACGGTGATCCGCGAGCCGGGCTGGGTGCCCATGTCCACAATGCGCACGTAGCTGGCCGTGAGGTCTGCAATGGCCCGGGGGTCCGCATCCATGCGCCGGTTCAGGCGGAAGGTGTTGTGGCTCTTCCAGCTGGGCTCGGGGTTGCGCGGGACGTTCAGGTCGTCGTTGATGTTGGTGATGCTGTACGCGTGCTGGTTCCAGATGCTGCGTGTGGGAACCCAGCCTCCGTTGGCGTCTTCGTAGACGCGCACGCCGTGCGTGTACTGGGTGGCATTGGCAATCGTCGCATAGTCATTGGAAACCAGCACGACGTCCGCGCGCCCATCTGCATCGGCGTCTACGACCAGGGGGTACTCGATGGTGGTTCCCGACGTGTTGGGCTGCTCCCATAGCACTTCACCCGTGGTTCCTTTGAACACCCGCAGCTTGATTTCATCCGCGTAGAGAACTTCAGCCACGCCGTCGCCATCGAAGTCAAATACCGTAGACCCAGTGATCTGGGACGATCCATCCTGTGATCCCTTACTCCAAAGGAGCGACCCATCCCCGCGGAAAACAGAATATGCAGCCGCTCCAGCAACTCCTATATCAGGCACCCCATCACCATCCATATCCGCTATGGTCGGCGGACCACCCATCCCCCCTCCAGGCAAGTTGACTGACCACATAATTTGCCCAGTGGCACTTAGGAGCGACAAAACACCCGCGTGCACGATTGCAATCGAAGGAGTTCCACTGCCTCCAAAGTCACCCAGCGCAGTGAAGCCATCCATGGGTGCATGCCACAACAACTGACCAGTTGCCGAATAAAGCGATCCCCCCAAAACGATCTGCCCTATTCCCTCGCCTTGAATGTCCGCGACAAGTGGGATGGAGAAACGGCCATTGTTCTGAAAAGAGCTTCCCACATGTGCTCCGGAAGCTTTCCACTTAGTAGTGCCATCAAAATTCAGAACCGTTTTGCCGTGGACGATCTCCGGCTTTCCATCGCCGTCGATATCAGCTATGAATGGAGCACCCCATGCCGGATACCCATCGGCTGAGGTGGTAGTTTCTGAAACCCACCATTTCGAACCGGTGTTTCTGTAAGCCACGACCTCATAATTGCGCGTTATCGCGACTATCTCTGGTTGTCCATCACCATCCAGGTCTGCAATGGCCAAATTACCCGCAGCAGCGATAATCGGGTCTCGAATGGAGAGCAGATGGTTCCCGGTCTTTCCATCGACGACGCGGATCGTCGCTCCTCCGTTGTAACTCTCAGAAATAGTGAATGTTGAAAAAATGACGGATGGCGTATCGGCTTCATCAATCCGTCCATCCCCGTTAGTGTCGAGAACCCGACCGACAACAGGTGCCATCATTACCTGGTTGTATTCGGGATAAGGTGAATTACTCCCATCCCAGTGCCATTTCAACTTGGGCGTAAATGTTCCTGGCGTTGGAGTGAACATCACATCCTGCGCACTGGAGCGCACGTTGTTCGCCTTGTCTTTCTCCGTCACGCTCCCCGCAGGGTCGACCACCACATGGATCGGCGCATCGCGAAACGGCAAGAGGCCCGCCACGCTGATCGATGCGGTCTGGGATTGCCCCGCTGCCAGCGCTGAGGCCAGTGTGCTTTGCCCCAGCACGGTGTCGCTGCCCACGTCGTATTGGCCGTTGCCATTGCCGTCCTGGAAAGCCAGCACGGGCACGTTCGCCGTCGCGTCCTGTGTGCCTGCATTGCGCACCTGGACTTGGATTGCGCCAGAGACGCGCAGGGTCTGCGGGTCGGTCTGGGTGGTGTGGCGCCGGACTGCCACGATCTGGAGATCGACGCTCAGCTGCGTCACTTGCGGTGGTCGCAGGCGGATCTGCCCCAGGTCCATGGGCTGCGCTGGCTGCAACAGGTAGCCGGCCGTGAGGCCCTGGTACCCCGTGGCTGCGACGGTCAGTTGCACGCTGGCGCCATCCAGGCCACTGGCGGCAAAGCGGCCGTCTGTCTGGCTCGCGGCGGTGCGCACAACGCCGGTGCTGGTGGTGAAGGTCAGTTGCGCGGCCGCGATGGGCTGGTTGGTGCGGGCATCCACCACAATCCCACTCAGGCTGGCGGTGTTGGCGTCGGCTGGGCTTTGGCTGCTGGCGTAGAGCTTGGGCGAGTACTGCAGGGCGGTATTGCCTTGCGGGTTGCAGTTGAGGCGGGTATTGGCTATGACCGTGTCAAACCCGGTTTGGTGGACGCCGATGCTGGTGTCACCCGAGAGCAGGCCGGTCAGTGCATAGGCGCCGTTGGCATCCGTGGTGGTGGCGCCTGTATTGGTTCCGTTGAGTGCCACGGTAGCGCCTGCGATGGGGGTGCCATCAGCCGCTTTGGTGATGGTGCCCGCGATACGGCACTCGTTGGTTCCACCGCTTCCCCCTGTACCGCCCGCGGGGTTGCGCACCAGGTTGGGCGAGAAGTTCAGGGTCTGGCCGGCGAGGGCGCTGGCTTGGCCGGACGCGTCAAAGTACCCCGTCTTGGCGGCGATGATGCTGATGGCTCCTGGCGCCACGCCGGTGATGAGGTAGCGGCCTTGAGCGTCGGTTGTGGCCGTCAGGGACTGGGCGGCCACGGTGATGGTCGCCGCGCCGAGAGGATCACCGGTGGCGCTGTCCCGTACCGTGCCGCTGACCACGGCCGTGGTGGCGCTGGTGGAGCCCAGCATCTGCACCACTCCCAGGTTGGTGCTCTCGCCCGGCTGCAAGGTGACCGAGAACTGTACGGTGCTGTAGCCCTGGGCTGTGGCGGTCAGGTTGTATGAGCCGGGGGCCAGGCCTTGAAGAAGAATCTGGCCCGATGCGTTGCTGCTGGCGCTCAGGTTGCCGGCTCCCGTGCCAGTGACCTGTGCGCCGGGGATGGGAGTGCCGGTGCTGGCTTCGACCAGTTGCATTTGCAGTGCGGATTGTCCGGGGCTGACGGGTGGGCGTCCGGTCAACGCGAGAGCTCGCAACGCGACGGCAGTGGTCCAGGGGTCGTCGCTGTTCCACGCGCCGTTGACGGCCTGGCTCGCAAGCAGCCAGGTTTTAACGGTCGATGCGAGGGCTGGCTGCGCGCCACTGTGGGGGTGGACGGCTTCGTAGACGATGGAGGTGATTCCGGTATCGGATTGCCAGTGCCCTGCCGCATTGGCCTGGGCCAGCAGGTAGCTGGCGGCTTTGTCTGCGATGGCGGCGGCGGTCACGGACCGCTGGCGGTGCTCTTTGAGGCTGCGCAGAACACTGGCGGTGATCAGCAGGTCACTGCCGATGCCTTGGGTGAAACTGCCGTCTTGTTTTTGCTGTTGCTGCAACCAAGCCAGCGTGGGTTCGGCCTGCGCACTGCTCCACTGGCCGGCCAGGGCCTGCAGGGCCCAGGCTGTGTCCAGAACGCTGGGGCCGGTTTGGCCGTCAAACGCCGCAAAACCGTTGCTGGTTGTGCGGCGGCTTTGCAGTTCGGAGGTGCGTGGGATCTGGCTTTGCTGTTGCTGAAGCCACTGGGTGCAGGCCAGGACCTCGGTAACGGTCTCTGCCAGAGGTGCCGCATCCAGCGCAGCGGTTACGGCGGCTGCGGCAGCGCCGGCGGTGGAGAGTTCCAGCAGGGTGCGCGCGACTTCGCAGCGGGTTTGGTGGTCCGATGCGGCGCCCGACGGGGTTGCAAACTGCCCTGTTCCTTGGACCTGGGACTGGAGCCACGCCAGCCCCGTCGCCGCATCGGCCCAACCGCTGCAAGGAATGGCCACCAGGGCAATGCACAGCCACTGCCGCACGGCAGCCGCTGCGCGGTGTACGACCGTCGCGCGCATGAATGAGATCCCCCTCTTCTCTCATCACACGCAAAAAGGCGGCAGGCAGATCCAGCCCATTTGTAGGCTTCGCATCCCCTCCCACTGGTGCGTTGACGCAGAGCTTTGTTGCAAACTGTTTTTATGGGCGGATGGTACGAGCAACGACGCAGGGGATATGTGACGAATTGTTAGCCTTTGGTACGCCACAGTGTGCGCCCCAACTGCTGTTTCTGCGCACGGGTCAGTTCTTGCTGACGAATTCAGGACCCTAACAGGAGGTTGAAATTCAGCGCTTGCGACCAAGATCATCTATTTTTCGATCGCAGGCGCTCAGCGAGCAGCCTGTTTCGTTAGCACTTGATGCTGTCGCGCAGCGGGGATCAACTGCTCTTTACGCCCCAACGGCTCGCCACCGGTCCGGTCGTACTGAATATCCGCGCCATCCGCACGATGTTGCTGGCTGTCATGGTCAGCTTGAAGTGCTGATCTACCCGCTCAAATGCCGCGGTAAACCCTCTGGCGGATGCGCCCTACGGTCTTGCCTCAACCGAAGTGCTCCTTGATGCGCTTGCGGATGGTTTGGCTGATTGCATAGCCCGCATGGCGTGTCATTCTCCCGTCGATGGCACTGCCAACTCAGAGGACAAGCGCGAACGCTACGTCACGCATCAAGAGTACCAGGAGGTCTACGAATGCGCGGGCAACCAGGTGCGGCTTTTGATGGGGCTCACCTACCGGACGTTGCAGCGCCCCGAAAGCGACATCATCCGCTGGACGCCTGTGGTGCTCGCCACGGATCCGCATTCCAAGCAGCGCGTGCTGTTCTTCGAACAAGAAAAGACCGGTCGCAAAGTGAAGATCGCGGTGACCGACAAGATCGAGGTGTTGATCCAAAAGGCACTGGGCCCGGTCCCTCGCATTGACCAGCCCCTGGTGCACAACCTCAAGGGCGAAGGCTACACCTACTCCGGCATCACCTCGATGCTCACGAAAGCCATCGAAAAGGCCAACAAGAAACGTGCGAAGAAGGAGTTGCCGCTGATGGACAGCTTCGGTTTTCGGGACCTCAAGGGCAAGGGAGCGACGGACATGTGGCTGGCCGGTACGCCCATCGAGCAGATCCAGCTTCTTTGCGGGCACGCCGACAAATCGACGACGGAAAAGTACATCAAGGCGCGCTGGAATGCGACCGCACAGCCCAACGAAATCGCAGTGCTTTGAGGTACTGGATATGAGGCACGTCTCAATCCATGTCTCATTTGATGCACAAAATACGAAAGCCCGCTATTGATAAGATAGCAGGCTTTCAATGCATAACGCGGTGTTGGTGGTAGGACGTACAAGATTCGAACTTGTGACCAACGGATTAAAAGTCTGAAATCAGTGGATTCCCCTGGATTCATTGAATCTGGCAATCATACATAAGTTGTTGATTTTTGATAGATTACAGTCCAAAATAGTCCGTTAGTGATGATTGCCATCAGAAAAAATTCTGGCAACAATCTGGCAACGGGCAACTGATCGGACTCAAAATTGGCAACGAATCTGGCAACAAAAACACCTGGTCAAGTCATTAATGAAATGCCGGTTGGCGTCTTCACGACGCTGACAAAAATTAAGCCAACAGGCGCGTTGCAAGCTCGCAAACAAGCCGCTGGCGCTGCTGTCTTCTACTGGCGCTACAGCATGGGTTCTGCCAGCGAGCGAGTGAAGATCGGTGTTTACGATCCAGCTGCCGCACCAAAGAGTCTGACGCCCACGGAGCGTGGCTACTCATATGCTGCAGCCGTCCGCGCAGCAGAGGCTCTGGCCATTGAGCATCATGAGCACAAGCAAGATGGCGGTCGCCCTGCCCTCGTTGCCGCCAAGAAAAAAGAGCGCGCCAAAGTCGAAGCGGCCAAAACCGAGGCCGAACATTTCACGCTCAAGAGTCTGCTTATTGATTACGCCAACCATTTGGAAGCACTGGGCCGCGTTGCTCACAAGGATGTGCGCAGCATCTGCAAAGTGCACATATTTGAGCCATGGCCGAAAGTGGCGACCCTGCCCGCAAACCAAGTGACTGGCGAACAGGTTGCAGACATGATGCGCCGCGCTCTGGAGCTGGGGAAAGGTCGCACTGCGAACAAGTTGCGCAGCTATGTCCGCGCCGCATATCAAATGGCCAGAGCGTCTCGGTCAAAGCCCAGTATTCCGGTGAGGTTCAAAAGTTACAACGTCACCGCCAACCCCGCAGCCGACACCGAACCGGATGAAAGCGCGAACAAAGCTGACAAGCGACCATTAACCGCAGACGAGTTGAAACTCTACTGGCGCGCTATCAAGGACGCGCCTGGATTTCGTGGCTCCGTTCTCCGGCTGCATCTTCTGACAGGCGGTCAACGCATCCAGCAATTGGTCACGCTGCGCACGGACAACGTCGCGGAAAACGTTATCACGCTTTATGACGGCAAGGGACGCCCCGGAAAACCTGCGCGACCTCATTCCGTTCCACTGATACCGCAGGCAGCAGCGGCCCTGCTTGAATGCAAACCGCAAGGCGTCTATGCGATTAGCACTGACAAAGGTGAAACCCATTTGGCGGCAACGACGCTTAGCGCGTGGGCGACAGAGGCGGCGCACGCGCTGCCAGAATTTCAAGCCAAACGCATCCGATCCGGTGTGGAGACAATCTTGGCCAGTGCTGGCGTGACTGCGGACATACGGGGTCGTCTGCAATCCCATGGCATATCTGGCGTTCAGGCGCGCCACTACGATGGGCACGACTACATTGCAGAAAAACTGCAAGCTCTTATGACGTTGTTCAACTTGCTTGAGAAGCCCACCAACTCAGACTCGAAGAAGCGCAATGGCAACCAATAAATCACCGGCGCGTGAATTTGTCGCAGATGAGGAAGATGCTGTAACCGATTCCGCTCAACTTCCCATCCCGACACCGCGCTGGACCTTTTGGCGGCAAAGTGGCACCTGCAGGCTTTGGCAAGCCGTAGTCCTCACCTTAAACGTTGAACCACCGTCCAAATCAAGACAACTAAGAGAAATGCTTTCTGCCGAGCAGCACCAAGAATTCAGGGACAGAAAGCTAATTGCGATACGGCAGTACGGAGTCCATCCGCTTTTGCCAAGTCGGGAACATCATGCAACGGGTTCTAGGATCGCAGAAAAATACGTATCACTACTGGATATGTTGGCCTTTGGGCAGGTCCAAGGCTGGACTGACATACATCACATGGCCGCAGGCCTCACAGATCGTCCGGCTAACCAATTGATTCTTCCCACAGCAGGTGGTTCGGTTGTCCACAAACTTGAGCCCGAAAAAATACCAAAAGGTGAGCGCTACACACTTGCGCGCATGGGGGCGTTGATTGAAGTAATAGAACAATGGATTGCTACTGACGGTCGAATACCGGAATCTTGCATCAGAGCAGGGAAGCTGAATTTTTCAGCCCTTGAACGACTTGCTGAAGTCGTTATCGCAGAGAAAGCGCGTGCGAATGGACTGCTTTCTTACAGTGGGTTCAACGAAGGCGTAATCCGCAAAGAATACTCAGAAGCCAAGAAGATGCTGGAAGAATACTTCCGCCAGTAGGTCTTTGGAAAAACTTGGAAAGTTCCGATGGCTGATTTGGCAAGTTCGTCATCACCTCTGGAAACTTTCCAACCTCCTGGAAAGTTAAACATCGGATAGAGAGCATCCAACGTCTACTGCGTTCCAAGCCGGCCCAAACGAGTTCTGCAGGACTCAATCAACCGCAAAGGAACCCAGAATGACACAGCAATTTCAAGAAGCACTTATCCGCAAGCGTCGCGTACTCGCGATGACCGGCTGGTCCAACTCCACCCTGTACAACCGGATCGCGGCAGGTCTGTTCAAGCCCGGCGTCAAGGTTGGCCCACGCATGGTGGCCTGGCCGCAGAGCGAAGTCGAGGCATACATCCAAGCACGCATTACCGAACGCAACGAGAAGATCGGTGGTGCAGCATGACCCGTGATTTCCACCGTCCCCTCACGCCGAAGAAGCTGAGCCAATTGGCGGAGTCCGTCACTCAAGCCTCTGCACTTGAACCAGGTCTCACAATGGTCGTGGGTCCGTATGGCGAACTGGTTCATTTTGTCTATACAGCGATCCTTAAAGAGCTGGCGCAGGGTTCGTCGCGCCTGCCCATTCCATTGCCGGAATGCTCCAGTATCGTATGCGTGCACAGCGGTCCTGCTCGGTACCTCGAACAGGTGCGTGGGCTTCACGCCAAGCTGGGCCTCATGGCACCGGCATTCAAAAAATGCCAGTCTTTTGAGCGTGTGGCTTCTTGCGCATTTGATTGGACGAATCAAGCATCCGTTTCGATCGTGGGCCGGTTGAAGGCTCTGAAGAACGGCGGCTGCGTCGTTCTGCAACAGCCGCCTGATATAAATCCCGATCTTCAAGGACTGCTTGAACTGCGCCGTGCAGCGGAGAAGTACAACGCCCGCATTATTTTGTTCTGCCCGGCAGTTGCGGATGAGGCCAAAATTTCGGGCACTCCAAACGAGCTTTTCGTTGTCACGCCGTGCGAACCAAATCCGGGCTTCGATGAAGGTTTCGTTGTTTCCTGTCCGGGGCTTGCGAGCCCTCTGAGTCCGAGCAGCGGCAAGGTGCTTTGCTGCGTTCGGCTGGGTGATGATGGTCTTGAAACCGAAATTACGCCCTACGTCGCTGATGATCTGAAGACGCGCTTGATGGCGATCCTCAAGGCCAACGAATGGAGCTTGGAACAGATTGGCAATCTTGTGGGTCTCAATAAATCGAATGTGAGTCGCAAGCTCCGCATGGTGTCTGGGACTGTGCCAGACGGCTGGGATGGTGACATGTTGGCCGAATGGCTGGAAGCCTGTGATCTCGACCCCATCGAAGAGGAAGAATCTAGCGAGGTTGATTCGGTTGACGATGATGACGCGGATGATGACGACGACGGCGAACATCAATCGGATGATTGGGCCGCAGACGATGACGAGGACGACGGCAATGACCTTGACGATCTTGATCGTGCAAAACCTGTTGCGCCAGCCAGCCGCAACGAGCGCAACACGCGCAACAAAGACGTTGTGATCCCTCGCAAGCAGCGGTAGTCATGGCGATCAAGCACGGGGTCTCTGAGTGCAAATGAGACCCCGTGCAATTGTTGTATTGGCGAGTGGTTCCAGTGACTCTAACAAGAGTGTGATTGAGCTATGTGATGTGTGAGATTTGTGACCAGTACCAGCTATACCGACAAATAGCAGTACCAACACTACTCACCAGCAGCAGCAAATCACGCCGCACCAGCACACTAAGACGCGTGGCACGCGCAGCCCGGTTTTGCGCATCTGCAGGCGGCTTTCTGCTGCACCAACCACTGACTGCAGCAACTGGCTTCACCAGCCATCTGCACTCAGAGCCAAAAACTAAAACTGTAAATAACTTGTGCATCAGCAGCATGGTGCACAGCGCCTGATCGCACTCACACGCAACAGCATGCCCACCCGGCAATAACGTTCATGCCAGTGCGTGTGCGGCGCCAGCCACATGCAGCAGATGCAGTCGATATGCCCGAGAGCTATCGGCTCCATCCATCAAGTCTAGAAAGCAGTGATATGAAAATTCGTCCCGGTTCGCAATCTACTCCCCAACCGCCCGCTGTCGATGGTCTGGCCTTCATCCTGGCTTGGTCCTATGACCGCCTTGATCAAGATACCGTGCTCCAGAAGCTGCGCAGCAGCATCAACAAGCTGATCGAATCTGGAGCGTGTGAGCGCGCCTATTTCGGCAAGTCCCGGTACCGTGAGAACTTCAACATCCTGCTTGCTGGCGGTAGCAAGGCGCTGGTGCAGATCGGTGCCGTTGACACGGTGCGCCAGAAGGGCGGCATTCGCATTGAGTGCAACCCCGCAAAGTTTGCCGATGGCGACGCCCAGCAAATCCATCGTGTTATGCGTGGTCTGATCGGTCGTCGTGAGTACAACGAGTTGATGCGTCGCCCGCTGTTAAACGTCGTTCACTTTGCTGTGGACATTTACCATGCTGCCCTGACCCGCATGCTGGTGCGCTACGACAACGCCCAGCGCATGAGCATGATGGCAAAGCGCGTTGGCAAAGGCGGCTTTATCGAGGGATACAACTTTGGCAGCGTCAGAAGTGACTACGAGACAACTGCCTACAACAAGCAGCAAGAGCTTGTTCACGCAGCGATCTTGGCGATTGCTCAGTCCAGTTCGTCCGGCTTCAACGACGACCCGCTGAAGTCAAACAAGATCAAGCAGTTGAAGCGAGTGCTAGAAGGTCCCGAGATCGTTCGCGTTGAAGTGCGCGGCAAGAAGATGCGCGGCCTGCCCCTCTGGAAGCTGCCGCAGCAGACAAACCGCTTTGCCCGCTTCCATTTTGCTGATCTTTCTGTCGCTGGAATTGACCTTGATCCACTGATCGAGAAAGCGTTTCTTGCGATGTGCCGCCAGGACGGTGTCAAAGCCGCTCTGGATGCGTTCAAGCACACCGAGCACGCGCGCAAAGTGCATGCGTTCTGGCGCAGCCATCAGGCGACGTGGTGGAAACCAGGAGAGCTGTGGCTGCAGGCATGTGATGCTCTGCGCGAGACACGGATGTTCCCGCCGGAAGCGTTCGAGTCGCCGGACAGCCATGCAGAGAAGCAGCCGGTAAAACGCCGTCGCGCGCGGTAAGTAACGCTTCGGCTGGATCGCGTTTTGAGCGCTTTTCAGCCGTCACGGCACTTACCGTACCAGCTAAGCAGAAAATTGCGCTTGCAGGTTGTTCTGGTGGCTGCAAACGGCATACCAATGCCGCATCTTTCCGCAGTCAGCGGCAATATTTTTGGCCAAAGTCCAGTAGCGTCCAGCGCAGCCAAAAAGACGATTCGGTTACATGGTGGCTGTTACCGGCGGCAAAAGAATCTTTAGTGCCTTCCCAAATTACGCGGCGCCCGCCACATTGGTAGCCGTCACCAACGACCCCTTGTTCGGGTCGTGCCAATGGCGTCTAACACCTCTACGCGCTGGGTCTTCCGCGCTCACTGCTTTAATCTGGACTGACTAAGTTATCTGAAATCGTCGTGAATCTTCTTTCCTACCGACAAGGCCAAACGCGCCTGTCCGCCGTACTGACATTGGCCCTTGCGGGTGCGTTTCTAACGACCCCGACATGGGCACGGTTTCCGCAGTTTGATAGCACTGCTTTACTAACGCCCGAGCCGACAAGCTTTGCCAAGTGCCCGCAATTCTTTGCACACAGCACTCCGCCCGCCGTAGCACCGCAACCGCAATTCCGCGAGCTTTGTTATGAGGCCTTCGCGGTGCTGCACAGCGGAACGACCAAGACACCTGTCTTCGTGGCCCAGCGCTTGAACAGCGCAATGCTCAAAGCGGCTGACGAGAAGCGGGCTAAGCGATTCTTTGCCGACGCTCGCTTGCCCAGCGGAGAGCGGGCCGAATTAGAAGACTACAAAGGTTCCGGCTACAGCCGTGGACACATGGCTCCGGCGGGAGATATGACCACGCCTACTGCTATGGCACAGAGCTTTAGCCTTGCAAACATGGTTCCTCAGAATGCGCAGCAAAACGGCGGTGCTTGGAACAAGATTGAGCAAGATACCCGGCGCTATATCCAACGCGCCAGGGGAGACGTGTATGTGATCACAGGGCCGGTGTTCACAGACGCTGGTCCACGGATTGGTCGCAACGGGGTGAAGGTGCCAACCTATCTCTACAAGTTGGTGTACGACGCTACGACCCAAAGAGCGTGGGCACACTGGCAAGAAAATCGAGAGGGCGTGACAGTAGATCGGCCAATCACATACCCTGAGCTAGTGAAGAGAACCGGTGTAGCGTTCCTGCCACTTCTGCATTCAAAGCCATAAGCGAAGCAACGTCCCGTGCCGTGACCTTGCCAACTCTACAAGAGCACCAACTGAGGTTTCGGAGTTCCTGCTTCCTCTGACGTGTACTGTTGAACCGGCATCTCAGAGAGCATGGAGTGCACCACCAAGCTACGCCGTTCGTCAGCCGGTTTGTGAAACCAGCCCATGATCGGATGGCCATCCTCATTGATGGTCAACATCGAAAACGACTCGACGATCTCGCCAGTTACTCGGTCGGTCCAACTGTCCCAAATTGCGGCCACTGTGAACGGCTCACAGTCTTGACGGTGGATGCTCCAGCGCACGGCTTTGCCGGTCTCCCAGCAGGGCTCAAAGAACCGCTCCATGGGCACCAAACACATTTGCCTGCGTCGCCATGCCGTCCGGTAGCTGGGCTTTTCCGCCACGGTCTCGGTTCGCGCGTTGTAGGTGCGTCGGCCAATGTTCCGGTCTTTAGCCCAACCTGGGATCAGGCCAAACAACCCCAGATCAACTTTCAGCCCTGAAGCAGCGCTAGCGTCAGCGCGAATGATTGGCGCCGCGTACCCAGGAAACGACTCTCTACAGTGTGGTCCCTCAGTTTTGCCTTTAGCGCTGCATGGCGCAATGGCGATCAAGCCGCGCCAGCAATGAATTCTGCTGGCCGAAGTGCGTGGAACCATTCCGCCTCAAATGCATTCATCTTCGCCTCCCTCCTGGTGACGAAAAACTCAATGTCTTGAGATCGCCATGCAGCTAGGCATTCCTGATCAATGAAGTGTCCTTGCAGCAAACGCATATTTCCTACCTCAAGTGCTGTGTAAAGCACATCTAACTCCTCAGACGGCCAGATGAATCGGTTACCGAGTTGAGAACCTTGTCCGCCATAAAGAGAAATAATTGCCCTTGCTCCGCGAGTGCGTAGCAACTCAGTTTGTCCACACCCAGCAGCGTACCCGTCAGCAAAGTACCGCGCTCTGGCGTTCCGCATATCGAGAGTCGGCAGAGGTGCAGATTCGGTACTTCTAAACAAGAGTTCCGGCCATGGCTCGCGCTGTCCTTGAAGGCCGGCCCGAAGATGCCTTAGAGCAGCCTGAACTCGGTGGGTCGCTGCGCTGGCAAAGCTGCCCCAGGCCGTGGTAAGCCCCCACCATCGCCTTAGCCATTCTTCGTCGATGAAAAGATCATCATCCGGCAATTCGTGCAGTGCAATCGCGGTAAGGGTCAGTTGCATCTGATAGGGCACTGCAGCGGGCGTGTGCGCTAAATTACTCGCAGCAAAATTCATCGCTCGTGCTATCAGCTCTACAGGTTGACTAGCAAGCTCGGGTCTATCTCGAATCCTCCTGACGAGCAGGTCTCCCGGCGCTCGCACCACATCCATGCCAAGCAGCCCCTTAAGCACGTTCAAGGTTTGCTGCTCGCTGGCAGGCTCCCATCCGGGAGGCAGTCGCCACTTAGCCCATTCGCGCTCGAAAATCTCCCGCAAGTCGAATTCGTCTCCCCAAGTCAGGGCTGCGACCATATGGAACTCGGTCATCGGCACACCCTGGCTGTTCACGCGATGGAAAGTGCGTGTCGCCAATTCAACATCATCGGTGCTGAGTGGAATGACAGGTATACGGCACCACTGCATTGCATATAACACGCCCTCTGCTATTTCCTGAAGTCTATCCACTTCCTCCGTCATTAAGCCACCTTCTTTCTCCTTCCCTCGAAAATGCTGGCGAATGGCCACTGCATCTAGGAACAGATAGAGCGGCAGGCAAGACCATGTGCCTGTTGGGTTGCCCACCACGAAATCGTCTTGTTCAAGATCGAAGTAAATCGGACTTGGAATATCATCTTCCGCCCCAGCATTTTTAACTTTTTTTGGCGTGGTTGGCGCGAGAAATGCAGCAAAAAGTGTAGTGAGCCGCTGATGACCGTCGAGCAAATAGCTAATGGTCTGCCCTTTTGCAGGGCGCGGTATTTTTACTCCTGCAATTGTCTCGAAACTAGGGAGCCGAGCTTGGGAAGTCCTCCACACTAGCAGACTGCCAATTGGAATTCCAGCTCTTAATGAGCGGAGTAGCTCCACCCGGCGCTCATCCTCCCACACAAATGGCCTCTGAAACTTGGGGACTTGAATATGGCCGGCATTAACATCTGCGAGCAGTTTCGGTAGATCGATTACCTGTGGCTGAGAGACATAACTTGGGGTTTCACTCATTTCAATTCCTATATCGCATCTTGAAGAGCGTCTGCAAGTTTATACATCTCTGCCAACACATCAGCGGGCCAAGGAAAATTTGCAGGCACATTACCAAATTCTTTAGAAATCGAAGAGCCAAATCCGCTTTGAAGGGTATTAATGTCATTCATAGGCAAAGCCGTCCAAAAACCTTGAGATCGTGCCGCCCGGGCAACTTGGTTAATGCTGGGCGGGAATATCCCGTCCCCAGCCAATCCCTTCTTGAAGTTGTAGAAATGCACCATCGTTCCTATCGAGCCGCTGAAAAGGGTGTTGCTCAAAACGTTGTTTACAGGTGTAAGCACGTTTTCAGGGAGGTAATTTTCGATAGACCGGCGCTCTAATCTATGCCACCGTTCAATAGGCAAATTGACGCAGGCAGCCTCAAACTTATGACCTTGGCAACTGTCTCCCGCCGGAGGGGACCATCCGGGAGATAGCTCCCCAGGGTGCAAGCGGTCGCTATCAAATAGGTAGAATGTACGCCATTTTGACGTTTGATCGCTCGCGGTGATTGCGATGTCATTTTGCATCGCTGATCCTCCACCCATAGCTGGAGAAATCCATCCTAAAGAACACCATTGAGAAAATGCTGGTATAGTCGCCTCAATAAAAAGCTTGTCTGACTGATCATTTTCTAGAACCAGACGAAGAGGCCGGTTGATTAACCCGTACGCGGCCTGTGCTGATACATGCCATGGTGGCGCAGATGTTATTTCGTTCGCGCCCCCAGGGGATACGTGGATGGTTAAGGAGTTGGAGCGAAACTGCGCAGAAGCAAGTCGTGTCTTAAAGTAATCAACATGCGTAGGAAGATAATTTTCGCACCATGAAAGCAGGGCATCAGGTTGTGCTATCACCGCGTGCTGCCGGTTCAAAGAGAGCAACACAAGAAAATCAACTAGAGAACGTTTCCATTCGCCATCCTCGTAAGTCCAGCTTAAGTCTTGGATATCGACGATCAAGGGATGCTCCTATACGCTTGCAGCAGTTCTCCCTTAATCTGCAAAAGATCACCGAAAGCATCGATGGGCCATCCGCCACCTATGTGTCCCTTGTCGTTTACTGGAATACGCCTTGCCACCGACACGGGATCGACGCGCCGCTCGACCCAATATAATGCAACGTCGCGGCCCAATAGTTGCTCCTTCCGTGTTGCAATTACAAGTTGGATTGCCGCAAGAAGGACCTCTGAGTGTGTTTCGATGACGATCTGTGCGCCAGCCGCGGATGCGTCCGCGATAGAAGCTGCCAGCGCGCGTTGTGCGTCAGTATGGAGATGAAGTTCTGGTTGTTCCAGACACACGATTCTTGGGCCTAAGCCATGTGCAGCGCGCGCCAACGCAACAAGTGGTGCCAAGACTTGGGTCAAGCCCTCCCCCGTGTCTACGAGATTTATTGTTCCCGTGGGGTTTCCTACAGGTGCCACGTCTAATCTGAAGAAACCCGGCGCAATGTCTGATGCACTCAACTCGAACCCGAGTTGGCGGAAAAAAGTTAAAACAAAATCGAGTGCGCGCTTTTCATTTTCAGAGCGTGCAAGGCGATCCCATTGATACAGGAATCGAGCCACCCCCTCTCCCCTTGAAGATAGACGACCAGGGGGAGATGCCATCCCCTTTTCCACCCGAGGAACCGGCGCTCGAATGCCTTGTAGCCACTGCACTTCCAGACGAAAATCGTAGCGTAGGCAATCAACATTAGCGAGCCAGATAGCCTCGTCGACGGAGGGAAGCAATCCGCTGACGCCTGAAATTTGACCCTGCCACGAGCCGTCGCCGTCGTCCTCCAGGTTCCAGTGCCTATCGCGCGTTTCAAGATGAAGGCTCTTCAACTCGCAACTTCCGGGAAGCTGTCCACCTCTGAACATCCAGGTTGCACGATGACCAGATTGCCAATTGATTGCTACTTCAACTGGATGTCTGGGGGCACTTATATGTGCAAGATCGCTCCATAGTGCTTCTTTCCCCACGGCTCCATCGAGTATCGGACCAGGGCGGTCATCCGCCATTGATTCCGCGATCCAGGGAAGCAGCCTGAGAAGTGCGCTCTTCCCTGAACTGTTTTCACCGTACAGAAGTGTGAGCGGCGATAGCTCGACAATTTGGTGATCGCGGAATCCTTTGTAGTTCCGAACCTCGAAAGAACTGATCATTGGCGGTACCTTGGCGTTTGACTGTGTGCGGCTGCTGTCTTGAACATGAGTGTACGAGTTGCATCGCTTACTTTCGATTGTCGGGCGCAGCAGCGCGGCCGCGGGCGTGATGGATGGGTGTCACCATCGGCGGCAGGACTCACACGGAGCTTCACTCGGTGTAATAGTCAAAGCAAGCTCGGAATGTTCCGCCTTGCTACGGGGCGGATGTACCTCGCCAATGTCACGTCCGACTTGTGCCCCGTCTGCTCTCGTATCTGCCACGGCTGTAAGCCTTTCTCAGCCGCGCTTGTGCAGTAGCCAGCCCGCAAACTGTGACCGCTAACCTTTTTCGCGTCTCCTCCAACGCGTTCCACCGAAGCCTTCACCACAAGCGCCACTGACTGTGCTGAAAGACCATCCCGTGAAACGCGGTCATGGCGGCTGACGGCACGGAACACAAACCCCTCTCTGATTTCAGAAACTTCCAGCCAATGGGCCAATGCACGCACTGGGCAACGCTCACCATTGGCGTGCGGAATGAACACTGTCCGGCCATGGCGTTCCTGGTCGGTCTTACTCGACGGCAAGAAAATCTCTACTCCATTAGCTAGGTAGCTCAGATGCTCCACACGTACAGCCGCAAGCTCCGACCTACGCATGGCCGACGCAAACCCAATGAGCAGCAAGGCACGATCACGTGCAGCCTTGATGGGCATCTTCTGCCTGTCGATCATCACGAGCGCCGCCAGCAGATCGTCTTTGACTATCGGCTGAACTTGCCGTTGCTTGGTGCCCAGGACTCGGCGAACGCCCTGCATCACGCGCTTGACGGTTTCGCTGCGGGCCGGGGACTCCAGATTCTTTTCGAGGTGAGCCTTGTGGATCGCGGTCAGTCTTCTTTCCAAGGTGGCGACCGACAATTTTTCCGCGCACCGGGCCAGGTATTCGGCCAGAGCCGCAGGGCTGGCTGGGACACTCCCGCCGTTGGCAAAAAAATGCTTCAGATCAGAGGCGTACGCACGCTTGGTAGCCGCTGACTGGCTGGCCGCTATGAACTGCTCGGCTATGGCCGAAAAGCCGCTCAAAACGCCCTCTGACGGTGTTTGCGGCGCGTTGTTGGATGCGGCGGTGCTGCGAGCAGACAAAGCTGCGCCAGCGCCCTCCTGCGGAGTGCGAATTTTCTTCATGGTGAGTCCTATGGACGGGTTGGAAAAACAATAAAAAACGGCCCGCGAAAGGGGCCGTTTTGGTGGTCATCTGGTAGTCGATAACTGCGTCTTATCGCTACCTTAAATCAGAGCAAATTTCCGAGAACCATAGCCGCATGGACATGCAATAAATTCACAAGCCAAAGGCATGGCAAGAGAAAATCAGACGGAGTCAAGGAAAGAAAAAGCAAGACAGCAAATGCCAGTAGCCATCGTCTCGCAATTGCAGCGAGATTTACACAATTTTCTCAGGTCTACGGCCAGCAGGCAAGATCGAAGAAAATCAAAATATATTACCTTCGCTTAGATTTTCGTCTGAAGCCCTGCATACCCCCCGTTGGTATGAGCGTGGCGCGGATACTCTGGCTAGCCCCCGCCGCAAAGTCATTCGTTTGACGATTCAATAGGGGGCGCAGTGTGTGTATGTACCACTGCTGCTCTTCTCTAAGCCTTGCATTCTCTTCGGCAAGTGTGGCTCCTTTAGCAGCCACTCGTTGCTCAAGCTCACTGATTGCTTTTTTGGCGGCATCCAGTTGTGTCCGCAGTTCGGTATTTTCTACCTCAAGATTTCCATCTGAACGAGCCCGAATAGCCTCAATCTGTTTCAGCGTCAGTCCATACACATAAGTGGGCTTGCCGCTTGGCTTTTCGCGCCAAACCTGAAATGAGTGGAATTTCTTGTCTCCCACTACAGATGCGAAATCAACGCCATCCGAATAGCCGTCAGCATCAGACTGTGAAGGTGTGTACGCTTCATGCAGAAGCTTTCCTCTGATCTGTCTTGGTTTTGCGGCCATTCCCAACTCACTTTTTACTCTTGAAGATTCTGCGTCTTCCGGTTCTCACCGACTAGGTGCTGTCTTGAAGACCGCTGTGGCGCTTCTGATGCTCGCTAGAAGTCCTCTATCTGCATCAAGCGCCAAGACAGGGTTGCTGCTGACTCATGTCTTCACTAACTTGAAGCTGATCTGGTATCGAAAAAACTGAATAGTAGGAGTCACGGCTAAGGCTCGCCGGATGCGCAAATCGTCTTCCAGCGCGATGATGACGCCGCGCACAGCCTGGTTGGGCTCTGCAAGGTCTTCCTTCACAAAGCCCATGTAGCGCAACACTTGGCCTACCACCACGTCGCTGGCCTTGCCTCTCTTCAGTTCCACAACTAAAAGTTCAGACTTGTCCTTCTTAACCGCCAGCAAATCCATCGGGCCGGTGTCAGTAGGGTATTGCTGCCCAACGGGTTCACCGTCTTCAGCATATATGTCGTAGTCCTTGCCCAGCTCGGTCTGTGCCCAGTTCCTGACTAGAAAATCTTCTAGGTGCTTCTCCATAGCGAAGGCTGCAGCATCTTCTACATCAGGGTCGGACGCGACAAGCACCGGATCGTTGAGTTGAACACCCAGCAATTTCTCAATCTCAACAGCATGGGGGGTAATCGTGCTGACCGTGCCGATTGAGCCAGTGGAGTTCTTCAACGCATCGCTCATGTCGTCACGCAGGATGGTCTGAGCTAGCCAGTTAACGCTGCGGCGATGCGGTAGGGGTTGACCCGGAACATAGAAATAGTCGCTCGCCACCTCGCCTACGAAGTAAGTGCCCGATCCATTGGGACACAGCACCATGTCTCCTTTTTGAATACCCTTAGCGACCGTCCATAGTGCGCCACAAGCAAGGCCCGCCCCAATCATCGATTTTTCAGGATGGGCATCCAAGAAAATCGGACGGTACTTTTGGTTAAAGTCTCGCCAGTTGTCGAACAAGTCGGCACTCAGGTCCTGAGCTATCTGGTAATCCGCGCCAATGAATCCCTGTTCACGGCAAAGCGCTGCATAAGCGCTTTTGGCACCAAGCATCACTCGAAAATAGTTCTTCATGTCTTCGGTCTCGATTTAGTGAGTCATAGGGGGCAGACTAGCTCAATAATCCCAGTCCTCGTGTCGGACTGGCAGGTTATTCAACTCATCCCGATAGTGCTGCCACTTGGGCATGAACAGATTCATCACCGATACAAACCGGGCGTTGTGGCTGGGCTCGATCAAGTGCGCGAGTTCATGCACCACGATGTACTCCAGGCACTCCGGTGGTTTCTTGGCCAAGTCGGTGTTCAGGCGGATGGCGCGGCTGGTGGGGTTGCAACTGCCCCACTTGGTTTTCATGCGCTGCACGAAGACTTTGGATGACTTCACGTTCATCAAGGCCTCCCACTTTTTCAGCAGCGGTGGCACGGCCGTTTTGACTTGTTCCCGGTACCAAGCGTCCAGCAGTTCTTCGCGCCGCTCTGTGGTGGTGCCGGGGCGCACTGAAAGCACGATGCGGTTGTGCTGGCGGTCAATACTGGGTGCGGCGTCGCGCTCCAACACCGTCAGCAGATAGCGCTTGCCCCACAGGTAGTGGCTCTCACGGTCGATGTAGTCGCGGGGCGATTCGCGCTCCTGTGCCTGCACTTTGCGCTGCTGCCCTTTGATCCATGGCAGCTTAGAAATAGCGAACACGCGAATGGTGTCCAGCGCCATGTGTTCTGGCGCAGAAATCCGCACCCGGCCAGTTGGTGGGTACACGCTCAAGTGCACATGCTTGATGCGTTTTCTGACCACATCGGCAGGGATGCCGCCCAAGTCGATGGTCTCAAGCATCAGTATTCCGGCTGTGCGTAGATGATCAGGAACAGGCGCTCCACTTCATCCACGTCTTTGAGCAAGTCGTACAGTGCACGCTTGATCACCAGCTCTTTGGCCTGTACGCCGCGCCAACCATCAGGTCGGGCCAGCTTGACCGCCTTGTCGATCTTCAGGACAAGCTCTACTGCCGGGTCTTCCTCACTGTCAGCACTGCCGTACGGGTCGTCTGCATCACTAACTGGGGCCACGCTAAGCACTGGCGAATTTTTGATGTTGTTGAAGACGGCCCGCTTGCCCGGTGAGTCCAGCTTGACCGGCGTGTCTTCCGCCTTGCCCGCCTGCACCTTGGTGGCAATGTCGGCGATGCGTTGCAGATACTCTTCGTACTCTATGGCCCGGTCTTTGCGCAGCTTGATGATTTCGTCCAGCAGCGCCGACATTTTTTCAAAGTAGGCCGGGTCGGTCAGGTGCTCTTTGATGATCTTGCTGCGGACGTTGTTCTCAATGGTCTCGGCAATCGCCTGCTGATTGCCTTGCATATCGGCCAGCTTCTTGGCAATGGCATCGGCAATGCCAGTCTTCACGATCAGCTCCAGCAGACCGATGCCGTCAAATGGAGAAATCTTGCGCGGCTCGCTGGCTTCGATGTACGTGTCGATCAGATGCCGCATGTCCGCCTCGAACGGCTTCAGGTCCAGCGTTTCGCCGCTGGCCTTGCGGATGATCTCGCGGATGGCGAGGTACTGGTCCAGCTTGGTCTTGATGGCTTTGGCGTCGGCTTCGCTGTACCCGGCAGGGGCCATTTCGTCGGCCACATTGGCATAGGCGCGCAGCAGCGCCACCACGCCCTTGTAGAAAGCCACGCGCTGCGGCTCATGGGTCTTCAAGTCGTCGGCAATCTCGGTATTGCCGCAGAAGTAGTGGATGTGCTCCAGCTCCCCCTTGGGTGGGAGCACCGGCTCGCACAGCAAGAACATGGCTTCCAGAGCGTTGTCCAGCCGCTCCCGGCCCAGTGTCAGCCGGTCTTGCAACATCACTTCGGGGTCGGCACCGCCCGCGCTGTGGTCGATTTCCGAGGTGTACACCGCAATGGCGTTTTCCACCTTCTTGAACAAGTCCTTGTAATCAACGATGTAGCCAAAGTCCTTGTCTTCACCATCGAGCCGGTTGGTTCGGCAGATGGCCTGGAACAAGCCGTGGTCTTGCATGGACTTGTCGATGTACAGGTACGAGCACGGCGGCGCATCAAAGCCGGTCAGCAGCTTGTCCACCACCACCAGCAAGCGCATGTTGGACGGTTGCTTGATGAAGAGCGCCTTGGCCTCATCTTCGTAGGTTTCGGTTTTGGACTTGCCTGGTTTGGCCTGCACATTGGCCAGCAGGTCGGTGTAGGTGTTGTAGATGAACTGCTTGTCAGTCTCAGTATTGGCACCGATCTCTTCCAACGTCACGTCCTTGGCCTGCGGGTTGTACGAGGTGATGACCGCGCACCGGCCTTTGAACAGCGTCTTCTGGAACAGCGTGAAGTATTTGCACGCCTCGTAGATGCTGGACGCCACCAAGATGGCATTGCCCCGTTCGCTGGACAGGCGGGGTTTGACGCTGAAGTCAAAAATAATGTCGGCCACTACCCGGTCCATACGGGCCTTGGAGCTGAGCACGTTTTGCATCGTGCCCCATTGCTTTTTTAGCTCTTGCTTTTGCCAGTCATTCAGGCCCTTGGTTTTGGCGTCAAACCACTGGTCAATCTTGTCTTGTGAACCCAGTTTCTGGTCAATGTCACGGGCCTCATACACCAAGTCCAACACCACCCCATCTTCCACCGCTTCGCTGAATTTGTAGGTGTGGATATAGCCGCCAAACACTTCCAGGCTAGTGGCCTTGTCTTTCTTGAGCAGGGGTGTGCCGGTAAAGCCGATGAACACGGCGTTCGGCATTAACGCCTTCATCACCCGGTTGAGCTTGCCCCCCTGTGTGCGGTGGCACTCATCCACAAATACGAACACCTCGCCCACCGTAGTGCTGGGCTGGGCCTGCAGGTCTTTGATGAAGGCATCAAAGTCTGCATCGGCATTCTTGGCCGTCACGCCAAACTTGTGCACCAGCGAACACAGCAGCCGGGGCGTGGCCTGACTCAGTTGGCTCATCAGGTCCCGCCCGCTGCTGGTACGGCAAATGGTCTCGCCAGCGTCGGTGAACACCCGTTCGATCTGCTTATCCAGCTCGTCACGGTCGGTGATGATCGCCACCCGCGCCTGTGGGTTGTTCTCCAGAATCCACTTGGCCAGCAGCACCATTAAGATGCTTTTACCCGCCCCCTGTGTGTGCCAGATGATGCCGCCCTTGCGCTGCTTCACATGCTCTTGCGCGGCCTTGATGCCGAAATACTGGTGCACGCGGGGCAGCTTTTTGATTCCGCTCTCAAACAGCACAAAGTCGTGCATCAACTCAATGATGCGGACCTTGTTGCACATCTTCAGCAGGTACTTGTCCAGCTTAAAACGGCTGTTGTCTGCCTCGTCTTCCTTCCAGGTCAGAAAGAACTTTGCGGGTGTGCCGATGGTGCCGTATTGCATGCCTTCGGAATCGTTGCCCGCCATGATCAACTGCACGGTGCTGAAGAACCATGCGTTGAAATCGGGCTGCTGATTCGACAAGCTTTGCCGGATTCCATCGCCAATGCTGACCCGGCTGTTTTTGAGTTCCAGCACGCCAATGGCAATGCCATTAACGTACAGCACCAAGTCGGGCCGCCGCTGCTGTTTGCCTTTGAGGGTGACTTCTTCGGCAATGGCAAAGTGGTTGTTGATGGCCTCTTTCCAGTTGATCAGGTGCACCGTTTCCGTCGCCTTGCCCGCCTCAGTCTTCACCGGCACGCCGTAGCGCAGCAACTGGTACACGGCCTGGTTGTTGCCGTACAGGCTGCGCTCGGGGTGGTTGGCTTCGGTGCGCAGCTTGTGCAGTGCCGTGCTGATCTGCTGTGGGGTGTAGCCCGCGCTGGTCAGGTACTCGGTCAGCAAGCCCTCTTCGATATTGCTGTTATCAGCGCGGTCGGCCCAGTCGCCCAGGTAGCGGTAACCCAACTCGTCGCAGAACAGTTTGACCACGCGGTTTTGCGTTGCACGCTCAGACCTGCCAATGTCGTTCATATGGATGTTTTCTCCCTCTCCGCAAAATCACTAACCAGCCACCGCCACCGGCTTGGCGATGGTGCGAATCACCCGCGCCGTGCCATCAGCGTGGGACTCGATCAACTGCCCCATTGCGAGCCTCCACCACCTTGCCGCTTATGGCCAGCGCCTGCCTGCGCGCCCGCCGCACCGCGATGTGCGCCAGCGTGGGGATGAGTGCTTCCATACGCTGCATGGATTCTTCGCTCATTGCGGTTCTTGGCGTCATGGGGCGATGCAAAAGGTATGTGATCAAAACGGCCTCTGGCGCTTATCTATAAAGCACAAGCAGCTACGAAATTCATAGCAAACGACTCCGGCCGGTCAGCAACTCCTGCATCATGCCCTGCTTGATCTGCCGGGCCTTCGCGAGACGGGACTCTAGCGCGGCGAGTTCGGCGTCCATGTCGCTGAGGACTGCGGCGATGGCTGTTTGTTCGTCAAAGGTCGGGGGCATCGTTATCTCGAAATCCAAGAAAGTTGGAAGTCGCAACGAATCCACTGTAGCCTTTACCGAGTTCTCCATGGCATGCGCACCGAATTTGGTTGCCATATAGAAGTAGACAAATTTCCCTGATGTGTCACTTGAGAAGCGGGTGATAGCGTAAACGCGCTGGTGAACGTCAAATTTTCCGAAGACGTAGTGAAATATGCTGCCGATGCCTCCCTCGCCTGGAATGAGGATAGCTTCACAATCATGGGAAAAGCTATTGATTCGCTCAACCGTCGATGACCGCACGAAAAATGGATAGGCACCGTCTTCGACTTTGTCTTGGTTATTGCGAGCACCAGTTTTGATGTTTGCAATTTCCCCCAAACGCTTCAGCACCCACTCCCCACTAAACCCCGAAAGCCGCCGCTTTCCGGTGAGCAATTCCTGCATAGCGCCTTGTTTGATTTGACGCTTTTTGGCGATGAGTTGATCCAGGGATTCAATGAGGGCATCGGTATCGCTCAAGGCTTCGGCGATGGCTTGCTGTTCGGCTACTGGAGGTGTTTGAATAAGCAAACCGCTCAAGGTTGCTTGATTCAAATTAATCATCGTCGATCCGACTGACGTTTCTTCAATCGCAGAAACAATCGATGGACTCGAAAGAATGCGCTGAATGAAGTCAGCGTCAATGTTTTTCGCTGGGCGAACAAGCATTGAGCCCGTACCACAAAGCCAGCCACGATGCTCTTCACGTACAACAGCACAGCGACCCATATCGCCGCGCCGACCGATGATGACTTCCCCAGGCTTAACTCTGAAATCTGAAAGAGTCTTCGCGGCCTGTTCGCTGATGGTCATAGACTGCGTTGGAACTATATGGCCATCAATGATGTGCATCGGATTTACGACAGGCACTCCGTTGGAGGTGTAGTCTGATTTATGCAGCGCACTTCCAAAAGGACCGGTACGAAAAGTAGCTAAATCGCCAAGCTTTCGTAACTCCCAATCTTCTGGAATTACCCCTACTTCAGTCTGCTTGTACCCCGGCTTCAGTTCCATACAAACCCCATCTTCGCCAGATGCTGGTTTACCTTGGCCTCCAGTTCAGCCACTCGACTGGCCATCTGCGGCATGGGCGTGTCATAGCGGTCCGCCAGTTCCTTCACCCGCTGCGTCAGCGCCTGACTAATGCGGTCCATCTCGCCATGGATGGAGGTGCTCAGCGCAGCCAGCCATTTGTCGTCCACCACCAGCGTCTTGGCGTCCGCTTCGCTCAGTTGGGGGTAATGGGCGTAGGCCTTGGCGTCGAGCGCAGCCTCGGTATCTTTGAGTCGCTTCTTCAACTCCGCCTCTTCCTTGGCGAGCTTGAGCCAGCGGTTCAGCACTTCCGCTTCTTCCTTGGCGTCCGCGTCGCCGCGGATTTCGCGCAGCCGGTCGGTCACGCTGGCCTTGTTGATCTTGTCGAAGCCTGAGAATGCCGCATCGTCTCCGCTGTGCTCATCTTCCAGTTCGGTGAGTTGGGCTGTGATGCTGTCGAGGCTGGCCGTCAACTCATCGATGGCGGCTTGGTCTTTGGCAAAGTAGCGCGCCACGATCAGCGCCTTGGGCACCAAGTCACAGGCCCAGCCTTTGTCCACGGTTTTGGTGACTTTGCCATCCTTGTTCTTCTTGACTTCAATCACCCGGTAGGTTTCTGCCTTCCAGCCATCGGCGGCAATCAGATAGGCATCGTCCTGCATGGCGGTGGCCCAGTAGTCCATAAGGTGCTGGTACACGGCATATTCGTCGATGAGCGGCTGGCCGGTGTAGTGGGCGAGCAGGTTTTCTGACAGTTCGACAATCAGGTGCTTGGGGTGGAAACCGGGCTGCAGGGCTTTGAGTCTGGGGGCTGTTTGCTGCTGCCAGCCATCAAACAAGGCGTTCATGCGGCCAATGAAGGCGGCGAACTCAGGGTGTTCGTAAGTGGTGCTTCTGATCGCGGTCTTGTCCACGGTAAGCGACAAATAGCCAGGGCGCAGTGTGGTGAACAACGATTGGCGCAGGCCTGGGCACACGGCCCAATAGTGTTGCAGTGCGTTCACATCAGACTCAGGAATGCCGCCTTGCAGGTGGCCCGCAATGTCTTGCAAGTCTTCGGCCACGCTGCTGTCGATGTAGCGCGGCAGGTTCAGGTTGAATTCGTTTTTCTCGATCTCTTCCAGGCCTACCATGCGGGCCAGCTTGGGCACGTCGGTTTGCTTGGTGAACACGTCCACGATTTTGTGAATGTCTTGCTCACGCAGGCGGTTTTTGGGGCCGTCTTTCATGTAGCCGCTGCTGGCGTCCAGCATGAAGATGCCTTTGCGTGCATGCGCGTCTTCTTTGTCGATGACGATGATGCAGGCCGGTATGCCAGTGCCATAAAACAGATTAGCAGGCAGGCCGATGATGCCTTTGATGTAGCCGTGGCGGATCAAATTCGTGCGAATGTCGGCCTCGGCATTGCCACGGAACAACACGCCGTGCGGCAAGATGCACGCGGCTTTGCCAGTGCTTTTGAGCGAGCGAATGATGTGCAGCAGATAGGCAAAGTCGCCCTGTTTGGTGGGTGGCACACCGAAGGTTTTAAACCGGCCGTAGGGGTCGTGCAGCGGGTCGAGGCCGGTGCTCCAGCGCTTGTCAGAGAACGGCGGATTAGCCACCACGTAGTCAAAGGTCTTGAGCACGTCTTGGCCGTTCAGGTCGGCTTTGAACTTGGGGTCTGCCAACGTGTTGCCCTGCCGGATTTCTGCCGTGGGGTTGTCGTGCAAGATCATGTTCATGCGCGCCAAGCCGCTGGTGGCCGAGTCTTTTTCTTGACCGTAGAGCGTGACTTTGGCCGATGCTTCGTCGCCCACTTTCAGCAAAAGCGATCCCGATCCACAAGTCGGGTCGTAAACGGTGGTGGCGCTGGTGGTGTGTGCACCACCGATGCCAATGATCTTGGCCATGATGCGGCTGACTTCGGCGGGGGTGTAGAACTGGCCTTTGCTTTTGCCACTTTCCGTGGCGAAGTGGCGCATCAAATACTCATATGCATCGCCCAGAATATCGTCGCCATCCGCGCGATTCTTGGAGAAGTCCAGCGCCGGGTTTTCAAACGTGGCGATGAGGTTGGTGAGCCGGTCCACCATCTCTTTGCCGGTGCCAAGCTTGGTGGCGTCGTTGAAGTCTGGCATGTCGGCCAGCTTGTTGGCAGCAGCCAATGGGCCGACTATTTTTTTGTTGATCTGGTCACCAATGTCTGTGGTGCCCTTGAGCGCCACCATGTCGGCAAAGCTGGCACCAGCCGGAATGGTGATGGGAGCGAAGGGCTGTCCGGCGTACTTGTCGCTGACGTATTTGATGAACAACAGCACCAGCACATAGTCTTTGTACTGGCTGGCATCCATGCCGCCGCGCAGTTCGTCACACGATGACCAGAGAGAAGAGTAAAGCTCGGATTTCTTGATTGCCATGGGGCGTCGCAGATTTTTACGTAACCGACGATTGTGGACGACGGCGGCAGTGGTTGAGACTGACACGCGGCAAGTTCGTCCAGATCGGAGAATTGCACAAAATTTAAGCAAAAAGAGTGCGGTTTTTTGATGCAGCCGATGGTGTAGAAGGCACTGACTGGGCACGAAATTCGGGTTTTCAGGGCTGTTTTATGACCAATTTGGTTGATTTTGCGCTAATTTTGCTCAAATTTCGAGCAATTATATTCAATTTGATATATAATTATAAAAAATACGCTTTATCTTGAATAAAGCCAACTTGAGCGCAGTTGCCGTGCTTTTAAGCCAGTTTATGGCTTGTATTGCCGTGATTTTGTCGCCTCGCCATGCTGCGTTCGCAGCCCCGGCTGAATGTTCTGTTCGGACTTATTCCAAGCAGTTTTTCCACGCCGTCGTAGCCACTTGTTGACCCGCTTGTCTAGGCGGTCGGCGTGCACACGTCCGGAGGGAATCATGACCCACGAAGAAGCCACCTGCAATGCGGCCTTCCGTCGTCACCACATGGGCCGATTGCTGCATCGAATGGGGACACTGCTTCCGCACTGGCTGCACGGCACGGAGTTGGTGCGAGGATGCCGTGATCTGGAGCAACTGTGCTGGCGTGAGCTTGGGTACCCACGGCAGCCTGTGTTTGACGGTGATCTACCGACGTTTTTGATGGTGGATGCTGATGGTTATTCCGCCAATCTGTCGATGCCAACAGCCCCGGCAGAACTAGCTGCCCGGATGGCTGCATTGGAGCTATCACCGCTGCCTCCATCCTCACTCGCTGGCAAGAATTTCATTGCGCTGGCTCGCCTGCTGAGCCTCACACAGTTCGAGTTGCAGTGGTTGCTTTGGTCCTACTGCATCCGACGCTTTGGGGGTGCGATCTTGCCAGCCGTCCCACTGCGCGACGGCCGGCATGGCTGTGAACTGCTGGCGCTACTGGCCAACATGCCGATAGATGCAGTTCAAGATGCCGTGGCATCGCGCCGTTTGCACACCTGGAGCTTTCTCAACGGCATCAGTGCCGATGGAGAAATGCCCTCATTTCTGAGCGGATGGCTATCCGCTACTGACCAATTTGCGGACTGGATCGAGCAGCCATACGCCTCGGACTCTGATCTGCTGACCGCGCTTTGCCAAGCGCAAGTTTCGTAGATGGCCTCTCGCTGAGGCCCTGTCTCTCGTCGGCTGCTTTTCTGCGGCCGCACTGATTTCTCTCTCCCGCGTTTTCTATCCGGTACCTGTTTGCGGAGGACTACGCACGCCTGTTTGTTTTCGTCGTTTTGTTTCGTTCCCTACCTATGGAGATTCCCATGACCACTGCACCCGAATCCACATCTAGTTTGGCTTCGCCTTCACCAAACGTCGCCACCATCATCTACTCCAACAGTGCCAAGTTTCCGCTGGGCCAAATCGTCGCCACGCCCGGCGCTTTGGAACTGCTGCAAGAAGCTGGCTTTAGCGCGGCAGCCTTGGTCAGCCGTCACGTACATGGAGACTGGGGTGACCTGTGCGACGAAGACCGTGCAGAAAACGACTTCGCCGTCACCCGCCGTATGCGGATCCTGAGTTGCTATAGGCTGGTCGATGCGGAGCGACTGGCTGCAACGCCCAGAGACAAGCGTTCGTCACTTCCCACGCTCTGGATCATCACTGAAGCCGACCGCAGCGTCACTACGCTACTTCGTCCAGATGAGTATTGATATGTCCAAAAGCGTCTCATCCAAGCGCGCTGAGCCGTCTTACACGTTTCAGCGCATCCATGCGGCGCTGCAAACCGGCCATACGCTCACCGTTCAACAAAAGCGCGAAGAGCCGGTGCCGGTCTTCATGCAGCAATCGGTACTGGACGCATCTTGCGGGACCCACATGCTGGCGATGCTGCTTGTGATTCTTGGACTTGCCAAGGCGTCAGCACTGCACGACATGTCACGGCGCAAGCATGGTGTAGCCGCCGCAGTGTGGACAGCAATGTCCCCGTACTACTTCACCGGCATCAATCCCAAAGATTGGACGGATGAAGTAAATCGCCTCGGCCTGCCACTCGAACTCACCGCTCGCTACTGCATTGAGCACGACGTGGATGGCCCCGCCGTCAAATGGCTCATGCAGGGTGATCTGGTTGCCATTGCATTTGCCTCGGTGAAGCATCACCGCACCAAGCACTGGGCTCTCGCGGTAGGTGTGGAGGGTTTGGTGGTCGGTCAAAGTCACTTTCCGCAGCGCATCCTGCTGCTGGACAGTGGTGGAGCGGAACCATGTTTCCACGCCCATAACGCACGGCTGCGTTTGCCAGATGCCGGTCCCGGTAGCAGACGCGCTAAGCCTGGTTGGCACAAAGAGCCCAAGCAAAAGATGATCATCTGGATGCATGAGTCTGAGTCTTGGCAACCCGAGGCGGTGCGGTTGCTGGCAGCCATACGTGTGCGGAGATCGTCATGACACTGAATCGGCGCGAATGTTTGCAGAAGCTAGCTCTGGTGTGCATGCCAACTCCTTCGGTCGTGTACTCGGAATTGGTTCTTGACGATCTGTGGGCGGCGACAGAGCCGGACGCGATGCCAGCATTGGACTGGGGCGATCTGAGCGCGGTACTGGCGCGTTGGGGGCGGTCCACATGGAGCCATGTCGTTACCGGCCATCACTGCGACTTGCATACCATGCTCTATGACAGCATCGAGGCCACCGCACAGCAAGCCTCATCAGAACGCCCACCGACTGTTATCGTGGTGCTGCGCGGCTACTCCTGCTTGCATCTGGATCAGTGCAGGGCGGTATCCAGCGCGTTCCATAGCGCAGTGCCGGCCTGTTCTGAACTGTGGTTTGCTGCAGCGCCTGCCCCGGCATTGATGGACAAGCTGCGACTGACAGTGGTTGTGAGCAGCTGAAGCGAGCTGACCAGAGGCTACTTGGCGGCAGCTTTACCCGGCGCTTTGGTGCGCTTGGCTGTTGGCTTCTTGTCGAGCACCGCTTGATTAGCGCGACGCAGTGGCCCACCCTCGGTAGTGGGTGGATGTGCCAGCCGAATGTCACCGAACAGGTCAGCCAGCGTGATGTTCAACACATGGCAGATGGTGGCCAACGTCAAAACGCTCGCATTCACGCGGCCCAACTCCAGTTTGGACACCCGAGTTCGCTCCACCTCGGCACTCATTGCCAATTCCAACTGCGTCATACCGCTTTGCTCACGGAAGTGCCGCAGGTTCTGCCCCACCGCCAACGTGATTGCATTCGGTATGAGTCGCACCTTGCGGCGGCGCTGAACCGGCGTCTCACTGGCAGCGCTTTGTTTCTGTGGAGCAGTCCGTGACATGCTCCACAGGCTCTCGAAATGTGCCTACCAAGGAAACGTCTTATAAGGAACATTGCATGCCAGAATGTTCCTTGAGAGGCACAAATTTTTACAACCAACAGGAAGAAAAAATGAACCCCAAAAGAACTACCGCCGTGACCTTGGCGGCAACGTCCGTGGTTTTGCTGGCCGCATGCGGTGACAAAACACCGTCCTGCGCTGATCCGGCCACGGTGTCGCTGGTCCAGCAGATTTACCAGCAGAGCTTTGACAAAGAGCATGCAAGCATGAGCCCTGAGCGTCAGCGCAGCGTGCAGATCACGAGCAAGAACACCAAAGTCACGGTGGACTCCATCACCACCGCTCGCAGCGACGAATCGACAGGGAAGAAAACCTGCTCAGCGGTCCTGACGGCGGTGATGCCGCAAGACGCCATCCCTACCGACCAGCGGATGCTCAATCACCTGCGCGGCACGTATGAACCTCAAGGCGCCGCGTTGGATGGAAATACAGTCAAGGGCAATGTGACCTACACCGTGCAGCGTACCGAAGACAGCAAAGAGATTCTGGTCAAGCTCACGGGGCACTTGGCATTCATGGGGCTGTTCCACGATCTGGCGATGCTCCGGGTGTTCGACAAGAGCGAAGCGGAGATTGCCAAGATTGCTGGTGAAGCTCCACCAGCAGCCGAGGCCAAACCAGCAGAGCAAACTTCACCAGAGGTTTCACCAGTCGCCCAACCTGCACCAGCCGTAGCTACGCCAGTGCCTACGAACACTGCACCCGCTGCGGCACCAGTCGCTCCGCCAGCCAACTTGACGGCTGCTGCTCCGGCTGTGACTGTCGCGCATCTATGTACCGCCGCTGAAACCCCGATCTTTGCGTGTTCCACCGGAAAGAAGCGAGTCTCGGTGTGTACTGGCCGCTCTGGTGGCAATGAGCAGTTGGCATACCGGATAGCACCGCTGGAAGGCGAAGTGGAGATGGAATATCCGAGCGGCGGTGCTGGTGCAGCTTCAGCTTTCCAGCGTGGCTCACAGCTTGGTCAAGATGGCACTGCTGTGAACTTCCTGTCATTCGACAAGGGCAACTATCGCTATGTCGTTTATGCCGGTGACGGTGAAAATGGACGCAAGGGAGTGTTGGTGGAGCAGAGTGGCAAGCGAATTGCTGATCTGCGCTGTCAGAGTGACGCCATGTCTCGCTTCGATCCTGCGCAGCTTCAAAAGATGGGGCTGAGCCTAGACAGCCGGACGCTGCAACTGCAGTGAGCACCGTAATTCGATTCAGAACAGCAAAATGAAAAATCTATTTGGCAATGCTCTTCATCTGGCTTTTGGGGCTGTCCTGCTGAGCATGGCGACCACGTCTTCTTGGGCAGCATCGGACGATGTGATCGCCGTCGAAAAATCGCAGCCGCCAATTACCGTTGAGTTCGCGCCAGAAAAGCCGCACGGCTGGAACATCGACCGGCACCTCACCAGGAACGGTCTGAACATGTTTGCCTCCAACGTGCCGTCGTTTAATGGCCAGGGCAAGCTGCTTTCAAGTTGGAACCCACGCTTCGGCAAAGTCGGGGAGCGGCCCACGTTCATCATCATCCACGGTGGTCATGGTGTGAGTCCCGGCAACATCGACACCGCCATCTGGGCGGTCAAGACGCTCGATGCCAACGTCATGGTGTTGGATTCGTACTGGTCGCGTGGCCGGGACGAGAACTGGAAGACATGGACGCAGTACGGCGCGAACATGCGGACCCTCGATCTGATTGCTGCTGCACGTTTCGTCAAGTCAGAAGGCGCTGACCCCAAGAAGACGTTCGTGATCGGTGACAGCCAAGGTGGCTGGACTGTGTTGCGCGCGTTCTCCAATCACAACCTCAGCGGCGAAGTGAAGTCGTTGCTGGCCGGTGGTATCGCGCTGTACCCCAACTGTTACGCCAAAGAGTCATTCTGGAGCGGCTTGCCTGGTGGCGGAGCCGCGAACACAGATATTGTCCCACCGCTTGGTGACTACGTGGCGCCTGTGCATGTTTTCACTGGCACCGCTGACACAGCAACGCCGACTTCGCAGTGCAACGTTGACCGTGCGCTTAAAGGTGCGTACAAGTGGACCAGCTTTGAAGGTGCCACACACGCGTGGGACTCGCCAAGTGGTGGTGTTGGTCAACCTGGTTTAGACGGAAAGTGCAGCAAGGCGTTGAACGTCTACAACAAGTTCGCAATCTGTCGCAACAACCAGTACACCGATATGACGCGCAACGAGATAGTTTCTTTTGTGGAACGCCACACTGCCAAGTAGTTTGGGTGCGGTAGTGCTTGCGCGCGCTTTGCGTTGATCGATCTCGACGCAGGTCGAAAAAAAAGCACATTTTCCGTTGCCAGTTGTCCAACAGCATCCAACTGATTTCTGGCAACGTTCTGGCAATGAGCTTGGGGCAAGAAAAAAGCACTTAGGCATTTCTGCTCTAAGTGCTTGATTCATAACCAAATTTTGGTAGGACGTACAAGATTCGAACTTGTGACCAACGGATTAAAAGTCCGCTGCTCTACCAACTGAGCTAACGTCCCGACCTGTTGCAGCAATCGTGGCCGATGGCTGCAAAGCCCTGGATTATAGCGTTGTTTTTACGGCCTTCCTGGAAGTTGCGGCAAGTTTGTCTAGCACCCAGCCCGCGGCACACTGGCCGAAGGTGGCCGTCACGGCGACGACCGAACCATACCCATGGCAATTCAGGGAGCCATCCCCATCGATTTGGCATGACGCATCCGGCGGAGCCACAGCCTCTCGGCTGAAGACACAGTCCACGCCGATCTTCTTGCCCTCGCGTGCGGCACGGTGGTGCTTGCGCATGCGATAGCGCAGTTGCGCCAGCAAAGGATCGTGGGTCGTCCGCGCGAGGTCGTCCACATCCACCTTGTGCGCATGCCGCTTGCCACCCGCCGCACCCACGGTGATGTGCAGCACCCCGCTGGCCTGGGCCCATGCCGCAATGGCCGTCTTGGCCTTGACCTGATCGCAGGCATCGATCACCGCATCAACGGGCACGGGAAGCAACCCAGGCCAGTTTTCCGGCTCCACGAAGTCCTCGATGCAATGGACCGTGCACTCCGGGTGAATCTGTGCGATCCGATCCCGCATCGCCAGAACCTTGGCTTGTCCAATGGTCCCGGTGAGCGCATGAATCTGGCGGTTGATATTTGACTCGGACACATGGTCGAGATCGATCAGGGTGATCTGCCCCACCCCGCTGCGCGCCAAGGCCTCGGCGGCCCATGAGCCTACGCCACCAATCCCCACCACCGCGATGTGTGCCTGGCGGATCCGGGCGGCGCCCTGCACGCCGTACAGCCGCTCCAGTCCGCCGAAACGGCGATCCGGGGCGGCGGACTCAGGCACGACAATGGGGTACGGCGCCGCTTGAACAGACGGTGCGCCGGGCATCACTTCAAGCGGGAAAGGCGTTCTTTGGCCGCCATCGCAGCTTCAGATTGCGGGTAGGCGCGCAGAAGATCTTCCAGCGTCTTGCGCGCGGCCCGCGTGTCCTTGAGTTCGATCTGGCAGTTGGCGATAGACAGGGCCGCTTCCGGCGCGCGGGCATGGGAGGGGGCATCAGCCAGCATCAGCTTGAAGTTGTTGATGGCCTCCTTGTACTCGCGGGTGGCATATTGGGCGTTCCCCAGCCAGAAGCGGGCGGAAGGCACGAAGCCACTGCGCGGGTACTGCCGCACAAACGCCGCAAATGCCGAACTCGCATCGGAAAACTTGCCCGAACGGAACACGGACAGGGCCGCTTCGAAGTCCTTCTTTTCGGCGGGGTCGGCCTGGAACTCCTGGCCGTCCACCGTCACCTTCACCGGCTCAAACTGCTTCAGGCGCTCATCCACTCCCTGGGCAATGTCCTTCTGGCGCCGCTGCAGGTCCGCAGCATCCCGCAGCAACTGCTCGTTCTGGCCCCGAAGCTTGGACTGCTCCATGCGCAGCGTCTCGATCTGCCCCTGCAGATCAAGCAGGCTGCGCCGGAGCTGGCCGTTCTCTTCGCCAAGCCTGCGCATTTCTTCGGCTGCGCGTTGCTGGGACATTTGCAGCCCGTCAACACGCTGGCGCAGTTCGATGATGGCGCGGCGGGCCTCGTCGTCCTCAAAAAGGGCTGCATGCGCCGCGGGCAGCAAGGCCGCCGACAGCGCCCCGGCCGCCAGTGCCTTGAACAGGTAGGACACAGGAAAAGACAACGTGCGCATCAACGATAGGACAGTTCTGCCCGGCGATTCTGTGCGTGCACGTCTTCGCTATTGCCTTGGGCGGCGGGCTTTTCCTTGCCAAAGCTCACGGCTTCCATCTGGTTGTCTGGCACACCCAGCAGCGCCAGCGAACGGCGCACGGCTTCGGCGCGCTTCTGGCCCAGGGCTAGGTTGTACTCGCGGCCACCACGGTCGTCGGTATGGCCTTCGATCATGACCTTGCGGCCGTTGCCAGACTTGATGAAGCGGGAATGCGCTTCGATCAGGGACTGGAATTCAGGCTTGATCACGTAGCTGTCGTAGTCGAAATAGACGATGCGGCTCACACCCACGGGGCCGGCTGCATCGCGGCCCGACTGGCCAAGGTCCACGCCGGCCACGCCGCTCTGGGCAGTGTTGCCGGAGTTGGCCCCACTGTTGGTGCCCATGGTGGACGTGGCGTTCTTGTCTTCGACAGGCACGTCATCCAGCTTCACGCCGGAACTGCATCCGGCCATCAATGCGACAACGGTAAGGGCAAGGGTAATGCGTTTGATCATCCAAAATTCTCCTGAAAGCTTGGTAACTGAAAGTGCGGATAAGTTCATTGCTTTTGAAATGGGCCCCAGTCGGGCTCGCGGATATCTCCCGCCTGCCCCGCGAGCCGGGCCTTGATCTTGCCGTCCAGCGTGGTGGTCATGAGCGCTTCGCGCCCTTGCTGCTGGGTGGCATAGACGATGAGGCGGCTATTGGGAGCAAAACTGGGGTTCTCGTCCGCCGTGGTGTCCGTGACTGCATTCACGGTGCCGGAGGACAGGTCCATGACGTGCAGCTTGAAAGCCCCGCCAACGCGGGAAATATAGGCCAGCCAGCGGCCATCCGGGCTGATGCTGGGGGAAATGTTGTAGCTGCCCGTGAAAGTGACACGCTCCGCATTGCCGCCAGAGGCAGGGACCTTGTAGATCTGCGGTGCGCCACCCCGGTCGCTCACGAAGTAGATGCTGCGGCCGTCGCCGGAGAACACGGGTTCGGTATCGATGCCCGAGCTCTGCATGAGGCGGCGCGGTTCGCCGCCATTGGCGTCGATGGTGTAGAGCTGGGAGCCGCCATCACGGCTCAGCGTCACGGCCAGGGAGCGTCCGTCCGGAGCCCAGGCGGGCGCGCTGTTGGAGCCCCGGAAATTGGCGATCAGGCGCCTGCGGCCGGAGGCCACGTCGTGCACGTAGACAACGGGTTTGCGTGATTCGAACGAGACGTAGGCGAGCTGGCCGCCATTGGGCGACCAAGCGGGCGAGATGATGGGCTCGGGGCTCGACAGGGCCGACTGCGCATTCTCGCCGTCGGCGTCCGCCACCCACAGGCTGTAGCGGGGGCCGGTCTTGGTGACGTAGGCAATGCGGGTCGAGAAAATTCCGCGTTCACCCGTCAGCTTTTCATAGATGAAATCGGCGATGCGGTGGGCCACCAGGCGCAGATCGCCCTGCGTGACCACAAAGCTCTGCCCGCCCAGGTCCTGCCCCTTCACCACATCCCAAAGGCGAAAGCGGATGTCGAAGCGGCCATCCGCCAGGCGCGTGATGCTGCCGGTTGCCAGGGAATCCGCGCTTTTCTGGCGCCACAGGGCCACATCGGGGCGCGCGGTTTCGTCCAGCACCGCGCCCGACGCATCCACCGCACGGAACTGGCCACTGCGCTCCAGGTCGGCCTGGACAATGGACGACATCTTCTGGGGCGCCTGCGCCTCGCCCCGGAACGGAGCGATCGCAATGGGCAGCTGGGTCAGGCCAACGCCCGTCACCTCGACGCGAAATTGCGCCAGTGCTGGCAGGGCGGGAGTGGCAATGAGCGCGGCCAGTACCTGGCGGCGCAAGGGATGCGGCAAAGCCGCAGGAGATGGGTGTGTAGAGATTCGATCTGTGGTCATTGGCATCCAGCGGTAGCCGAACAAATGCCGAAGGGCAAACCCGAATGTTACACACAGCGGGAAAACCCCTGTGACAAACTGTGCGGCCACCAGGGCCATCGGCCTTGATTTCGAGCCAACCGTGCGCATGGCCTTCCGGCACTGGCTTTTTCCTGCCGCGCCGGCCCGCATCCGATCAATGGGCACTGCTCAAAGGAGCGTGCAGGCCCGGGCAGCCCGCGACCGTAGAATCCGGGCCACATGCAAGCCACAGATTCAGGCCCGGGCGCCACGCCCGCCTCCCCCCCTCCTCCTCCTGCCGCAAGCCTGACCACGCGCCTTCAGCGGCTATCGGTCTACTTCGGCAACCAGCGGATGGCCTGGAGCCTTGCCGTTGTCGCCACCCTCGTGGGCGCCGTGACCGAGCCCCTGATTCCCGCGCTGCTGCAGCCTTTGCTGGACCGCGGCTTCACCCAGGGAACCCTGCAGCTGTGGATGGTGCCCCTGGCCATCCTGGGCGTTTTCTTCGTGCGCGGCGTTGCGCAGTTCGTCGGCCAGTACGCGCTGGCACGCATAGCCAACGAGGGCATGCTGACGCTGCGGCAATCGCTGTTCGACAGGGTCCTGGCGGCGGAAATGGGCCTGTTCTCGCGGCAGTCGGCCAGCACCTTGTCCAACACCGTGGTGTACGAAGTGCAGACCGGCGCAACCTTGCTCGTGCAGGCACTGCTGGGCGTATCGCGTGACGGGTTCACGCTGGTGGCGCTGCTGGCCTACCTGCTGTACCTCAATTGGCAGCTCACGCTGATCGTGGCGGTGGTGGTGCCGGGCGTGGCCTGGATCATGAAGACACTTTCCCGGCGCCTCTACCACCTGACAAAAAGCAGCCAGCAGGCGACCGACGAGCTGGCCTACGTGGTGGAGGAAAACGTGCTGGCGCACCGCATGGTGCGGCTGCACGGCGCGCAGGCCGGCCAGGCCGGGCGCTTCGCCGGGCTGAGCCAGAGCCTGCGCCGCCTGGCCATCAAGTCGACGATTGCGTCCGCGGCCATGACACCGCTCACGCAGTTGCTGGCCGCCGCGGCGCTCTCCGTGGTGATCTGCATCGCCCTGTGGCAAAGCCGTGGCGCGGTGGACGCGAAGGACGTCACGGTGGGCGGCTTCGTGTCGTTCATCACGGCCATGCTGATGCTCATAGCTCCCATCCGCCGCCTGGCCGATGTCGCCAGCCCGATCACCCGGGGGGTGGCGGCCCTTGAACGGGGACTCGCGCTGCTGGGCGACACCGGCGCCGAAACAGGCGGCCAGTACCGCACGGACCGCGTGCGGGGCGCGCTGGAGCTGTCCCGGGTGACGGTGTCGTACGGCCCCGACCATGCCCCGGCACTGGACCAGGTCAGCCTGCGCGTGGAGCCCGGTGAAATCGTCGCCCTGGTCGGCCCCTCCGGCGCCGGAAAGACGACGCTGGTCAACCTGCTGCCACGGTTCGTGATGCCCGCGTCGGGCGACATCCTGGTGGATGGCCGTCCCCTGCCCGAGTGGGACCTGGGATCGCTGCGGTCGCAGTTCGCGATGGTGAGCCAGGACGTGGTGATGTTCAACGACACCATCGCCGCCAACGTGGCGCTGGGGCGCGAGGTGGACGACCTGCGCGTGCAGGAATGCCTGGCGGCCGCGAACCTGGCGGAACACGTGGCGGCGCTTCCACGGGGCATCCACACCGTGGTGGGCCACAACGCCACCCAATTGTCAGGCGGGCAGCGGCAGCGGCTGGCGATTGCCCGGGCGCTGTACAAGGATGCCCCCATCCTGATCCTGGACGAGGCCACCTCGGCGCTGGACACCGAATCGGAACGGCTGGTGCAGGACGCCCTCCAGCGCCTGATGCAGGGGCGCACCACGCTGGTCATTGCCCACCGCCTGTCCACCATCGAACATGCGGACCGGGTCATCGTCATGGAGCGTGGACGCATTGCCGAGCAAGGAACCCATGGCGAACTGATGGCGCGGGGCGGGCTGTACGCGCGCCTGCAGGCGCGGCCGGCCTCGGGCGAAACCGCCGCACTCCACTGAACCCGCGCCACCCCGCGCGGGAAGCCCTCGCACGAGCCCTACCACCTGCCCCGGTTGGGCTGGCGCTTGCGTATGGCAGCGGCAATCCGTTCCGCAGAATCGGTGCGGCTCACGCGCATGGCGAAGTCCGTGGCGGTCAGGCCCAGCTGGTTCTTGAGCGTGGGGTCGGCGCCCTCGTCCAGCAAAAGCTGCACGGACTCGATGGAGCCGTAGTGCGCCGCCATCATGAGGGGGGTCGTGCCGTTGGGCGAAGCGGCATCGATGTACGCATGGTTTTCCAGCAGCAGCGCGATGATCGCCGCATGCTGGGGCGAGCCGGCGGACGCCGCGTAGTGCAGGGGCGTCCAGCCCGTCTTGTTCACATCCGCATCGCGTGCAAGAAGCGCCTTCACGGCCTCCACGTTGCCCTTGAGCGCGGCCATCATCAAGGGGCTCTCGTCCTGTGCGTTCCGTGCATCCACATTCACCTGCCGTGCGGCCAGCAGCGCAAAGAAGGCCTTGGAAGCGCCGTTTTGCAAGGCGATGGTGAGGCCCACCTGGCCTTTCGGGTCGCGCGTATCAGGGTCGAACCCCCTGCGCAGCAGCCCGGTGATGGCGCCACCGTCATCGCGCAGGATGGCGACAAAAAAATCCTCGTAGGCTCCTGCCCAGATAGCGGGAGCAGCCAGCCCCAGCGCCAGGGTCGCCAACACGTTGCGGCGATGGTGGATCATTCGGTCACTCCCTTGAACAAGGCGTCGAAGTTGCGGCTCGTGGCCTCGGCCACCGCCTCGAGCGCCAGCCCCTTGGTTTCGGCCACCTGCCTGGCCACGTAGGGTACATACGACGGGTTGTTGGTCTTGCCACGGTACGGCACGGGCGCGAGGTAGGGGCTGTCGGTTTCGATCAGGGTGCGGTCCAGCGGCACGAAGGCCACCACGTCGCGCAGTTCCTGGGCGCTCTTGAATGTGACGATGCCCGAAAAGGAGATGTAGTAGCCCAGATCGAGCGCCGCGCGCGCCACCTGCATCGATTCGGTGAAGCAGTGGAACACGCCGCCCGCGCGGTTGCCGGGGCCGTCCTCCCCCTCCTCGCGCAAGATGGAGAGCGTGTCGTCCGACGCGCTGCGGGTGTGGATGACCAGCGGCTTGCCGCACGCCCGCGCCGCGCGGATGTGGTTGCGAAAGCGCTCGCGCTGCCACTCCAGGTCGGCGATGCTGCGCCCTCCCTTGCGGTCCTCCATGCCGTAGTAGTCGAGCCCCGTCTCGCCAATGGCCACCACGCGCGGCAAGGCGGCGCGCTCCAGCAGGTCCTGCACCGTGGGCTCGGCGATGCCTTCGTTGTCCGGGTGCACGCCCACCGTGCTCCAGAAGTTGTCGTGCGCCATGGCCAGGGCATGCACGCCCTCGAACTCTTCCAGGGTGGTGCAGATGCACAAGGCCCGGTCCACCCGCGCGTCGGCCATGGCCTGGCGGATGGCGGGCAGCTGGCTCGCCAGTTCGGGAAAATTGAGATGACAGTGCGAATCAGTGAACATGCGGTTTCAAAATAATCGTGTTTGCGCACCACGCGGGCCACCGGTGGCCATCGCAGCCTCCGGGGTGGGCGGCAGCCCCGCCCGCCCGCCGCAGCCAGCAAACAAAAATGCCGACCCGCCTGGCACGGGTCGGCACGGTGGGCGGGTGCCGGCTCAGATGGTCTGTGTCGGCCGGTCGGACCCCAGCGCCGTGCCGAGCAGTTCCTCGATCTTGGCCTTGAGCTGGCGCGACTTCTCGTCCTTGGGAAACTGGATGCCCACGCCCTGCGTGCGGTTGCCCGCAGCCCGCGCCGGGGTGACCCAGGCCACGCGACCGGCCACCGGGTAGCGCTGCGTGTCGTCCGGCAGCGTCAGCAGCACATAGACATCATCGCCCAGCTTGTAGTCCCGCTGGGTGGGGACAAAAATGCCCCCTTCGGCGAAAAAGGGAATGTAGGCCGCGTACAGGGCCGCCTTTTCCTTGATGGCCAGCTGCATGACGCTGGGGCGGGGGGCGGTGGATGGACTGCTCATGGATGGGTGGGTACGGCTCAGTGCTTGGAGTGTAGGGTGTTTCGCGCCTGGGCGACAAGCGCCTCCAGCATGAGGCCGGCATTGAAAGGATGGTCCGCCGTGCGTGCGGCCTTGGCCAGCGCGCGCGACCAGCGTGTCAGCGCGCCCAGCGGCGGCAGCGCCTTCGGGAGGTCCGCCGCCGCGAAGTAGCGCGGAGCGGCGCCCACGCTCGCCGCCAGCAGGTCATGGCAGAGCTTTTGCAGCGCATCGATGGCCTGCGCAGGCGCCCAGTCCCCGAGCACGGTCACATCCCCCTTGGCGACGGCCTGGGGCAGCGCGGACCAGGCCTGCGGGCTGCGCCCCGACTGGGCCAGCGCCAGCGCATCGTCGGGCCGCCCGCCGGCGGCGCGCAGGAACGCCGTCGCGGCGGCGCCGGCAACGCCCTGCCCTTGCAGCCACTGCAGCATCTGGTCCTCGGCGGGCCAGACCATCGTGTGGCCCAGGCAGCGGCTGCGGATGGTGGGCAGCAACTGGTGCGCGGCCTCGCTGGCCAGGACGAAGCGCACATCCCCCGGCGGCTCCTCCAGGGTCTTGAGCAAGGCATTGGCCGTGATGTGGTTCATCTGCTCGGCGGGATACACCAGCACGGCCTTGCCCCGGCCACGGGCCGATGTGCGCTGCGAGAACTCCACCGCGTCGCGCATCGCTTCCACGCGGATCTCGCGGCTGGGCTTGCGCTTCTTGTCGTCGATGTCCGCCTGGGCCTTCTCCGACAGGGGCCAGCCCAGCGCCATCATCTGCACCTCGGGCATCAGCACGCACAGGTCGGCATGCGTGCGCACGTTGACCGCATGGCAGCTGCCGCACTGGCCGCAGGCACCCTGCGCGGTCGGTGCATCGCACAGCCAGGCGCGCACCAGCTCCATGCCCAGCGCGTACTGGCCCATGCCCGACGGGCCCTGCAGCAGCCAGGCATGCCCGCGCTGGGCCAGCAGGCTGGCACGCTGTGCCGCGATCCAGGGCGCGAGGGCCGTCGCAGGGGCGTTGGCGGGCTCGCTCATGCCGCCCCTCCCTGGGTGGCCACCATGATGGCCAGCCAGCCCTTGCGCACAAAGACGCTGGTGAGCTGCTGCCACACGCGGTGGCGGTCCTGCGCGGCGTCCAGCCGTGCAAACCGCTGGGGTGCGGCGGCCGCGCGGTCGGCATAGCCCTGGGCCACCCGGCGGAAGAACTCGGCGGGCTGGGCCTCGAAACGGTCGGGCACGCGGGCGCCGGCCAGGCGCTGGGCAGCCACTTCCGGCGCCAGGTCGAACCACACGGTCAGATCGGGCTCACGCATCAGATCGGCCTCTGGCGAAAGACCCGTCTGCGCAAGCCGCTCCAATATCGATAGCACGCCAAGATCGAAGCCCCGGCCGGCCCCCTGGTAGGCGAAGGTGGCATCGGTGAAACGGTCGCACAGCACCACGTCGCCACGCGCGAGGGCGGGCTCGATCACATTGCGCAGGTGGTCCCGGCGCGCGGCGAAGATGAGCAGCGATTCGGTGAGCGGGTCCATCGGGTCGTTGAGGACCATCTCGCGCAGTTTTTCGGCCAGCGGCGTGCCACCGGGCTCGCGGCTCACGGTGACCGCGCGGCCCTGCGCACGGAAAGCCGCCGCCAGGCCCTCGATGTGCGAGGACTTGCCCGCGCCGTCGATGCCTTCAAAGGTGATGAAAAGACCGGGTCGTGACATGAAAGCCTTGGGTTGAATCTGCAGGGGCGCATGGCTCGGGGCGCCGCGGCCGCCCGCGCACCAGGCCGCATGCGCTACTGGCCGCGCTGGTAGCGGTTGACCGCACGGTTGTGCTCTTCCAGCGAGGCACTGAAATGGCTGGTGCCGTCGCCCTTGGCCACGAAGTACAGCGCACGCGTGGGCTCGGGCTGCACCGCCGCGAGCAGGGCGGCCTTGCCGGGCATGGCGATGGGCGTGGGAGGCAGGCCGGCCCGGGTGTAGGTGTTCCACGGCGTGTCGGCCAGCAAATCGCGCCGGCGCAGGTTGCCGTCGAACCGCTCGCCCAGGCCGTAGATGACGGTGGGGTCGGTCTGCAGCAGCATCCCGGCGCGCAGGCGGTTGGCAAAAACCCCGGCAATCTGGGCGCGGTCGCCCGGACGGCCGGTTTCCTTCTCGACGATGCTGGCCAGTATCAATGCTTCATCGGCCGACTTGAGCGGCGTGTCGGCCGCGCGCTGGGCCCAGGCGGCCTCCAGGCGGCGGTCCATGGCGTGCAGCGCCCGGCGCAGCAGGGCGATGTCGCTGGAGCCCTTGGCATAGGCGTAGGTGTCCGGAAAGAACCGCCCCTCGGGAGGCACGCCCGGGCGGCCCAGCTGGGCCATCAGCGCCTCGTCGCTCAGGTTCGCCGCGTCGGGCTTGAGCTGGTCTTCCCTGGCGAGGGCCTGGCGCACCTGGCGCCAGTTCCAGCCCTCCACCAGGGTCAGCGCGCGCAGGGTTTCCTCGCCGCGCACCAGTTTCTGCAGCAGGGCCCGCGGGGTGGTTCCGGGCGGGATTTCATAGTTGCCGGCCTTGATGGCGCGGTCCTGGCCCGAGAAGCGGAACCATGCGTAGAGCATGCGCGCATCGACCCGCGCCCCTGCCGCCGCCACGTCGCGCGCAATGCCCCGCGGCGTGGTGCCGGGCTCGATGGCCAGCTCCAGGGGTTCGCTGCCCGTCACCAACGGCTGGTGCAGCCACCAGAAGGCCGCACCGCCCGAGGCGATCAGAACCAACGCAATCAAAGCCAATAGACGTCGCACAACCCTGATGAATGTGTGTGTAGAACCGGGCATCATAATTCAGCGATGACTACCCCCTTGAACGGCATAGCCCCCCTGTCCCACCTGGGCGTGATTCGCGTGGAAGGCGAAGACGCCGCCAAGTTCCTGCACGGCCAGCTCACCCAGGATTTCGCCCTGCTGGGCATGGACCAGGCCCGCCTGGCAGCGTTCCTGTCCGCCAAGGGCCGCATGCAGGCCACCTTCATCGGCTTCAAGCGCAGCGCCAGCGAGATCCTGCTGGTCTGCAGCCGCGACCTGCTGCCGCCCACGCTCAAGCGCCTGTCGATGTTCGTGCTGCGCTCCAAGGCCAGGCTGACCGACGCCACCGCCGACTTCGCCCTGTACGGCCTGGCGGGCGATGTGGTGCCCGGCGGCGGCCAGCCCGCCTGGACCAAGGCCGACGTGGGTGCCGCCTCGGTGGTCCACCTGTATCCCGCCGACGGCCGGCCGCGCGCGCTCTGGGTGGCCCCCGCGGCAGAACCCGCGCCCGCCGGTCCCGCGATGGAACCCGCCCTGTGGCTCTGGAGCGAAGTGCGCAGCGGCGTGGCAACGCTGACCACCCCGGTTGTCGAGGCCTTCGTGCCCCAGATGCTCAACTACGAGTCCGTGGGCGGCGTGAACTTCAAGAAGGGCTGCTACCCCGGGCAGGAGGTGGTGGCGCGCAGCCAGTTCCGGGGCACGCTCAAGCGCCGCACCTACATTGCCCACGCCCCGGCCGATGTGGCGGTGGGGGCCGAAGTGTTCGCCGTGCCGGACCTGGAACAGCCTTGCGGCACCGTCGTGCAGGCCGCCCCGGCACCCGGTGGCGGCACCGACGCCCTCGTGTCGCTGCAGATCGCCGCCGCGCAGGGTGGTGCCCTGCAGGTGGGCAACGTGCAGGGCGTGCCGCTGGCGCTGGCGCCCCTGCCGTACGAGCTGCTCGCGGACATCTGACGCCCGCGGGCAGGACCGGGCCGCTGCGGGATCAGGCCACGCCGCTATGCATTCAGGAGCATCCCGCGCTTGATGCGGGGCGGATCCAGATACGAATCCCCCCAGGGCCGTTTGCAGGAGAGCGCGAGGCGCTTTCTTTTTGATAGCAAAATCTACCAGCGCCGCGACATGGCGATGTGGGCGATGCCCGCCTCTTCCCAGGGCTCGCCCACCACGGCGAACCCCGCGCGGCGGTAGAAGCCTTCCGCGCTGCGCTGGGCGTGCAGGCGCACCTCGCCGTCGCCACGGGCCCGCGCGGCGGCCACCAAGGCTTCCAGCAATTGCTGGCCCCACTGCGCGCCGCGCACGGAGCGGTCCACCGCCATGCGCCCGATGCGGCCCACGCCGGCCGCCTCCTGCAGCAGCCGCCCCGTGGCCACGGGCATGCCCAGGCGGTTGTAGAGCACGGCGTGGCGCGCGCTGGCGTCCAGGGCATCGGCCTCGATGTCCGCGGGAATGCCCTGCTCGCGCACGAAGACCGCGGTGCGCAGGCGCCCGGCATCGCGGCCCAGCGTGTTCCAGTCGCCGGTCTTGACCTCGGCCATCGCGGCGCCGGCCTCGAAGCCCTCGAAGATGGAGCGCAGGCTGTCAGGCACCGGGCGCGAAGTCTGCGTGGCCGGGTCGGCGAACACATAGACCAGCTCGCCCGAGACGAGCAGCTGGTCGCCGCTGAAGATGCCCGCCTGGAACAGGCTGGACGAATTGCCCACCCTGGCGCAGCGCAGGCCCACGTCCAGCGTGTCGTCCAGACGCGCCGACGCATGGTATTCCAGCGTGGCCTTCTTCACGTACATCTCGCCGTCCAGGGCCAGCATGCCCGCTTCATACGGCAGCGCCAGCGCCCGCCAGTAGTCGGACATCGCCGTGTCGATGTACATGAGGTAGTGTGCGTTGAACACGATTTTTTGCATGTCCACCTCGGCCCAGCGCACGCGCAGGCGGTGAAAACAGCGGAAGTCACTGCGTTGCATGGATAGATTCACTCCGTGGTTTGAAAGAACGCCTGGCGCAGCGCCCGGGCCGCGTCGGCATGGGCGCTGCGCGCCTCGGGAATGGCACGGCCCATCTTGATGAATTCATGGGTCACCCCGCGGTAGATCTCCAGATCCACGGGCACGCCCGCGAGCCGCAGCTTGTCCGCATAGTCCACGCCCTCGTCCACCAGCGGGTCGCATTCGGCCAGGCCGATCCAGGCGGGGGCCACGCCGTCCACGTCGGGGGCGTGCAGCGGGGCGAAGCGCCAGTCCTCGCGCTCGGCGCGGCTGCGCACATAGTTGCCAAAGAACCAGCTGATGGCAGGCTCTTCCAGCACCAGGCCGCGCGCGAACGTGGCATGCGAGGGCGTGTCCTGGTGGGCCGCGCAGCCCGGGTAGAACAGCAGCTGCAGTGCCAGCGGCAGGCCCGCGTCGCGCGCCAGGATGGCGTTCACGGCGGCCAGTGTTCCGCCCGCGCTGTCTCCGCCCACGGCCATGCGCGCCGGGTCGGCGCCCAGTTCGCGGGCGTGGGCAGCAAGCCATGCAAGCGCATCCCAGGCATCGTTGCTCGCGGTGGGAAAACGGTGCTCGGGCGCGAGACGGTAGTCGAGCGACACCACCATGCAGCGGCCCAGGCGCGCCAGCTCGCGGCACAGGATGTCGTGCGTGGCGATGTTGCCGATGGTGAAGCCGCCGCCGTGGGTGTACAGCAGCACCGGCAGGCCCGCCTCCGTGGTCGGTGCGTACAGCCGCGCGGGCAGCGCATGGCCGTCGCGCGCGGGGACGTGCAGGTCCTCCACCCGCGCCAGGGCCGCCTTGGGCACCTCCAGCACATCGGCGCCCGCCTGGTAGGCCGTGCGTGCGTCCTGGGGCGAGCGGGTGTGCAGCGGGGGGTGCCCCGCGCGCGCCATGCGCTCAAGCACGCTGCGCATCTGGGGGGTCAGGCGGGTGTGGTGGATGTGCAGGTCGGCCAACGGTCAGGATCTCGGCAACAGGAGGAAGCCCGCGCAGGCAGGCAGCCCGCGGGTCGTTTGTTTGTTTGTTGTTACTTGAAGGTCACGCGCACGGGCGCGGCGCCCGGCAGGCCGTCGTAGGTCGCTGTCACCGCCAGGCCCGCCTTGGGCGGCAGCAGCGGCGAGAACGAACCCAGGCTGATCAGGTCGCCCGGCTGCATCGCCAGCCCCTCCTGCGCGAGGGCGCCCGCGAGCCACACCACGGCATTGAGGGGATGGTCCAGGATGTCGCTGCCCTTGCCGCCGCCCAGGCGCGCACCCGCGCCGTCGGCCAGCGACACATTCATGTCGGCCAGGGCCTGCAGCATCGCGAAGCGCTCGGCCCGGTAGGCCGGCACGGGCAGCGGCGCGCCCGCCACGCCCAGCCGCGCACCCACGTTGATGGCCGTCACGCCGGCGCCATTGAGCTTGGGCGGCGCCTGCACCATGAGGTCTGGCAGTTCGATGAAAGGGATGACCTGGTCCACTGCTTCCAGCACCTCCATCGGCGTCCTGGCATGGTTGATGGCGGTGCTCTTCACCCGCACCAGCATGTCGGCTTCGTACAGCGGCCGGGCGCCGAAGGCCGCGTCCACGGTGGCGCCACTGGGCAGGACCATGCCTTCATAGAGCTTGCCCCACACGGGCTTGTCGGTGTTGAAGCGCTTTTGCACCGCGGGATTGGTAAGGCCGGCCTTGTAGCCCACGACCTTGCCCAGACGCTGCGCCAGCAACTGGTTGACCTTGGCGCGGGTGCAGGCGCCATCGGCGTCCGACAGGTCCTCGGGGTTGGCGGCCGGGGTCTTCGCGGTGTAGTGGGCCACCAGCTCGGCGGCCTGGGCATCGGTCAGGCAGCCGGCCTGCGCGGATGTCGCAAACGCGACGAATGCACCGGCCAGTGCGAGCGGAATGAGGGTTTGCTTCGTGGTCATCGGTGCCTCCGGGTTGTAGAGTCTTTGCAGCAATCGTAAACGTAACTTCCACCTTCACCATGGCTTTCATCTACTACGTCACCCAGATCCAGTTCGAGTTCGGCGCGGTCAAGCTGCTGCGGCAGGAATGCGAGCGCGTCGGCATCACACGCCCCCTGCTCGTGACGGACTCCGGCGTGAAGGCCGCTGGTGTCCTGCAAAAGGCGCTGGACGCCCTGCCTGGCATGACCGTGGCGGTGTTCGACCAGACGCCCTCCAACCCCACTGAGGCCGCCGTGCGCGCCGCCGTGGCGATCTACCAGGCCGAGGGCTGCGACGGCCTGATCGCCGTGGGCGGCGGCTCGGCCATCGACTGCGCCAAGGGCATCGCGATCGCCGCCACGCACGACGGGCCGCTCACGCACTACGCCACCATCGAAGGCGGCTCGCCCCGCATCACCGAGCGCGCCGCGCCGCTGATCGCGGTGCCCACCACCAGCGGCACCGGCAGCGAGGTGGCGCGCGGCGCCATCATCATCGTGGACGACCACCGCAAGCTCGGCTTCCACTCGTGGAACCTGGTGCCCAAGACCGCCATCTGCGACCCCGAGCTCACGCTGGGCCTGCCGCCCATGCTGACCGCCGCCACGGGCATGGACGCGATCGCCCACTGCATGGAAACCTTCATGTCGGCCGCCTTCAACCCGCCGGCCGACGGCATTGCCCTGGACGGCCTCACGCGTGGCTGGGCCCACATCGAGCCGGCCACGCGCAACGGCAGCGACCGCGAGGCGCGCCTGCACATGATGAGCGCGAGCATGCAGGGCGCCATGGCCTTCCAGAAGGGACTGGGCGCCGTGCACTCGCTCAGCCACAGCCTGGGCGGCGTGAACCCGCGCCTGCACCATGGCACGCTCAACGCCATGTTCCTGCCCGCCGTGGTCCGGTTCAATGCCGGGGCCGAATCGGTGCGCAACGAAAAACGCCTGGAGCGCATGGCCCACGCCATGGGGCTGGGCGCGGCGGGCGACATCCCCGAGGCCATCCGCGACATGAACGCCCGCCTGGGCCTGCCCACGGGCCTTGCCGCCATGGGCGTGACCGAAGGCATGTTCGACGACATCATCAGGGGCGCGCTGGCCGACCACTGCCACAAGACCAACCCCCGCATCGCCACGCCCGAGCAGTACCGCGAGATCCTGAGCCAGTCGCTGTAGGGCCCGCTCCCGTCCCCCCGGCTTTCGCCAGCCCCCCGCCCCGCCTGCCCCTCTGGCGCGGCGCGCGGCCAGCGGGCGGCGGCCCTCCTTCGCCGTGCCCGCGCGCCCGCAACGCACCCCCAGCCTTCCCCCTGGCGAAGCCCGGCGGGATTGCGCTACCCTGGGTGCCGCACACCCCCTGCCCACACGCTAGACTCCGGTCGATCAACAATTAATTAACAATTCATTACCCTGGGGTTTTGGGGGGAGGGCCACGACCGATGCGCACCGGAAATCTCAGTACCTGGCTCCTGCGGGGCACCTATCCCCGGCTGTACGTTCCGATTGTCCTGATCATCCTGCTGGTCAGCGCCGTGCGCTACCACTACCTGGTGGCCGCGGAAACCGACGAAGTCCGCCGCCATGCCGCCACCGAGCTGCGCCGGGCGGGCGATGCGCTGCTGCCCGGGGTGGCTGCCCTGCCCGCTTCGGAGCACGAAGCCCAGGCCACGCTTTTGCATGAAGGGGTCGCCCGCTTCGGGCCGGGCGTCCAGTCGGTGAAATGGCAGGTGGGCGGCGGACCCGTCATCGATGTCCAGGCGCCGCCCCTGCGCGCATCGGCCCCGGGATGGTTCTCAGAGTGGGTGCACATCGCGCCGCCCACGCAGCAGTTCGGGCAGGCCGTGCCCGGAGGCCAGACGGGGCGGCTGACGGTGACGCTGCAATCCGCGCCCCTCGTGGGCCAGATCTGGAGCACCGTCGTGGTGCAGCTGCGCATCTCGGCGCTCAATATCTTCACGATCCTGTTCCTGCTCACGCTGCTGCTGCGGGCCAATGCGCGCATGCTGCGGCGGCTGGCCGAAGCCACGGACGCGTTCCGCCACGGCCATCTGGACACGCGCATGGAAGTGACCGGCACGCTCGAATCACGCGCCATGGCGGCCACCTTCAACGACATGGCCGGCAAGGTCCAGTCGCTCGTGCTGTCGCTGCGCGAAACCCAGCACCTGCAAAGCGAGCAGCTGCATTTCACGCGCCAGCTGATCGACGCGCTGCCCCTGCCCGTCTTCGTGCGGGACGCCAATGGCGCCTACCTGGAAGTCAACCGGGCCTGGCAACGGCTCTTTCACACGCCCGCCAGCGCGGGCACGGCCCCCGCATCCCCCCCGGCGTACCCCGAAGAGCTGGCGCCCGCGCGCTCCGCGCAGATCGCGCAGGCGCAGGACAACGAGATCCGCATCCACCCCGCCAACCACCAGCCGCCCCGGGACATGGCCTACTACGAAGCCCCGTTCACCACCACCCGGGGCACACTGGCCGGCACCATCGGCACGCTGGTCGACGTGACCGAACGCAAGCGCGCGCAGGAGGCCCTGCGCGCCGAGAAGGAGCGTGCCGAGGTCACGCTCGCCTCCATCGGCGACGGCGTGATCACCACCGACCTGGCCGGCTGCATCGAGACCATCAACGAAGCCGCGCAGCTCATGACCGGCTTCACGGCGGACCAGGCCCTGGGCCGTCAGCTGGACGACGTGTTCCGGCTGTACAAGGAGCTCGCGAGCCGCAATGCCAGCTCGGCCGCGGAGCGCGAGACCGTGCCGGGCGCCCTCCACCAGGTCGCGCACGAGGTGCTGATCCACCGCTCCGGCGAGCGCTACGCCATCGAGTACACCGCGTCGGCGATCCGCAAGGGCGACGGCACGGCCGTGGGCTGCGTGCTGGTGTTCCGCGACGTGACCGAGACGCGCAACCTGCGCCACCAGATCTCGTGGCATGCCCGCCACGATGCGCTCACAGGCCTGTACAACCGGACGGCGCTGGCCGAGCGCCTCACGCACGCGATCTTCGTCGCCCGGCAGAAGGGCCTGCTGCTGGCCGTGTGCATGCTCGACCTGGACCATTTCCAGGCCGTGAACGACACCCACGGCAACCGCGTGGGCGACCGGCTGCTCAAGGAAACCGCGCGGCGCCTGGGCGCGTTCATCACGCCCCAGGACGCGGTGGCGCGCATGGGGGGCGACGAGTTCGTGCTGCTGCTGGGCGAGCTGCCCGACGTACCCGCCATCGAGGCGCGTGTGGACGTGCTCATGCAGCAGCTGGCCGCCCCCTACGCCATCGACGACCGCGTGTTGCACACCACCGTGAGTGTGGGCGTGGCCGTGTTTCCGCAAGACGACGCCAACCCCGACACCCTGCTGCGCCACGCCGACCAGGCCATGTGCCAGGCCAAGGGCTTCGGCCGCAACCAGATGCATGTGTTCGACGTGCAGCTGGACCACGCCGTGCAAACGCAGCACACCCGCCAGACCCGCGTGGCCCAGGCGCTGCACGCGGGCGAGCTGGTGCTGCACTACCAGCCCAAGGTGAACCTGCGCACCGGCGAAATCCTGGGGCTGGAGGCCCTGCTGCGCTGGCAGCATCCCGACCACGGCCTGCTGGGCCCGCAGCATGTGCTGCCGCTGATCGAGGACGCAGAGCTGGAGGTGGAACTGGGCGAATGGGTGCTGCGCCAGGCCCTGGCGCAGATGCGGCAATGGACCGATGCCGGCATGCAGTGGGAGGTGAGCGTGAACATCTCCGCGCCGCACTTCCACCGGCCCAACTTCGTCGAGCGGCTCAAGGACATCCTGCACACCTGCCCCGAGGTGTCGCCCACCCGCCTCGAGCTGGAAATCCTCGAATCTGCGGCCCTGCAAGACATGCAGTACATGCGCCACATGATGCAAAGCTGCCAGGCGCTGGGCGTGCGTTTTGCGCTGGACGACTTCGGCACCGGCTTCTCCTCGCTGTCTTACCTGAAGCGCCTGCCCGCCGAAACCATCAAGATCGACCAGTCGTTCGTGCGCGGCATCCTGGAAGACGGTGACGACCTCACGCTCGTGGGAGCCATCGTCGCGCTCGCCACGGCCTTTCAGCGGCACGTGGTCGCGGAAGGGGTGGAGACCGCCGAGCAGGCCGCACGGCTGCTGGAGCTGGGCTGCGAGCGTACCCAGGGCTTTGGCATCGCCCGGCCCATGCCCGCGCACGAGGTACTGACCTGGGCACGGCAACACACGGCCCGCCACGCGGCCCGGGCCGTGCAGGATGCGGCACGGCGGCCTGCAGCGACCTGAGCGGCCCCTACAGCGGGTGCACGGCGTTCATGTCCGGCCGCGCCAGCCACGCCTGCCACTCGTCCACCAGCTGCTGGCTGGCCCGCGTGGCCGCCAGCCAGGCCTTGGCGCGCGCGGCGCTGTCGGCACCGTAGTGCGTGAAGTCGTTGCGGTCGGGCAGCTTGGCGTTGGGCAAGCTGCGCACCCAGTCGGGGCTGGGCGACAGCACCACCATGTTGTCCAGCGCAGGCGTGGAGCGGTGGCGCCACTTGAGTCCCTTGTCCAGCCAGCCGGGCACCACGCGGTGCTGGAAATGCGGGTACAGCACCAGGCCGGGCGAGGCAGCGGGGTCAGAATTCAAGTCTTTTTGGCCTCCAGCGCTGGATGGAAAAGCGCTATCAGCTATTAATTCAATAGCATTCTGCTCTTGCCTGCCATAGGCCAGGTGCAGGTGGTAATCGGTGATGCCCCCGTCCCAATACGCCCCACGGGGCGCACCCGGAATGTTGTGCACCGCCTGCAGCACAAACGGGATCGAGCAGCTGGCCTGCAGCGCCTGCATGAAGTTGCCGTTGCTGAGCAGCACCTGCCGCGTGCGGTAGTCCGACGTGCCAAAGGGCAATGCAGCACACGCAGCCCCCGCCCCCTCGGCGGAGGTACTGGACGCATCGGACGAGGAGAACACCACCCGTTCCAGCCACGCCCCCATCGCCTTGCGGTGCACCGTGTTCGTCAGAAAGGCGCCCAGATAGCCCAGCGGCGTGGCCACGCGGTGCTCGCGGCCCAGCAGGTGCCGCCCCCGCGAGGTGACGATGTGCAGGCGGTAGCGCGGGTGGTTCAGCACCTCGTCGATACGCCCGCCATAGAACGCCTGCAGGTTCTGGCCAAACCGCTCGCTCACGTGGGCCGCCGACGGGCGCTTCTTGCCGGGCGGCAGGTCGTAGTCCTGGTGGATGTAGTCATGCTCCAGCCGCTCGAAGGCCGCCACCGGCTGCTGCAGGCAGGCCGTGGCCATGCGCCAGGCGCCGATCGACGCGCCCACCAGGTCCACCGGCTGGCGCGACTGGGCCAGCCATTCGCCGAAGATGAAGCGGTCCAGGGGGCCCAGGATGAGCCCCTTGGGGCCACCGGCCGCCGCGGGGATCACGCCCACGTCGCCCGGCCGCAGGCCGTGGTTTTCAAGGTGCTGCCGGGCGCGGGGGCCGGCATGGATGCGCAGGGCTTTCATGGACGGCATTGTCGCAAAGCACCGCGCCCCGGCATGTCGCGCAAGGTGCCCGGGCCGGGCGCAAGCATCCCGGTTCGCAAACCCGCCGTCAGACCACGTAGTCGGCGGCCTCGGGCCGGGCCGTCCAGTCGATGGGGTCCTGCTGCAGCACCATGTCGATGTCCAGCCCCAGGGTCAGGCCGACCTCGCCGGGGAACGATACGGCCATCTCCTTCTCGCCCAGCTCCGCCTCGCGGGCCCGCGCGCGCCAGGAGGCCAGGTGGATCACTCCCGCCAGGGGCTCGTAGGCGTTGTTGTCGAACGGCACGCTCTGGTGCTGCAGCGCATCGACCACCACCTCGGGAAGCTGCCAGCGGCGCGCCAGCCCGGCCGTCACATGGCCATAGCAGTAGCCGAAGATGCGCTGCTCGATCTTGCCGCGCCGCAGATCGAATGGCGCCACCAGCGTGTTGACCGACTGCGCCTTTTCCGGGTCGGCCAGGTGAATGACCAGCTCGCCCAGCGCGTGCAGCAAGCCCGCGGTGTATGCGGCGATCTGGTCCTGCTGCGCGATACCCGCCAGCGACCGCGCCAGCTTGGCCGTGTTGAGGCTGTAGCGCCAGAACTGCTGCATGTTCACTCCGGGCACCGAGCGGGAGGTGGTGCCCAGCGGTGCCGAATTGACCAGCGAGCGCACCTGGGCCGTGCCCAGCAGCGCCAGGGCCTCCGGGATGCCCGCGATCTGGCGCGGCAACTGGAAGGTGGGGGAATTGGCCAGCTCCAGCAGTCGCCCGGCCAGCGCCGGGTCCGTGCCAAAGAGCTGGTTCAGGCGCCGCAGGCTGGGCTCTTCATGGGCCAGTTCGCTCATCAGCAGCGCCACCGCACGCGGAAGGCTGGGCAGAGCCACTGGTTGTGCCAGCAATGCGTTCAACTCCATGGGGTCAGGCGCCAGAGTTTCGATTGCTGGCGATTATGGCCCCCATCACCCCCCAATCCGTCAACGGCCCTTCGCCTGTTGCAACTTGGCGAATGCCGACGCCATGGCCGACTGCTGCGCGGGCTCGGGGGCACGGCGCTGCGGCTGCGCGTAGCCCCGGCCAGCGCCCTCGAACCGGTTGTCGCGGGGCGCGCCCCGCTCCCCGCCCTGGCGCGGCGGCGCGGCATCGAGCTTCATCGACAGGCCGATGCGCTTGCGCTCCACATCCACCTCCATGACCTTGACCTTCACGATGTCGCCGGTCTTGACCACCTCGCGCGCGTCGTTCACGAACTTGTGCGCCAGCTGGCTCACGTGCACCAGGCCGTCCTGGTGCACCCCCAGGTCGATGAAGGCGCCGAACTGGGCCACGTTGCTCACCGTGCCCTCCAGGACCATGCCTTCCTTGAGGTCTTTGATGTCCTCGACGCCGTCGTTGAAGCGCGCCACCTTGAAGTCCGGGCGCGGGTCGCGGCCGGGCTTTTCCAGCTCGCCCAGGATGTCCTTGACGGTGATGACGCCGAACCTGTCGTTGGCGAACAGCTCGGGCTTCAGCGTCTTGAGCATGTCGGCGCGGCCCATGATCTCGGCCACGGGCTTGCCCGTCTTCTCCATGATCTGCTCGACCACGGGGTAGGTCTCGGGGTGCACGCCGGTCATGTCGAGCGGGTTGTCACCACCGCGGATGCGCAGGAAGCCTGCGCTCTGCTCGAAGGTCTTGGCACCCAGGCCCGCCACGTCCATGAGCTGCTTGCGGCTCTTGAACGCACCGTTGGCCTCGCGCCAGCGCACCACGGCCTTGGCCACGCTGCCCGACAGGCCCGACACGCGGCTGAGCAACGGCACGCTGGCCGTGTTCAGGTCCACGCCCACCGAGTTCACGCAGTCCTCCACCACGGTGCTCAGGGTGCGGGCCAGCTCGCTCTGGTTCACGTCGTGCTGGTACTGGCCCACGCCGATGCTCTTGGGGTCGATCTTGACCAGCTCGGCCAGCGGGTCCTGCAGTCGGCGGGCGATGGAGGCCGCGCCGCGCAGGCTCACGTCCACATCGGGCATCTCCTGCGAGGCGTATTCGCTGGCGGAATAGACCGAGGCGCCGGCCTCGCTCACCACCACCTTTTCAATCACACGGTCCACCTTGGCCGCCAGCTTGATCAGGTCGGCCGCCAGCTTGTCGGTCTCGCGGCTGGCCGTGCCGTTGCCGATGGCGATCAGGTTCACGCCGTGCTTCTCGGCCAGCTTGGCCAGGGTGTGCAAAGAACCTTCCCAGTCGCGGCGCGGCTCGTGCGGGAACACGGTGGCGGTCTCGACCAGCTTGCCCGTGGCATCGACCACGGCCACCTTCACGCCGGTGCGGATGCCGGGGTCCAGCCCCATCACCACGCGCGGGCCTGCAGGCGCCGCCAGCAGCAGGTCGCGCAGGTTGTCGGCAAACACCTTGATGGCGACCTTCTCGGCGTCGTCCCGCAGGCGGGCGAACAGGTCGCGCTCGGTCGAGAGGCTCAGTTTCACGCGCCAGGTCCAGGCCACGCTCTTGCGGATCAGGTCGTCGGCCGGGCGGCCTGCATGGCTCCAGCCCAGGTGCAGGGCGATCTTGCCTTCGGCCAGGCTGGGCTTACCGGGCTCGGGCTCCACGGGCAGCACCAGCTTGGCTTCCAGGATCTCCAGCCCCCGGCCACGGAACACGGCCAGCGCGCGGTGCGACGGCACGCGGCCAATGGGTTCGTCGTATTCGAAATAGTCGCGAAACTTGGAGACCTCGGGGTCGTTCTCGTTCTTGCCCTCCACCTTCTTGCTGCGCAGCAGGCCCTCGGCCCAGAGCCATTCGCGCAGGTTCTGCACCAGCACGGCGTCTTCGGCCCAGCGTTCGGACAGGATGTCGCGCACGCCGTCGAGCACGGCCGGTACGGTGGAGAAATCGGCGCCCGTCTTGCCGTCGTCCAGCACTTCGGGCGGCCGCGTAAAGGCCGCGGCCTCGGTCGCCGGGTCCAGCGTGGGGTCGGCAAACAGCTTGTCCGCCAGCGGCTCGATGCCGAACTCGCGGGCCATCTGGCCCTTGGTGCGGCGCTTTTGCTTGAAGGGCAGGTAGAGGTCTTCCAGCTCCTGCTTGGTGGGCGCCTGTGCAATGGCCAGGCGCAGGGCATCGGTCAGCTTGCCCTGCTCGTCGATGCTCTTGAGCACGGCGGCGCGGCGGTCTTCCAGTTCGCGCAGGTACGACAGGCGCGCTTCGAGTTCGCGCAGCTGGATGTCGTCCAGCCCGCCGGTCACTTCCTTTCGGTAGCGCGCGATGAACGGCACCGTGGCGCCGCCATCGAGCAGCTCCACCGCTGCGCGCACCTGGGATTCACTGACTTTGATTTCTGCGGCCAACTGCCGGACGATCTGCTGCATGGGTGGGCGAACTCTCTGAGACTCAATCAAACAAAACGCGAAGCGCGCGAGTTTGCCACAGGGATTCTTGGCAGCAAGAGTGCAGAAGCCCGGATGGATCACCCGCAGTGACAGCCAAAAAGTACCGGGAGGATTGACAGCACTGTAGCGGGCTGCGTTCTGGCCTTCACCTATTGCGCAGCCTGCAGATAAAGCGCACTCTGTAACAGTTCCGTAAATATTTGCTTTTGTACGTGACCAGGCAGACAGCCTCCCTTCTCATTTACACATCCACTTACGGCCCCACGCCACGCACTTTGTGCCGGAGGATGTATGAGACTCGACGAACTGGTCCGGAATTTCCTTTCATTGGCGCGCCGTCGCTCCAGTGCGATGGCCTGTATCCTGCTTTGCATCGCGGCGCCACAGGCTTCTGCATTGATCGTCGGGGAATTCCGATTGCGCGGCCCCGCTGGTGCCAACGATGAATTCATCAAGCTCTATAACGAAACCGCTTCACCATTGACGGTGTTGGCCACCGGTACGGGCACCGGGTATGGCGTTGCGGCATCGGATGGCCTACTGCGGTGCTCCGTCCCGAATGGCACGATCATCCCTGCCTATGGACACTACCTGTGCGTCAACAGCGCTACCTACTCCATCGGTGGCTACCCCGCCGGCAATGGCACTACCGCCACAGGCGACGCAACCTACGTCACGGACATTCCCGACAATGCCGGGATTGCACTGTTCAACAGCAATACCCCCGCCGAGTTCTTGCTGGCCAACCGCCTGGATGCCGTAGGCTCCACGTCTGAGGCCAATACGCTGTACAAGGAAGGCACTGGTTATCCCGCACTAACTCCCTTCTCCATCAACTACGCGTTCACCCGCGATATCTGCGGAAAACAGGGTTCCATCGCGACATTTACCGCATGCTTGGCTACCGGAGTAGCGCTGGACACCGACAACAACGCCGTCGATTTCTATTTTGTGGACACCAACGGCACATCGGCGGGGGCCGGACAGCGGCTGGGGGCACCATCACCCTCAAACCTGAGTAGCCCCGTCATCGGCAGCATTGTCAGCCCCGCCTTGCTCGACCCTTGTGTGGCCGCGCCCGCACCGCCCAATTCAGTGCGCGATTTCACAAGCGATCCGGCCAACAACTCCACCTTTGGCACGCTGGACGTCCGCCGGACCTTCACCAATACGAGCGGAGGCGACCTGACGCGGCTGCGCTTCAAGATCATTGACCTGACGACGTTCCCCGCTCCTTCCGGTATTGCTGATCTGCGCCCCCGCACATCTTCGAGTGTGGTGGTCACCGTAGACCGCGCTCCTTGCGGCTCCGGCACGAGCAACGTGACCGTGGAAGGCACCACGCTGGAACAGCCCCCTTCCCAAACCAACGGCGGTGGTTTCAACTCCACCATGTCCGCCGGGGCCGTGACCTTGGGAACCCCCCTGGCCGCGGGCGCCTCCATCGACCTCCGGTTCCTGATGGGGATCCAGCAAACCGGTCGCTACCGACTGGGTCTTGTCATCGAAGGACTGCCCCAAGGCGGGGGCGTGTTTGCATTGGCAGGTTGCACGGACAGCGGTCCTGGATGTGTTGAAGTGCAGTCCATTGTGCGGACCGATCCCGATCCCACCGCGGCGGCATCCGTCAACTACACGGTAACGTTCACTCAACCGGTCACCGGGGTCGGTGCTTCGGATTTCGTGCTGACATCGACCGGAACCATTGCAGGTGCATCGGTGACGGGTGTCAGCGGTTCAGGAGCCGTCTACACGGTCACTGTCAATACCGGAACAGGCAGCGGCACCTTGAGATTGGATGTGGTGGACGACGATTCCATCGTCGGCCCTGTCCCGGCCAATTCGCCTCTCGGCGGTGCGGGCGCGGGCACGGGCAACTTCACTACAGGCCAGTTCTACACCCTCACCCGTGGCGGCGCGGTGGCCAGCAACATCCCCACCCTGAGCGAGTACGGAATGATGCTGCTGGGCCTGGCTCTGATGGCCTATGTGTGGCTGCAGCGCAAGCGGGGCAACCTTCGCTGACCCGGGTCTCTCTCACAAGAGGCTGATGCATCGACATTGAACAGACCGGCGCGCCCTCGAGGCGCGCCGGTCGTTTCTGGCAACGGTGCGCAAGCGCTGGAGCGGTGGCGTCCCCCGGGCGCGCAGGCGCGGCAGGGCACGGCCATCACCGAAAGCGGACACCGGCAAAGGGCGAGGCTCCACCCGGTGCGGGCACAGCAACGGCCCGAAGAAGTACCACGCCGCGAACGCCCGCACCGCCGCTCTTAGAATGTGCCGGGCCACCAAGCCACCCCAAGCACACGCATGGACGCCGCCCCTCTTGCCTTCCCCATCCGCACCGAATGCCCTCCCGGCACCTGCGTGTGCGGCCGGGATGCACTGCTGGAGGCGCCGGGCGGGGATGTCCGCATCCTGCGCCTCACGCGCAATGAGGAAAAAAAACTGCTTGAGCGGCTGGAAAACCTCACCAGCCTGAGCGACCTGCGCCGCCTGCTGGGCCGCATGGAAGACCAGCTGGGCGTGCGCCTTTCCATCACCCCCAGCCCCCATGAGGTGCGCAGCCTGCGGGGCATTGCGATCCTGGTGCTGGAGCAGCCCGGCCTGTGCCGCAAGACCCGCCAGGCGATTCCCGCCGCGATCCGCAAGAGCATGGACCAGCACCCGGAAATCACCTACGAACTGCTGAACGAAGGTGGACTGTTCGCGGGCCTGTGACCTCCTCTGCGGCACCCCATTCCGGCTCGCGCCCGCCACACCATCCGCGTCCCTCACATGCAAGACGACCTTTTCGGCGGCCCGCCGGTGCCGCCCCCTCCCACCGACAAGGCCGCCGCCGCTGGCTTCGCGGCCGATGCAGATGAGCCCGCGGCGGCCAGGCCGCGCCGCACCGGGGTGCATCCGGCCCCCGGGCACGATGGTCTGCGCGCCCTGGCCGCCGCCCTCCCCCGCCAGCTGCGGCTGGGAACGTCGTCATGGACATACCCTGGATGGAAGGGACTGGTGTGGGAAGGCGAGCATTCCGAGTCCCTGCTCTCCAAGCAGGGGCTGGCGGTCTACGCCCAGCACCCGCTGCTGCGCACGGTGAGCATCGACCGCAGCTTCTACCGGCCGCTCACGGTGAGCCAGTACGAGCGCTATGCCGCGCAGGTGCCCGATGACTTCCGCTTCGTGGTGAAGGCGCCCAGCCTGGTGACCGACGCCCTCGTGCGCAGCGAGGACGGGCGGGGGCGCCAGCCCAATCCGGCTTTCTTCAGCCCCGAACTCGCCCTCAGTGAATTCGTGGAACCCGCGCTGCAGGGCCTGGGGCACAAGCTGGGGGCGCTGGTGTTCCAGATCAGCCCCCTGCCCCTGGCCCAGCTGGACCGCATGCACGAGCTGCTGGAGCGCCTGCGCGCCATGCTGTGCGCGCAGCCTGCGTTGCACCCCACCGCGCCGGACGGCGTGATGGCCGTGGAGGTGCGCGATCCCCAATGGCTCACCCCGCGCTTCGCGGCGGTGCTGCGCGAGGCCGGGGCCACCTACTGCCTGGGCCTGCACGCAAAGATGCCGCCGCTGCAGGAACAGCTGCCCATGCTGCGCGCGCTCTGGCCCGGTCCGCTGGTGTGCCGCTGGAATCTCCACCCCATCCACGGCCCCTATGGCTATGAAGACGCGGAAAAGAACTATGCGCCCTATGACCGGCTCCACCACCCCGACCCTGGCACGCGGGCCGCGCTGGCGAGCCTGATCGCGGGCGTCACCGGGCGGGGGCACAACGCCTTCGTGGCCATCAGCAACCATGCGGAAGGCTGCGCGCCGCGCACCGTGCAGGCGCTGGCCGAATGCGTGGCGGCGCAGCTTGGCGGCCCGGCGCCCGCCGCAGCGCCCGGCCCCGTGGTGTAGGACGCGGAGCACCCGCGCCAAAACCGTGCGCTGACACCGGGCGGCCGTACCCTGCGCGACGATGGCGGCATGCTGTCAACGTCAGGGCCCGTCACATGAACCTTCTTCAAAAACTCCGCGGCGTGCGCCAATGGGACGCCGAACGTGCCGGTTTTCCAGGCGAGCACTGGCTGGTGCTGGGTGCGGGCCTGCTGGTGCTGCGCGGCGCCAGCCGCAGCCGTGGCCTGGTGCGCCGCGCAGCGGGCCGGGCCCTGGGCAGCGCCCTCATCGCGCGCGCCGCATCGGGGCGCGACGGGGTGGCCGGCAAGCTGGCACGGGCGGCGGAAAAGGCCCCGGCGGCTGGCGCCGTGGGCAGGGCCCGCCTTCGCGCCCCTCGGTAGCCCGAGGCCATGGAAACACGCTGGCCCGCGCGGCTGTGGGTGGTGCGGCATGGACAAAGCGCCGGCAACGTGGCGCGCGACGCGGCCGAGGCGGGGGGGCTTCAGACCATCGACCTCGCATGGCGGGACATCGATGTGCCGCTGTCGGACCTGGGAACCGCGCAATCGGTGGCGCTGGGGGAATGGTTTGGACGCCAGCCCGTGGATGGGCAGCCGCAGGTCATCCTGTGCTCGCCCTACATGCGCGCGCTGCAGACCGCCCGCCTGGTGGCGCAACACAGCCGTCTGGAGCATGTCACCCTCCGGCTGGACGAGCGGCTGCGGGAAAAGGAGTTCGGCATCCTGGACCGGCTTACCAAGTTCGGCATCCAGCAGCAGCACGCCCAGCTGCATGAGCAACGCACCCACGTGGGCAAGTTCTACTTCAGGCCGCCCGGCGGTGAAAACTGGTGCGACGTGATCCTGCGGCTGCGCAGCCTGCAGGAGATGGTCACGCGCGAATACGCGGGGCAGCGGGTGCTGGTGGTCGCGCACCAGGTCATCGTCAACTGCATGCGCTACCTCATCGAGCAGATGGACGAGCAGCAGATCCTGGAGATCGACCGCCAGGGCGACGTGCCCAACTGCGCGGTGACGATCTACCGCGCCCATGGGGCGCACGAGGGGCGCACCGACGAGGCCATGCAGTTGATCCAGGCCAACTTCCTTGCCCCGCTGCGCGACGCGCGGACACCGGTGACGCGGGAGCCCGACGCCGCCACCGCCCCCAAGCCCTGACGGCACGCCATGCCCCGCAACCCTACCTGGCCCCGGCCCAGAGCCCTGACCGAGGCACTGCTTCGGCGCTGGCCCCTGCCCCATCCCGGCGACGATGCGGACAAGGAAGCGCGCGGGCACGTGCTGGTGGTCGCGGGCAGCCATGAAATGCCCGGCGCGGCGCTGCTGGCGGCCATCGCCGCCCTGCGTGCGGGGGCCGGCAAACTCACCGTGGCCGCACCGGAGCGCGTGGCGCAGGGCCTGGCACTGGCCATCCCCGAGGCGCGCGTGATGGGGCTTGCCGAGACCCGGGCCGGGGGTTTTGCCGCGCGCGACTGCGACCGGCTCGGGCCCCTGTCCGACCAGGTGAGCGCCGTGGTGCTGGGCCCCGGCATGCTGGACGAAGCCCGCAGCGTGGCCTTCGTGCGCACGATGCTGCCGCTGTTTCGCCGCAGCACGGTGGTGCTGGACGCCTACGCCATGTCGGCCGCAGTCGGCGCAGCGTTCGACCAGCCCGTCGTCATGACGCCCCACGCCGGCGAGATGGCCCACCTGACCGGTGCATCCAAGGACGCCGTGCTGGCCGACCCGCTGGCCGCCGCCCGGGCGGGCGCGCAACGCTGGGGCGCCTGCGTGGCGCTCAAGGGCAGCACCACCTGCATCGCGCAGCCCGACGGCTGTTCGTTGCGGTTTGCGGGCGGTACACCGGGGCTGGCCACGTCGGGCTCGGGCGATACGCTGGCGGGCCTCATCGGCGGCCTGGCCGCGCGCGGCGCGCCGCCGCTGCATGCCACGGCCTGGGGCGTGCTCCTGCATGCACGCGCGGGCAGCGCGCTGGCGCGGGACCAGGGCACGCTGGGCTACCTGGCGCGCGAACTGTCGGCGCAGGTGCCTGCGCTGATCCATGCCCTGGGCCCGCGCGCCACCCCACGGCGCCATGCCGGACCGAAGTGATCCACAGGGCTCGCCCGCATCACGCGGTTTGAACGAAAAAGGCCGCCTGTGCTGGATGCACAAGCGCAGAAAGCTATCAATTCAATAGCAATCGGGCTACGGCGCGTTGCCCTTGGCCAGCGGCCGTGCCGCGCGCTCGCCGCCCAGCGTGACCCAGGTCAGCACCAGGCCCAGGAGCGCGCCGCTGGCCATGCCCACCACCATGGGCAGCGGCTTGCCATTGGCGAACACACCGACCACGCCCATGGCGGCAGCGCCGATCAGCATCTGCAGCGTGCCCAGCAGCGCCGAGGCGGTGCCCGCGATGGCGCCGTGCTCCTCCAGGGCGAGCACCGAGGTGGTGGGAATCACCAGCCCCATCAGGCCGCTGGCGACGAAATACAGGCCCAGCAGCACTTCCAGCCGGTCGCCGCCCGCCAGGTAGTAAGCCAGCATGGCCACCATCACGGCGCCCGCACCGGTGACCGCCACCTTGACGGTGGGCACCAGTCCAAAGCGGCGCCCCAGCCGGGCGGTGAACTGCGCGGCGGCAAAGAATGCGGCGGCATTCACCGAGAACGCCAGGCTGTACTGCACGGGCGTGAGGCCGTAGTGGTTGATCAGCACGAAGGGCGAGCCCGCAAGGTAGACAAAGAACCCCGCCATCGAGCAGCCCCCGATGAACACGAGGCCGAGGTAGTGCCCGTCGCGCAGGAGGAGCCAGTAGCCCGAGAGCGCGCCCGCCAGGCTGCTTTCGAGGCGGTCGGCTGCCGGCCGCGTTTCGCGCAGCCCCCGGGATACCAGCAGGAGGCCGGCGACCGCCGCCACCGCCACGGCCCAGAACACCCCGCGCCACCCCGTCAGCGCAATGACGCCACTGCCCGCCAACGGCGCCAGCAGCGGGGAAATGCTGAACACCAGCATCAGCAGCGACATGAGGCGCGCGGCCTCGGTGCCGGTGTGCAGGTCGCGCACCACGGCGCGGGGAATCGCCATGCCGGCAGCGGCGCCCAGCCCCTGCACGAAACGCAGGACCACCAGGGTCTGGATGTCTGTGGCGAGCGCACAGCCCACGCTCGCCAGCGTGAAGAGCAGCAGACCCACGTACAGCGGCGGCTTGCGGCCCACCATGTCCGACACCGGACCATAGAACAGCTGGCCAACGCCCAGCGAAATGAAGAACGCCGTCAGGCTCCACTGCACGGCGCCCACCTCCGCGCCCAGGCTCGCGCCGATCTCGGGCAGCGCCGGCAGGTACATGTCGATGGCAAAGGGGCCGATGGCCGACAGCAGGCCCAGGATCAGGGCCATCTTGAAGAAACGGGAAGCATGCATAGCAGGCCATTGTCACCAGTTTGGTGCAAGCCTGCGGGTTAACCCTGCAAAAACCCGCAACAGCGCGGCCACCCCCCGGTTGCGACGCAAGGCGCCGGGCCCGCGCGCGCTGCCTGTCAGCCCGCCCCGTCGGCCAGTTCGATCCGGTTGCGCCCGCCCTGCTTGGCGCGGTACATGGCGCGGTCGGCCAGGCGCACCAGCATCTCGGGCAACTCGTCGCGCTGCGGCTGCACGCTGGCCACCCCGAAGCTCACGGTGACGATGCCCAGCGGCGCCCCTTCGTGCGGCAGCGCCAACTGGTGGATCGCCTCCTGGATGTGGCGCGCCACCTCGGCCGCGGCCTGCAGGTCGGAGCCGGGCAGCAGCACCACGAACTCCTCGCCGCCAAAACGCGCGGCCAGCTCGCCCTCGCGCCGCGCGCCCGTCTGCGCGAGCGTGAGGGCCAGCGCCTGCAGGCAGGCATCGCCCGCGAGGTGGCCATAGTGGTCGTTGAAGTGCTTGAACACATCCACGTCCAGCATGATGAGGGCCAGCGGCGTGCGGGCCCGCTGCGCGCGTGCCCATTCACGCGCCAGGGCATCGTCGAAGTGCCGGCGGTTGGCGATGCCCGTGAGACCGTCGGTATTGCTCAGCAGCTCCAGGCGCTGATTGGCCTGCGCCAGGGCCTGGGTGCGCTCCTGCACCAGCGCCTCGAGTTCGCGGTTGCGCTGGCGCAGCTCCTCGATGGGGTACACCTCGCTGCCACGGGCCTTGCCGAACGGGATGGAGACGCTCACGTGCGCGATCTTCCAGTCGCCTCCCGCCTCCTGGCCGCCCTCGCGCCGGAACAGCACCACCTTGCGCGCGGTCTCGCGGGCAAACAGCGCGTCGGGAATGGGCAGGTGGATGTGGAAGAAGGCGGTGGCGGCAAGCAGGTCGGCCCCCAGGTCCTGCACGAAAAGCTCGACCATCTCGATGCCGATGCGCGCTGGAACCTGCGCGAAATCCTGCTGCGTCACCTCGATCCATCCGGCACGGGTCTTGATCAGCTGGTCGCTGCTGCCCGCGAAGCCGCTGAAATTCTCGCTGAAGCGCGCCAGCAGCCGGGCATCGCGCGCGGCATACATCTCGATGTACTCATCGAAGAGCATGCGGGTCAGTCGCTCGCGTTCCGGTGACATGCGGTGGGTCCTTGTCGGGTGCTGGGGGGATGCGCCGCCGCGCGCGGCCCGCGCCAGCAGGCATGTTTTGAATGTAACACCCGCCCTGCCCCCGCGAAAACACGGAACTACCCTGCATCCTCCACGCCCCGCTTCAGCCGTGGAACCACTTCGCGGGCCAGGTCACCAGCCAGGGAAAGACCACCATGAGGAACATGATGGCGAACTCCGCGACCATGAACGGGACGACCCCCTTGGTCACATCGTCCATCGACATCCTGCCCACCCCGGCCACCACGTTGAGCACCGTGCCCACGGGCGGGGTGACCAGGCCGATGGAGTTGTTGATGATGAACATCACGCCGAAGTAGACCGGGTCGATCCCTGCCGCGTTGACCACCGGCATCAGCACGGGCGTGAGGATCAGGATGGTGGGCGTCATGTCCATGGCGGTACCCACCGCCATCACCAGCACCATGATGGCCGCCATCAGCAGGATCTTGTTGTCCATGAAGGGCTGCAGCAGGCCCACCACCTTGGACGGCAGGTCCGCCACGGTGATGAGCCAGGCGCTCACCATGGCGGCGGCGATCAGGAACATCACGATGGCGCTGGTCTTGGCGGCGGCCACGAAAATGCCGTACAGGTCGCGCCAGCTGATCTCGCGGTAGATGACGGCCGAGACGAAGAGCGCGTACACCGCCGCCACGACAGCCGCCTCGGTGGGCGTGAACACCCCCATGCGCAGGCCGACGAGGATGATCACCGGCAGCATCAGCGCCCAGAGGGCCTTGCGCAGGGCCGTGAGGATCTCGCCAGCGGACTTGCGCGGCGGCGGCACGATCTTCTCGCGCCGCACCAGGAAGGCCCAGGTGAGCCACAGCGCGGCACCGATCAGGATGCCCGGCACGATGGCCGCGAGGAACAGCTTGGAGATCGACACATTGGCCGCCACCCCGAAGATCACGAGACCGATGCTGGGCGGGATCACCGGGCCGATGACGCCGGTGGCCGCGATCAGCCCGCCGGCACGCGACTTGTCGTGCCCGGCCTTGACCATCATGGGCAGCAGCAGCGCCGTGAGCGCCGCGGCATCGGCCACGGCCGAACCCGACAGGGCCGACAGCAGGCAGCCGGCCATGATGGTCACGTAGCCCAGGCCGCCCTTCACATGGCCCACCAGCGCCAGGGCGAAGTCCACGATGCGGCGCGACAGGCCGCCGACGTTCATGATCTCTCCCGCCAGCATGAAGAAGGGCACGGCCAGCAGCGGAAAGCTGTCGGCCCCGCCGATCAGGTTCTGCGCCAGGATCTGCGCGTCGAACAGGTCCAGGTGCCACATCAGCGCCACGCCGCTGGCCAGCAGCGAGAAGGCGATCGGGATGCCCATGGCCATGGCCAGCAGCAGCGATCCGACAAAGACGAAGATGGTCATCGCGCGCCCTCCTTGCCGCGCGGCGCCTCGGTGCCTGCCGCGCCCAGGATCTGCTGCAGCTGCACCGCCTCTTCCGACTCCTGCACCATCACCAGGTCCTCGTCGGCGATCTGGCCGCTGAGCAGCTTGTACAGGTCGATGGCCAGGATCAGCGCCGCGCAGACGGCGAACACCAGGCCCGCGCTGTAGACGATGGCCATGGACGCGCCCGTGGTCGGCGCCGTCACGTCCCAGTTGATGCGCGCCTGCGCCAGACTGCCCTGGAACAGCAGCCAGACGATGTAGAGCATCACCCCATGGCCCAGGGCCAGGCAGATCTTCTTGCCCACGGCCGGCAAGCGCTGCACCACCATGTCCACCCCCAGGTGGCCATGCTCGCGCAGCGCGACGATGGCACCGAGGAAGGTCATCCAGATGAAGAGCCAGCGCGACACTTCTTCCGACACGGTGATGCCGGAATTGAAGCCGTAGCGCAGCACCACGTTGCCGAACACCAGCACCACCATCAGCGCCAGCAGGGCGGCGATCACCGCCTCCAGGCCGCGGCAGGCGCGGTCCATCCATCCATGCATGTTGTATGTCCTAAAAACACCCCCTGAGGCGCTTCGCGCCTTCCCCCTCTCTCGTCTCGCTGCGCGAGTCGGGAGGGGGACGCCCCCAGTGCGGCGGGGCGGCCCTTGCACGGGGGCCCTGGCTTGGGCTGCGCCAGTTTTGTGCGTTGCGCGCAACGCGCAGCGCAGTGAATCCTGGCGGAACGGCGCTCAGGCGGGCTGGGAGGCTTCGCGCAGGCTTTCCACCAGCGAGCGCAGCGCGGCCAGGTAGGAATGCGGACCGAAGCCCTGCACCGTGGCCTTGACGGCCGGCGAGATGATGGAGTGCGCGCGCCAGGCCTCGCGCGCGGCAATGTTGGACATGTGCACCTCGATCACCGGGAAGGGCATGGCCTTGATCGCGTCGTGCAGCGGCACGCCATGCTGCGTGAGGCCGGCAGGGTTCACCAGCGCGCCCTGCGCAGCGTCGATGTGCTCGTGCAGGAAGTCGATCAGCGCGCCTTCGTGGTTGGACTGCAGGATGCCGAGTTCCACGCCGAGCTCGGCAGCGAGCTTCTGCAGGCGCTCGTTGATCTGCGCCAGCGTGGTGGTGCCGTAGATATGGGGTTCGCGGCGCCCGAACAGGTTGAGGTTGGGGCCGTGGAGGACGAGGATTTTCATGGGGTGTTCAGGGTTGGGAGCGGCTGACAAAGCTCAGCGAAGCGGTTCTGGCTAGGCGCTGCGTCGAAGGCAGTGCGAATAGCACGACAAGACGCAGCAACGACGCCAGAAGAGTTTTGCCAGGCGCTCTTACTTGCGGATGCGGGCGAGTTCGCTGTTGTAGAGCTTCACCATGGCCGGGTCATAGGTGGCCGCGAACTTCTCGATCACCGGCTTGGCGATCTGCTGCATGCGCGCCAGCTCGGCCGGCGCGATCTCGTTGTAGGCCATGCCCTTGGCCTGCAGGTCGCCCACCGAGCGCTGCGCTGCGGCGCGGCTCACCTGGCGCTGGTAGCCGCGCGCCTCGTTGGCGGCGTCGTTCATCATCTTCTGCTCGGCGGGTGTGAGCTGGTCCCAGAACTTCTTGCTCACGAGCACGATGTTGGCGGCATACACATGGTTGGTGGCGCTCACGTACTTCTGCACCTCGAACATCTTGTTCGACAGGATCACCGCGTACGGGTTCTCCTGGCCGTCCACCGCCTTGGCTTCCAGCGCGCCGTACAGCTCGGCGAACGGCATGGGCACGGGGTTGGCCTTGAAGGCCTTGAAGGTCTCGAGGAACACCGGGTTGGGGATCACGCGCAGCTTGAGGCCGTCGAAGTCGTCGGCCTTGGTGATGGCGCGCTTGCTGTTGGTCACGTTGCGGAAACCCAAGTCCCAGTAGCCCAGGGCCACCAGGCCCTTTTCAGGCAACTTGGCGATCAGCGCCTGGCCCAGCGGGCCGTCGAGCAGGGCATCGGCCTGGGCGAAGTTGGCCACGGCGAACGGAAAGTCCACCAGCCCGAATTCCTTGACGATGCCGGCCAGCGAGGTGGTCGCCGGTGCCGACATCTGCTGCACGCCGCCCTGCAGGGCCGACTGCTGCTGCATCTCGTTGCCCAGCTGCGAGGCCGGGAACTCCATGACCTTCATCTTGCCGCTGCTCTTGGCCGCCAGCAGTTCGGCAAAGCGCTTGACGCCAAAGCTCACCGGATGGTCCGCATTGTTCAGGTGGCCGAAGCGGATCACGCGCTCTTGCTGCGCAGCGGCCGGCAGGGCTAGCAACAGGGACAGGCCGGCGGTGGCCAGCAGGCAGGCAGTTTTCTTCACGGGGGATCTCCATCAAAAAGGGACCAAGGCTTGCCAAGGCACGACCGAAGTCGCCGCCGCAGCACTTGGGACGCATCGTAGAAAAAAGTGGAAAGTGTTTCCATAGTAGAAACCCTTTAACAATTTTTGGTACATTGCTGCCGAACCGGTGCCGACGCTCCCAGCGTGCGTCCGCACAAATCTTCGAAAGCCATTGCCCATGAGCAGCATCCTCGAGCGCAGCTTCAAAGTCCTGGAACACCTCGCGCCCCACCCTGAAGGCAAGGCGCTGTCGAACCTCGCGTCCGAACTGGACATGCCGCTGAGCGCCACGCACCGGCTGCTGGCCGAGCTGGTCCGCTGCGGCTATGTGCGCCAGGAACACAACCAGGGCAACTACATGCTGACGATCAAGCTGGTGTCGCTGGGCCTCGGGTTCCTGAGCGCCAGCGGCATCGTGGACATTGCGCAGCCTCTGCTGGACCGGCTGGCCGCCGAATCGGGCGAGCTGGTGCGCCTCGCGGTGGTGGATGGCGACGAACTGACCTTCGTGGCCAAGGCGCAGGGGGCGATGCGCGGTCTGCGCTACGACCCGGACATGGGCCTGTCGGTGAACCTGTCGTGCAGCTCGGCCGGCCACGCGTGGCTGTCCACGATGACCGACGAGGAAGCCCTGGCGCTGGTCGCCAGGCGTGGCTTTGGCAAGCCCGAGGACTACGGCCCCAACGCGCCCACCACCGTGAAGGCGCTGCTGGCCTACCTGCAGGCCGCGCGCGAGCGCGGCTTCAGCATGATCGTGGAAGTGTTCGCCCCCGCCATGACCGCCATGGCCGCGCCCGTCCGCAGCAGCCACAACGGCGCGGTGATCGGCGTGGTCACCATCGCGGGGCCTCTGGTGCGCCTGACCGAGGAGCGCATGCTGGCCCTGGGCCCCGCTCTGCTGGCCACCACGCAAGAACTCGCCATGGCCAGCAGCGGCTCGGCCCTGCTCAGAAAACGCGGGTAGGCCCTGAGGCCGGCATCAGTCCCGTGGCGCGAAGAGCGCCAGGGTCTCATGGGCGAACGCGCCCTCGATCTCCAGCATGCGCATCTTGGTGGCGGCCCCCCCTCCGGCCGAGAAGCCGCCGGTCTTGCCGCCCGCCGCGAGGATGCGGTGGCAGGGCACCACGGGCGCGAAGGGGTTATGGCCCAGCGCCTGCCCCACGGCGCGCGCGGCGCCGGGCTCGCCCAGGGCGGCGGCCATTTCGCCATAGGTCATGGTCTTGCCGGGCGGTATGCGCCGGGCCAGCTCGTAGACACGGGCATTGAAGGGCGGCACGCCCTCGGTGGCCAAGGGCACGTCGAGCAGGTCGTCGTGCGCGCCCGCGAGCAAGGCCACCACGCGGGCCGCCCAGGCGGCCACTTCGGGTGGCATGGGCGATTCAGGCGCACCCGGAAAGCGCCGCTGCATGCGCGCACGCGTGTGCGCCTCGCCCTCGTCCTCGGGCAGCTGCACACCGACCAGCAAGGGGCCATTCCAGGCCAGGCCACAGTGCCCCACCGCCGTCGAAAACAGCGCGAAGCCCTGGGCTGCTGCAGGCCCGCGTTTTTCAGTCAGCACGCAGGGCGGCCTTGAGCTGGGCGCCGATCTCGGGCTTGCCCGCGAAGGGGTCGGTGGGGTTGCGGCCCTGCAGCACGTCCTCCATGCGCGTCTGCACGGAAGCCAGCGCCTTGGGGTGGCTGTAGATGTAGAACTGGCCCTGCGAGGCCGCGTCGAACACCTTCTGCGCCACCTCGGCCGCCGTCACCTTGCCGCTGCCCACGGCCTTGTCGCTCATGGCCTGGCCGATGAGCTGGCTGCGCGTGGGCTTGCCGGCCTGCAGCTCGCCTGGGCGGTTGCGGTGGCTCTGGGCGATGCCGGTGGGCACGAAGTACGGGCACAACACGCTGGCGCTGATCTGGTCGGTGACGAGGGCCAGGTCCTGGTACAGCGTTTCGGACAGGCTCACCACCGCGTGCTTGCTGACGTTGTAGATGCCCATGTTGGGGGCATCGACCAGGCCGGCCATGCTGGCCGTGTTGACGATGTGGCCGCGCCAGGCCGGGTCCTTCTTCGCGGCGGCGAGCATCATGGGGGTGAACAGGCGCACGCCGTGGATCACGCCCCAGAGGTTCACGCCCAGCACCCACTCCCAGTCCTTGACGGAGTTCTCCCACACCAGGCCGCCAGCGCCCACGCCGGCGTTGTTGAACACCAGGTGCGGCGCGCCGAAGCGCTGCTCCACGTCCACCGCCAGCTGCTCCATATGCCCGGCGTCGGACACATCCACCTTGCGCGCCAGCACCTGGACACCGGCGGACTGCGCCTCGGCGGCGGCCGCGTCGAGCGCGTCCTGCTGCACATCCACCAACACCAGGTTCATGTGGAGGCGCGCGCCGATGCGCGCGCATTCCAGGCCGAAGCCCGAACCCGCGCCGGTGAGAACGGCTGTCTTGCCTTTGAAATCGTCGATCATTTGATGGCTTCGGCCTTTCGCAATGTGTAGCCAATCCGGGGGAAGTGCACGTGCACCGTGCCCGCACGCGGGTCGGTACGGCGCAGGGTGTAGCGCGTGCGCGTGGCGGCGATCAGTTCGCCCTCCGTGGGTTCGGTGCCGAAGCTCTCGGCGGCGATCGTCACCGGGCTGCCGAGCGGGATGCCGTGCTCGTCCTGGAACACGTCGTCCGCCAGGGGCAGCGGGTCCAGCCCCGCCGCCACGGTGATGGCGTCCTCGGCGCTCAGCTTTTCCATGCGGCCATGGCCCAGGGCCGCCACGCGGTCCATCCATTCGAGCAACGCGGGCGTGGCGGCAAAGATGTCGGCCATCACCGGCACGCACTGGCGCGTGAACCACAGCGGATGGTAGGCGGCGAAGTCGGCCAGGCAGGGCTCGGCGCCGAACAGGAAGTCATGCTCCTCGGCCATGTGCGCGATGCGGCGCAGGTAGGAGCGGTAGGCTGCCGTGGCATCGGCCGGGCGCAGGCGCTGCATGCCGGCGCTCATCTCGCGGCGGTCTTCGCCAAAGGCCTGGGCCGCGGCCGGCGGCAGGTTGGCGAACATGGCCGATGCGCCCTTGGGCTGCAGGTTGTAGGCCATGGCGGCCCAGAACAGCGTGGTGTCGGCCCACTGGGCGAAGACCCGCGCCACGCCCTTGAGGTGTGGCGGGTAGAGCACGGGCTCGGGCTGCACGTGCTCGAGCACGTCGCAGACCAGGGCCGAGTCGCAGTAGATGTCGGCACCGATCTGCAGGAACGGCGTCTTGCGGTAGCCGCCCGTGAGCGCCACCACATCGGGCTTGGGCGCGATGCTGGGGATGATCACCGACTTCCAGGCCAGTTGCTTGTAGCCCAGCGCCAGCCGGATCTTTTCCGAGAAAGGGGACGAGGGGTAGTGGTGCAGGATCAGGGAGGTGGTCATCGGGGGCTCTCCGGCAAGAGTGTGGTGGTGGGGGTGCCGCTCATGCGGGCAGCGCGCGGTCCAGCAGGGCGTCGAAATCCACGCCCGCGCCCAGCGTGCCGAAACTGTAGCCCCAGTCGCCGCCCAGGCGCGCATCGCAGAAGGCGCCGAACACGCTGGCCGGCGCGCTCCTGTACAGCAGCGCGGCCTGCACGGCCAGGGCCACGTCCTGCGCCAGGCGCCGGGCCTCGGCCTCGGTGGTCATCGCGTCCACGCGCAGCGGCAGCGCGCTGGCCATGCGGTCGAGTGCCGGGTGGGCGCCGCGCGCCGGGGCCAGCTCGTCCGCCAGGGCCGCCGCCGTGTCGGCGCGGCGCACGGCGCGCAGCAGATCGAGCGCCATGATGTTGCCCGCGCCTTCCCAGATGGAGTTGAGCGGCATCTCGCGGTAGATGCGGGCCATGGTGCCTTCGCCGCCCTCCTCCACATAGCCGTTGCCGCCCAGGCACTCCATGGCCTCCTGGGCGAACGCGCTGCCGCGCTTGCACACCCAGAACTTGGCCACGGGCGTGAGCAGGCGGGCCATCACGGCCTCGTGCCCACTGCTGTCTTTTTGATCAAAAGCGCTGGCAAGCCTTATGGATAGTGCGGTAGCCGCTTCACTTTCAAGAGCAAGATCGGCCAGCACGTTGCGCATGAGCGGCTGGTCGATGAGCTTCTTGCCAAAGGCCGAGCGCTGGCGCGTGTGGTGCAGCGCGATGCTCAGCGCCTGGCGCATGAGGCCACTGGTGCCCAGGGCGCAGTCCAGGCGCGTCATGGTGCCCATCTCCAGGATCTGGGCCACGCCACGCCCCTCCTCGCCCACGCGCCAGGCCAGCGCATCGATGAACTCGACCTCGGAACTCGCGTTGGCGTGGTTGCCCAGCTTGTCCTTCAGGCGCTGGATGCGGATGGTGTTGACGGACCCCTCCCCTTCACCGGGCAGCACGCGCGGCAGGAAGAAGCAGGTGAGCCCGCCGGGCGCCTGCGCCAGGATCAGGAAGGCATCACACATGGGCGCCGAGAAGAACCATTTGTGCCCGGTGATGCGGTAGCGCGGGCCCCAGGCGTCCTCGCCATCAGGCACCGCCTGCGTGGTGTTGGCGCGCACGTCCGAGCCGCCCTGCTTCTCGGTCATGCCCATGCCCATGGTGAGCGCGGTTTTTTGCGAGAACAGGGCCAGGCGCGGGTCGTACCGCGTGCTGGCCAGGCCCGCGCTCCAGTCGGCCCACACGGCGGGGTTGCCGCGCAGCGCGGGCGTGACGGCGTAGCTCATGGAGACGGGGCACAGCACCGAGGGCTCGGCCTCGGTGAACAGCATGAAGCCCGCCGCGCGCTCGATGTGGGCATGCGGCACCGGCGCGCCCGCGGCATCCTTGCGCGACCAGGGCGTGGCGTGCAGCCCGTGGCGCAGTGCCGCGCCGATGAGCGCGTGGTAGCTGGGGTGGAACTCCACCACATCGGTGCGGTGGCCGAAACGGTCGTGCGTGCGCAGCTGGGGCTGCCAGGTGTTGGCCAGGCGGGCATGGGCCTGCATCTCGGCGGAGCCCATCTCGGCGCCCAGCGCGGTCAGGCCTTCCAGCGGCAGCGCCGGGCTGTGCAGGCGCAGCGCATCCTGCAAGGGACGGTTGGTGGTGAACAGATTGACGTCGGCCCAGGGGGTGCTCTGGTTGAACACCTCATGGGTGCTGGCGGGGCGGGCAGCGGCAGTGGTCATGATGGGCTCCACAACATTTCGATATGGGGGATATCGTCTTCGAGGTATTCGTCCGACACGGCCGCGAAGCCCAGGCTGCCGTAAAAGCGGTGCAGGTGGGCCTGCGCACTGATGCGGATGGACTGGCCGGGCCACGCACCGCTGCAACGGGCGATGCCTTCCAGCATCAGCGCCCGACCCGTGCCGTTGCCGCGCGCCTCCCGGGCCGTGACCACGCGGCCGATGGACGGCTCGGGGTAGTTCACGCCCGGGTCCACCACGCGCAGGCAGGCCTGCAGCGCACCGGCCTCGTCATAGCCCAGCAGGTGCCACGATTGCTTGTCCGCGCCGTCCGGGTCCTGGTAAGGGCCCTGCTCCAGGATGAAGACCCTGCAGCGCAGGGCCAGGGCGTCATGCAGCGCGTGCACGCCCAGGTCATCGAAGCGGGCCCAGACCCAACGGAGCGTCATCAGATCAGCTTCACCAGTTGCTTGCCGAAGTTCTTGCCCTTGAGCAGGCCCAGGAAGGCCTCGGGCGCGGCGGCAATGCCCTGCGCCACCGTCTCGCGCGGGCGCAGCTTGCCGGTGCCCACCAGGGTGCCCAGCTCCTTGAGCGCCTCGGGCCACACTTCCATGTGTTCGCTCACGATGAAGCCCTCGATCTTCATGCGGTTGATCAGCATCAGCGCGGGGTTGGCCATGGGCAGGGGCTGGCCGTCATAGCCGGCGATCATGCCGCACAGCGCCACGCGGCTGAAGGCGTTCATGCGCAGCATCACGGCGTCCATGATCCAGCCGCCCACGTTCTCGAAGTAGCCATCGATGCCGTTCGGGCAGGCTTCCTTCAAGGCCTTGGACAGGGCCTTCACATCGCTGTGTTCCTTGTAGTCGATGCAGGCGTCGAAGCCCAGTTCCTCGACCGCATAGCGGCACTTGTCGGCACCGCCGGCAATGCCCACCGCGCGGCAGCCGCGCGCCTTGGCCAGCGCGGCGAAGGCGCTGCCCACGGCGCCGGTGGCGGCGCTCACCACCACGGTGTCGCCTTCCTTGGGGGCGATGATCTTTACCAGGCCGTACCACGCCGTCACGCCGGGCATGCCCACGGCGCCCAGGTAGTGCGACAGCGGCACATGGGTGGTGTCCACCTTGCGCAGCGCGCCCACGGCATTGCCGTCCACCACGCTGTACTCCTGCCAGCCGCCCATGCCCACCACCTTGTCGCCCACGGCGTACTTGGGGTGGTGGCTCTCGGCCACCTCGCCCACGGTGCCGCCGATCATGACCTCGCCCAGGCCCTGGGACGCCGCATAGCTCTTGCTCTCGTTCATGCGGCCGCGCATGTAGGGGTCCAGACTCAGGTAGTGGTGGCGCACCAGCACCTGGCCGTCCTGCAGCGCAGGCGTGTCCACCGCCACCAGCTTGAAGTTGCTGGCCACGGCCTCGCCCTGGGGGCGGTTGTCGAGAACGATCTGTTGGTTGCGTGGCATGGGAAACTCCTTGAAAATTTGCTACTATTTTGATAGCTGCCAGCGCTTATCCATCAAGCGCTAGTGGCCATTTTTACCCAAATTCCGAGCGGACTCAGTCGGTGGAAATCACCTTGAGGCCATTCGCGGTGCGGCTGTCCACCGGCAGGCGCTTCACGTACTTGAAGGTGCCGGTGGCGTGGCTGCACACCTTGCCTTGCGCGTCGTACACCGTGCCTTCGGTGAACGCCATGGTGGCGGTGCGGTGGATGAGCCGCCCCTTGGCCACCAGCGGGCCGCGGGCGGGCTGCATGAAGCTGGTCTTCATCTCGATGGTGACCACCCCCATGTCGGGCGTCTCGCTGCGCGCGGCCGTGGCCATGGTCACGTCCAGCAGCGTCATCGACGCGCCGCCGTGGGTCACGTCGAAGGAGTTCAGGTGCTCGGACCTGGCTTCGTAGCGCAGTTCGGATTCACCCTTTTCCATGCGGTGCAGGGTGAAGCCAAGGTGGCTGACAAAGGGGATTTCGACACCAAAACTTTTCACGGCATTTCCTCAGTACACAAACTCAAAAACTGGCGCGGCCCCAGCCAGCGACCGCCGCGCAAGGGCCGCCCCACCGCGCTGGCGGTGTTCCCCTTCCCGGCGAAGCCGAGAGAAGGGGGAAGGCGCGAAGCGCCTCGGGGGGTTGTACTCCAACTAGCCGCCCGTGACGATGCTCACGCCGCCATCGACCGCAAGCCACTGGCCCGTGATGTGCTTGCCGGCATCGGACGCATACAGCGCACACAGGCCCTTCAAATCCTCATCGTCGCCCAGGCGGCCCAGGGGAGCATGCGCCGCCAGTGCTTCCTCGCCCATGGCCTTCAGGGTACCCACCGTCATCTTGCTCGGGAAGAAGCCTGGGCAGATGGCATTGACGCGGATGTTGTAGGCGCCCCATTCTGCCGCCAGCGCACGGGTGAAGTTGATCACCGCGCCCTTGGAGGTGTTATAGGCAATGGTATTCATGCCCTTGGGGTTGCCGCCCAGGCCGGCGATGGATGCCACATTGATGATGCTGCCGCCGCGGCGGCCGATCATGCTGTGCTTGGCGATGTGCTGGGAGAGGATGAAATAGCCGCGCACGTTGAGGTTCATCACCTTGTCCCAGGCCTCCACGGGATGGTCCTCGGCCGGTGCGCCCCAGGCGGCGCCCGCGTTGTTCACGAGGATGTCCACGTGGCCCAGGCGCTCCAGCGTCTCGTCGGCCAGGCGGCGGATGTCCGCCTCGTTGGCGCAGTCGGCGGCGATCCAGCGGGCGTCGATGCCGGCGGCCTGCAGGTCGGCGGCGGCTTCTTCCAGGTCGGACGCCTTGCGCGAACTCAGCACGATCTTGGCGCCGGCCTCGCCCAGCGCGTGGGCCAGCTGCAGGCCCAGGCCGCGCGAGCCGCCGGTGACGAGCGCGGTCTTGCCAGTCAGGTCAAACAATTGTTGGATGGTGCGGGTCATGGGTTGTCTCCTTGGGTTGCTCTGGATGGGTCGTCTGCCCGGAACGGGGGCGCCACGCGCCGCGCTGTTCCGGCAGGGGAAATCAGTCAATGATTGTGCGGCGCAACGCGGGGCCATTGTGTCGCCACCGCGTCGGCCGGCGGGGTCAGCCCGCCTTCAGGCGCGCGCGCACCGCGATCAGCGCCACGCCCACCACGGCCACCAGGGCGCCGCCCACCACCAGGCTCCAGCCCAGCGCACCATCGGTGCGCCCCGTGGCGATGCCCAGCACCAGCGTGAGCAGGCCGCCGTAGATGAGTGTCCAGATGAGCTTGTGCAGGCGTTGCAGCGTTCGGGGTGCCACCATCAGAACGCCTCTTCGGGAAAGGCGGCGCAGGTCGCATCGCGCGCGCTCACTACCTGCAGCCAGGCACCGATCTTGGGCAGCTCGTAGTGGAAGAAAAAGCGCATCGCGCCCATGCGGCCCACGCTGGCCGGCCGGGCCAGCTGTGCATCGGCGGCCAGCGTGACCAGCGCCACGTCCAGCCACACCCAGGCCAGCACCATGTGGCCAAAGGCCTGCATGTAGGGCACGGCATTGGCCAGCGCGTCGGCGGGCTGACCCGTGGCCCATGCGGCCTTGGTGGCGGCGCCCACCTGCTGCAGCGCCGCGCCCAGCGCGTTGGCATGCGCGGCCAGCGCGGGCACCTGGATCGCGCGTTCGATGGTGACATTGATGCGCCCGGCCAGCAGTTGCAGGCCACGTCCGCCCTCCATCAGCACCTTGCGGCCCAGCAGGTCCATGGCCTGGATGCCGTGCGTGCCCTCGTGGATCATGTTCAGGCGGTTGTCGCGCCAGTACTGCTCCACCGGGAAATCGCGCGTATAGCCGTAGCCGCCGTGGATCTGGATGGCCAGGCTGTTGGCCTCCAGGCACCACTCGCTGGGCCAGCTCTTGGCGATGGGAGTCAGCACCTCCAGCAGCAGACGCGCCTCGTCGGCGGCGGCCGAATCGCCCGTGGCCTGCTCGTCCACCAGGCGCGCGCAGAACAGGTTGAGCGCCAGTGCGCCCTCGCCGTACGATTTTTGCGCCAGCAGCATGCGCTTGACGTCGGCGTGCTCGATGATGCGCACCTGCGGCTGGGCCACGTCCTTCACCACGGCAGCGGCGCCATCCTTGGGTCCCTGCACCGGACGGCCCTGGGGGCGGTTCTTCGCGTAGTCGAGGCTCGCGTAGTAGCCCGCCAGGCCCAGCATGGTCGCGGCCATGCCGATGCCGATGCGCGCCTCGTTCATCATGTGGAACATGCAGTGCAGGCCCTTGCCGGGCTGGCCTACCAGGTAGCCCACGGCGCCGGCCTCGCCATCGACCGGGTACTTGCCCTCGCCGAAGTTGAGCAGCGTGTTGGTCGTGCCGCGCCAGCCGAGCTTGTGGTTCAGGCCTGCCAGCGCCACGTCGTTGCGCACGCCGGTGAGCTTGCCCTCGGTGTCCACCAGTTTCTTGGGCACGATGAAGAGCGAAATGCCCTTGGTGCCGGGCACGAGCTTGCCGTCGGGCCCGGGGATCTTGGCCAGCACCAGATGGATGATGTTCTCGGTGAGCTCGTGCTCGCCGGCCGAGATCCACATCTTGTTGCCCTTCAAGCGGTAGCGCGGGCCCAGCGGGTCGCTCTCGAAGCCCTCGCCATCGGGCACGGCGCGCGTGGCCACGTCGCTGAGCGACGAACCCGCCTGCGGCTCCGACAGGCACATGGTGCCCGAGAAGCGGCCCGAGAATTCGTTGAGCGCGAACACGGTTTTCTGCGCCTCGGTGCCATGCACCATCAACAGGTTGGCATTGCCCACCGTGAGCAGGCCCGAGCCCATGCTGATCGACGCCACGGCGAAGAAGCTGTTGGCCGCGGCCTCCACCGTGTAGGGCAGCTGCATGCCGCCAATGTCGTAGTCCTGCGCGGCACTGAGCATGCCCGAGGCCGCGTAGGCCTTCTGCGCATCGTGCGTGCACTGGGGCAGCGTGACCTTCTCGCCGTCGAAATGAGGCTCCTCGATGTCCACCGTGCGGTTGAAGGGCGCGTACTTCTCGCGCGCGATGCGCTCGCAGGTGTCGAGCACCGCGTCGAAGGTGTCGCGCGAATGGTCGGAAAAACGCGTGCGGGCCGTCAGGGCCTTGGCATCAAGCCAGTCGTACAGCAGGAAGTCGAGGGTGGAACGCAGGGTCATAAGGTCTCCTTGTCACTGCGTGCAATGCCCGGTCCGGCCCCTGCGTTCAGGGGCTCAGCGTGCGGGCAGCACAATATTCTTGAAACACCAGTAGTCCATGTCCGAATCGGGCCTGGGCTGGCAACTGGCCTCGCCCAGCTGCAGGCGCGATGCACCCGCGGGGAGCGGCGGGAAGGTGATCTTGAGGATCTTGGTGCGGCCGGGCTTCACCACATCCATCTTCACATTGCAGAACGTCAGGCCGCTGATCGCCTGCTGCTGCAGCACGGCGCCGCTGCCCAGGTCCTTGAGCGTGAACGCATCGGCCGAGCCGGTGGGCTGCGCGCAGGCCTCAAACGCCTCGTCGGTGGTGTTTTTCACCAGCAGCGTCACACGCGTCTGCCGCGCGTCGAGCACGATGTCCTGCAGCACCACGTCAGGATCGGACTCCAGCGGCAGCTGGAGCTTGAAGCTCTGGGCGTGGGCGCCACATGCCACGGCCAGGGCCGACAGGGCGACAAGAAGGGGGGCGGAAGGAAGCAGGCAACGCATGGAAGGTACCGGGTTGGGGTGGAGGACGGAGGCCAGGGCCACCAGCACACCGGTGGCCGCGGGGATTCTGCCCGTGCGGCCGGCACCGGACCTCCACGTCACGCCCCGACAAAGAAACAATTTGTAGTCCGCCCCTTCATCCCGTCAGTCTTCGCCCGCCGCGGCCCCTTCGCCCGGCACGCCCTGCCCCGCCGCAGCGGGCAATGCCGCAATCGTGCCCTGCGCCACGGCGCAGAGCTTTTCCTGCCCGCCCCGGATCGCAAACACCTCGCAGCGGCATACAGCCTGGCTCTTGCCATGGTGCACCGCCTCGGCACGGGCCAGCAGGCGTTCGCCCACCGCGGGCCGCAGGTAGTTGATCTTGAACTCGGACGTGACCACCGGCACCTGCATGGCCGTTCCGCCGGCATAGGTGAGCGCGTTGTCCGCGAGATAGCTCACCACCCCGCCGTGCGCAAAACCATGCTGCTGGAGCAGCTGCGGCGTGAGCGCCAGGGACAGCTCGCACCGGCCCGGCGCCAGCGCCGCCAGCTCCGCCCCCAGCAGCACGCTGAAGGGCTGGTTGGCCAGCACCTGCCGGCCCAGCGCCAGGAAGGCCTCGGGCGAGGCCATCCCGGACCGCATGTCGGTGGGGCGGTCCGAGGCCATGCCTCAGAACACCTCGAACACGCCTGCGGCACCCATGCCGCCGCCAATGCACATCGTCACGCACACGCGCTTGGCGGCGCGGCGCTTGCCTTCGATGAGCGCATGGCCCGTGAGGCGCTGGCCCGACACGCCGTAGGGATGGCCCACGGCAATGGCCCCCCCGTTCACGTTCAGGCGGTCCGCCGGAATGCCCAGCTTGTCGCGGCAATAGATCACCTGCACCGCGAAGGCTTCGTTGAGCTCCCACAGGTCGATGTCGTTGACCGTGAGACCCAGCTTCTTGAGCACCTTGGGCACGGCGAAGACCGGGCCGATGCCCATCTCGTCGGGTTCGCAGCCCGCCACCGCGAAGCCCAGGAAGCGGCCCAGGGGTTTCAGGCCCTTCTTGCTGGCGTACTCCTCGCTGGTCACCACGCAGGCGCCCGCGCCGTCGGAAAACTGGCTGGCATTGCCGGCCGAGATCAGGCCGCCGGGCAGCGCCGAGCGCAGGCCCTGGATCGCCTCGACCGTGGTGCCTTCACGCGTGCCTTCGTCCTTGCTCACCGTGACCTGCCTGGTGATCAGGCCCAGTGTCTTGTCGGCCACGCCGGCAGTGACGGTGATGGGGGCGATCTCGGCGTCGAAGAGGCCGGCGGCCTGCGCCGCGCAGGCCTTTTGCTGGCTGGCGGCACCGTATTCGTCCATGGCTTCACGGCCGATGTTGTAGCGCTTGGCCACCTGCTCGGCGGTCTGCAGCATGCTCCAGTAGATCTCGGGCTTCTGCTTGGCCAGGGCCAGGTCCTGGATCATGTGCAGGTTCATCTCCTGCTGCACGCAGGAGATGCTCTCCACGCCGCCGGCCACGAACACGTCGGCTTCGCCCGCGATGATGCGCTGGGCGGCCAGGGCGATGGTCTGCAGCCCGGAGGAGCAGAAACGGTTCACCGTCACGCCCGAGCTCGTGATGGGCAGGCCGGCCTTGAGCGCGATCTGGCGGGCGATGTTGCTGCCGGTGGCGCCTTCGGGCGTGGCGCAGCCCATGATGACGTCATCGACATCGGCGCCGTCGATGCCGGCGCGCGCCACGGCGTGCTGCACGGCATGGCCGCCCAGCGTGGCGCCGTGGGTCATGTTGAAGGAACCCTTCCAGCTCTTGGCGAGCGGGGTGCGGGCGGTGGAAACAATCACTGCGGAGGTCATGGGGAAATCCTTTCAGGGGGTGGAACGCACCCGTGGCGGCCTGCGGCCTGCGCACGCGGTGCGGCTTCGCATCGATGTCAGTTGAACGCCTTGCCTTCTGCGGCGAGTTTGGCCAGCAGCGGGGCGGGCTTCCAGAACGCCGCATCGTCGTTGGGGTTCTTGGCAAAGCGGTCCATGGCCTGCACCACGTTGAACAGGCCCACTTCGCTGGCGTAGTGCATGGGGCCGCCGCGGTGAATGGGGAAGCCGTAGCCCGTGAGGTACACCATGTCGATGTCGCCCGACTTGCTGGCGATGCCGTCTTCCAGGATGTGCGCGCCTTCGTTGACCAGGGCGAACACCAGGCGCTGCACGATCTCTTCGTCCGAAATCTTGCGCGGCGTGATGCCCAGTTCCTTGCGGTGGTCTTCGATCATCTTGTTGACCAGGTCGCTCGGGATCGCATCGCGCTTGCCGGCCTGGTAGTCGTACCAGCCCGCGCCTGTCTTCTGGCCAAAGCGGCCCAGCTCGCAGAGTTTGTCAGCCGTGCGGCTGTACTTCATGTCGGCGCGTTCGACGGCGCGGCGCTTGCGGATGGCCCAGCCGATGTCGTTGCCGGCCAGGTCGCCCATGCGGAACGGACCCATGGCAAAGCCGAACTTCTCGACCGCCTTGTCCACCTGCTGCGGAGTGCAGCCTTCGTCCAGCAGGAAGCCGGCCTGGCGGCTGTACTGCTCGATCATGCGGTTGCCGATGAAGCCGTCGCACACGCCCGAGACCACCGAGGTCTTCTTGATCTTCTTGCCGATGGCCATCACGGTGGCCAGCACGTCCTTGGCGGTTTGCTTGCCGCGCACCACTTCCAGCAGCTTCATCACGTTGGCGGGGCTGAAGAAGTGCATGCCCACCACGTCCTGCGGGCGCTGGGTGAAGGCGGCGATCTTGTCCACGTCGAGTGTGGAGGTGTTGGAGGCCAGGATGGCACCGGGCTTGGCCACGGCGTCGAGCTGCTTGAACACGGCTTCCTTCACGCCCATCTCCTCGAACACGGCCTCGATGATGAGGTCGCAGTCCTTCAAGTCGTCGTAGCTCAGCGTGGTGCTCAGCAGGGCCATGCGCTGCTCGTACTTGTCCTGCTTGAGCTTGCCCTTCTTGACCTGGGCTTCGTAGTTCTTCTTGATCGTGGCCACGCCACGGTCCAGGGCTTCCTGCTTCATCTCCAGGATCTTGACGGGGATGCCCGCATTCAGGAAATTCATGGAGATGCCGCCACCCATGGTGCCCGCGCCAATCACGCCCACCAGCTTGATGTCGCGCTTGGGGGTGTCGGACGGCACGTCGGGAATCTTGCTGGCCGCACGCTCGGCCATGAACAGGTGGCGCAGCGCGCGCGACTCGGCCGTCCACATCAGGTTGATGAAGATCTCGCGCTCGACCAGCATGCCTTCGGCAAACTTCTTCTTCGTGGCGGCTTCGACCGCGTCCACGCACTTGGCGGGCGCCGGGAAGTTCTTGGCCATGCCCTTGACCATGTTGCGCGCGAACTGGAAGTACGCGTCGCCTTCGGGATGCTTGCAGGGGAAATTGCGCACCAGGGGCAGCGGACGGGCGTCAGCCACGCTCTGGGCGAAGGCCAGGGCTTCCTGCGCCAGGGACTCGGCGGACGCGGCCATCTTGCCGAACAGCTTCTGGCCTGGCACGCCACCAATCATTTCGCTCTTGACGGGCTCGCCGCTCACGATCATGTTGAGCGCCGCCTCCACGCCGATCACGCGCGGCAGGCGCTGCGTGCCACCCGCGCCGGGGATCAGGCCCAGCTTGACTTCCGGCAGCGCGATGGCGCAGCCAGGCGCGGCAATGCGGTAGTGGCAACCCAGAGCCAGCTCCAGGCCACCGCCCATGGCGACCGTGTGCATGGCGGCGACGACGGGCTTGGCCGAGTTCTCGATGGCGGCGATCACCGACAGCAGGTTGGGCTCCTGCAGGGACTTGTCGGTGCCGAACTCCTTGATGTCGGCCCCTCCGGAGAAGGCCCCGCCAGCGCCGGTGATGACGATGGAAGTGACCGCTGCATCGGCATTGGCACGGCCGAGGCCGTCCACGATGCCCTGGCGGGTCGCCAGACCGAGTCCGTTGACGGGGGGATTGGCCATGGTGATCACGGCAACGGAGCCGTGGACTTTGTATTCAGCGGTCATGGTGCTGTTGTTCCTTGGAGAGTGAAAAAGAACGATCGTGCGTTTTTATTGTAGAGACTTCGCGCGGCGCTGGCGTGTCAATTTGTCCCGGTGGGGACATGGCTCCTGGCCGCCAACCCGTCTCTTCGGGCAAAAAAAGAGGCGCCAGGTCAGTCCAGGCGCCTCTCTCGGCCAATCACAGGCTGTAGCAGGGCTCATGGCCTTTGAATCGGACGCGGCCAAGGCCAGCGCTCCCGCGCAAGGGCCGCCCCGCCGCGCTGGGAGCGCCCCCCCCCGTGGGGGGATGGCGCGAAACGACTCAGGGGGGCCTTCATACCTCCAGCCATTCCTTGCGGATGTAGTTGTCGGCCCGCAGGCTGTCCGGCGTGCCCTGGAAGACGATGGAGCCATGCCCCATCACCAGCGCGCGGTCCGAGATCTTCATGGCGATGGTCAGCTTCTGCTCGATCAGCAGCACCGAGATGCCGCGCGCCTTGATGGTCTGCAGGTACTGGCCCACCAGTTCGACGATCTTGGGCGCCAGGCCCTCGGTCGGCTCGTCGATGATGATCAGGTCCGGGTCGCCCATGAGCGTGCGGCACAGCGTGAGCATCTGCTGCTCGCCGCCGGACATCACCCCCGCCTCGGTGTGCTGGCGCTCCTTGAGGCGCGGGAACATCTCGTACATGTCGTCGAACGACCAGCGGCTGCCCTTGCCGTTGCCCTTCTGGCCGAGCAGCAGGTTCTGGTGCACGGTGAGGTTGGGGAACACGTCGCGGCTCTCGGGCACGTAGCCCAGGCCCAGGTGGGCGATCTCATAGGCCTTCTTGCCATTGAGGTCCTGGCCCTTGAACTGCAGCGTGCCCTCCCAGTCCACCAGGCCCATGATGGCCTTGGCGGTGGTGGAGCGGCCCGAGCCGTTGCGCCCGAGCAGCGCCACGATCTCGCCGGGCTGCACGTCGAAGCTCACGCCATGCAGCACATGGCTCTTGCCGTAGTAGGCGTGGAGATTGTCTATTTTCAGCATAAGTCAGTGTCCCGCGCCCTGCTCGTCGGCCACGGCCGATCCCAGGTAGGCCTCCTGCACGCGCGCATTCGCGCGCACCTTCTCGGGTGTATCGAAAGCGATCACCTCGCCATACACCACCACGGCGATCTTGTCGGCCAGGCCGAAGACCACGCCCATGTCGTGCTCCACCGTGAGCAGGGTGCGGCCCTCGGTCACCTCCTTGATCAGGTGGATGAAGCGCGTGGTCTCGCTCTTGCTCATGCCGGCCGTGGGTTCGTCCAGCAGGATCACGTTGGCGCCGCCCGCGATGGTGATGCCGATCTCGAGAGCGCGCTGCTCGGCATACGTGAGGTTCATGGCCAGCGTGTCGCGTTTCTTGTCGAGCTTGATCATCTCCATGAGCTGCTTGGCGCGCTCGTTGGCGTCGTGCAGGTTCGACAGGAAACGCAGGAAGGTGTAGCGGTAGCCCATGCTCCACAGCACGCCGCAGCGCAGGTTCTCGAACACCGAGAGCTTGGGAAAGATGTTCGTGATCTGGAAGCTGCGCGACAGCCCCTTGCGGTTGATCTCGTACGGTGCCAGGCCGTTGATGCGCTGGCCGTTGAGGATCACGTCCCCACTGGTGGGTGCGAAGCGCCCGCTGATGAGGTTGAACAGCGTGGACTTGCCCGCGCCGTTGGGGCCGATGATGGCCACGCGTTCGCCCGGAGCGACCGCCAGGTTCGCGCCACGGATGATTTCCGTCTTGCCAAAGCTCTTGCGCAGGTCGCGCAGTTCGAGCGCATAGGTATTGGTTGCGTTGTCAGCCGCCATGTTTACAGCGCCTCCCCACGCTTGATTTCATGTTCGATCTCTTCCTGGATCGTGCTCCACTGGCGCACGAACTGGCGACGGCAGAGTTCAAAGAGTCCAAAGCCCGTGACCATCACGAAAATGGCGCCGAACCAGCTCGTGAAGCCCTTGGCATTGAGTGTCGCGCCCAGGAACGTCAGCTCAGGCCCCAGCGCTGCGTTGAGCTGCAGGTGGTAGGTCATCTCGATCATGCAGGCCGCACCCATCACGCCCACCAGCGCCGTGCCGGCCAGGGCCAGGTAGGAGCTCCAGAGCGGGCGCAGCTTGCCGTACTTGGCCAGCCGCAGGTTCATCATGATCAGGCTGGCGATGCCGCCGGGCGCATACATCACCATGAACAGGAACACGAGGCCCAGGTACAGCAGCCAGGCCTTGGACAGCTCGGACAGCAGCACCGACGCCAGCACCAGCAGCACCGCGCCGATGATGGGCCCGAAGAAGAAGGTGGCACCGCCCAGGAACGTGAACAGCAGGTAGCCGCCGGAGCGGATCACGCTCAGGCTGTCGGCGCCCGTGATGATCTCGAAGTTGATGGTGGCCAGCCCCCCGCCAATGCCCGCGAAGAAGCCCGCGATGATGAACGCGAAGTAGCGCACGCGCTGCGTGTTGTAGCCGATGAACTCCACGCGCTCGGGGTTGTCGCGCACGGCGTTCAGGATGCGGCCCAGCGGCGTGCCGGTGAACGCGAACATGGCGGCGGTGCAGACGAAGCAATAGGCTGCGATCAGGTAGTACACCTGCATGCCCGAGCCGAAGTTCAGGCCGAAGAAGGCCTTGCCATACACGCGGTCGGTGGTGATGCCGCCCTCCCCGCCAAAGAACTCAGGGAACATCAGCGCCATGGAGGCGACCAGTTCGCCAATGCCCAGCGTGATCATGGCGAAGGTGGTGCCCGACTTCTTGGTCGTCACGAAACCGAGCAGGATGGCGAAGAACGCTCCGGCCAGGCCGCCGACCAGCGGGATGAACACCAGGGGAATGTTGACCGAGCCCTTGGTCGCCATGTTCATCGCGTGGATGGCGATGAACGAACCCAGCCCGGTGTACACCGCGTGGCCGAAACTCAGCATCCCCCCCTGCCCCAGCAGGATGTTGTAGGACAGGCAGATGATGATCAGGTAGCCGATCTGCGAGAGCATGGTCAGCGCCAGGCTGCTGCGAAACAGCATGGGCGCGACGATGAGCATGACCGCGAACAGGGTCCAGATCATGAACCGGCCCACGTTCCACGGCTTGAACCGGTAGTAGGAGGTGGCGCTGGAAACAGCGGGGGTGGTTGTCGTAGTGGAATTCATGGCATCAGTCCTCCCGCGTGCCCAGAAGGCCCTTGGGGCGGAAGATCAGGATCAGCACGAGGAACAGATAGGGCAGGATGGGCGCCACCTGGGAAATCGTGAGCTTGAGCAAGGGATAGCCGAAGGTCTGGTCGGTCACCGCCACGCCCACGGCCTGGAAGACATGGATCAGCGAATAGTCGAGCGCCACGGCGAAGGTCTGCACCAGGCCGATGAGCAGCGACGCAAGGAAGGCCCCCGCCAGCGAGCCCATGCCGCCGACCACCACCACCACGAAGATGATGGAGCCCACCGATGCCGCCATCGCGGGCTCGGTCACGTAGGTGTTGCCGCCGATCACGCCGGCCAGGCCGGCCAGCGCGGCGCCGCCGCCGAACACCAGCATGAAGACGCGCGGCACGTTGTGGCCCAGCGCTTCCACCATCTCGGGGTACTTGAGTGCCGCCTGGATCACCAGGCCGATGCGTGTGCGCGTGAGCAGCAGCCACACGGATACCAGCATCAGCAACGCCACCAGCATCACGAAAGAGCGCGACTTGGGAAACTGCGTGCCATACAGGGAGAACAGGGGTCCCTGCAGTTGCTCCGGAAGGCCATAGGGCACGGTGGAGCGTCCCCACACCAGTTGCACCACTTCAAGAATCAGGTACGAAAGGCCGAAGGTGACCAGCAGTTCGGGCACGTGCCCGAATTTGTGCACCCGGCGCAGGCAGTAGCGCTCGAAGGCGGCGCCCAGCGCGAACACGACGAGCGGGGCCAGCACCAGCGCCGGCCAGAAGCCCACCACCCCGGAGATGGTGAACGCGAAATAAGCCCCCAGCATGTAGAAGCTGGTGTGCGCAAAGTTGAGCACCCCCATCATGCTGAAGATCAGCGTGAGGCCCGAGCTCAGCATGAACAGCAGGAGCCCGTAGCTCACGCCGTTCAGCAGGGAAATCACGAAAAACTCAGGATTCATTGGAATTTTTCATTGCAAGGTAAAAAAAAGGCCCGAGTAGGTCGGGCCTCGAAGCGATGGAACCGGATTTACGGGCGCTTCATCTGGCACGACGTGGGCGTGCTGGCCACATAGGGCTCGTAGTACTTCACAGGGACGAAGGTGTAGCCGGTGTTCTCCGAGTCGATCGGGAACTTGGCGCCCGCCTTTTCCCACTTGGAGATAAACAGGCCCTGCTGCAGCTGGTGGTCGGTCTTGCGCATCTCGACCTCGCCGTTGAAGCTCTTGAACTTCATGCCTTCGAACACGGCGGCCACCTTGACCGGGTCGGTGGACTTGGCCTTGGCGAAGCCTTCGGACAGCATGGTGAACGCGTGGTACACGGCACCGGTGTACATGTCGTCGTTGAACTTCTTTTTGTAGTCCACCACGATCTTGTTGAGCTCGCCCGGCAAGTTCATGTGCGCATAGGCCACCATGTACACGCGGCCCGCCGCGGCGGCGCCCATGGCCGTGGGGCTGCCGGTGACGGAACCGTAGTAGGTGTAGAAGTTGACGTTGTTCAGGCCCGCGTCGTTGGCTGCCTTGATCAGCAGCGCCAGGTCGGAACCCCAGTTGCCGGTGATCACGCTGTCGGCACCCGACTGCTTGATCTTGGCGATGTAGGGCGAGAAGTCGCGCACCTGGGCCAGGGGGTGCAGGTCGTCGCCGACGAACTGCACGTCGGGGCGCTTGCGCTGCATCATTTCCTTGGCGAACTTCGCCACCTGGTGGCCGTGCGAGTAGTTCTGGTTGATCAGGTAGACCTTCTTGACTTCAGGCAAGTCCTTCATGTAGGTCGTCAGCGCTTCCATCTTCATGGAGGTGTCTGCATCGAGACGGAAGTGCCAGTAGCTGCACTTGCTGTTCGTCAGGTCGGGGTCCACGGCCGCGTAGTTCAGGAACAGCACTTCCTTGCCGGGATTGCGCGCGTTGTGCTTTTCCAGCGCGTCCATGATGGCAAGGGCCGGACCGGAACCGTTGCCCTGCACCACGTAGCGTGCGCCCTGGTCCATGGCCGAACGCAGGGCGCTCGTGGTCTCCTGGGGGCTGAGCTTGTTGTCGATGCCGATGATCTCGAATTTGACGCCCGCCGGGTTCTTCTTGTTGAACTCTTCAGCGATGAACTGGAAGCTCTTGAGCTGGTTCGTTCCCACTGCCGCCATCAGGCCGGAGAGCGGGTCGAGCCAGGCGATCTTCACCGTCTCGCCCTTTTGAGCGAATGCCCCGCCAGCGCTTGCCAACAGTACCGAGGCTGCTACAGCCTTAATAGCAAATTTCATGGTCTTGTCTCCTTGTAAATCAACACAACGCAGCGTACCGCGTTGCAACAAAGCGATGCTCAGGGATTGCCCCTACCAGCGTCGCACACGTGACTGGAATCGGTGTCACCCCCTGTGGCGCTGCGCGCCTTCACCCGTCTCTCGCTGCGCGGGAGGGGGACGCACCCTGTGGCCCGGCAAAGCCGGTTCCACGGGTGCACTGGCCTGGCCTGGCCTGGTCTGCGCCAGATTCGACGGCCACGACGACGGCGATGCATTGAGGCCACCGCCGTCAAGCTTTCTTCAAAGGCCCGGAAGCTTGTAGTCCTTCAATTGCTCACGCAATTTGGTCTTGAGCATCTTGCCGGTGGCGCCCAGTGGAATGGCCTCGACGAACACCACGTCGTCGGGGATCTGCCACTTGGCGGTCTTGCCTTCGTAGAAGGCCAGCAGCTCCTCGCGCGTGACCTCGGTGCCGGGGCGCTTGACCACGGCCACGATGGGGCGCTCATCCCACTTGGGATGCGGCATGCCCACGCAGGCCGCCATCGCAATCGCGGGGTGCGCCATGGCGATGTTCTCGATGTCGATGGAGCTGATCCATTCGCCGCCGGACTTGATCACGTCCTTGCTGCGGTCGGTGATCTGCATGAAGCCGTCGGCATCGATGGTGGCCACGTCGCCGGTGGGAAACCATCCCCGGCCCTGGGCATCCTGGATGAGCGGATGGCCGCCCTCGCCCTTGAAGTAGCTGTCCACGATCCACGGCCCCTTGACCAGCAGGTCGCCGTAGGTCTTGCCGTCCCAGGGCAGCTCGCTGCCGTCGCTGCCCACGATCTTCATGTCCACGCCGTAGATCGCGCGGCCCTGCTTCTGCAGGATCTTCATCTGGTCGTCCTTGGACATGGCCAGGTGCTTGTTCTTGAGCGTGCACAGCGTGCCCAGCGGGCTCATCTCGGTCATGCCCCAGGCGTGCAGGACTTCCACGCCGAAGTCTTCCTTGAATGCATGGATCATCGCGGGCGGGCAGGCCGAGCCGCCGATGACGGTGCGCCGGAGCGTGGAGAACTTCAGGCCGGCCGGCTTCATGTGGCCCAGCATCATCTGCCACACGGTGGGCACGCCGGCCGCGTAGGTGACCTTCTCGGATTCGATGAGTTCGTAGATCGACTTGCCGTCCATGGCCGGGCCGGGGAACACCAGCTTGCAGCCCGTGAGCGCGGCCGAGTACGGAATGCCCCAGGCGTTGACGTGGAACATGGGCACCACGGGCAGCACCGAGTCGCGGGCCGACAGGCACATCACGTCCGGCAGCGCGGCGGCATAGGCGTGCAGCGTGGTCGAGCGGTGGCTGTAGAGCGCGGCCTTGGGGTTGCCCGTGGTGCCGCTGGTGTAGCACATGCTCGATGCCGAGTTCTCGTCGAACGCGGGCCAGGCGTAGTCCGGCGACTGCGCGCCGATCCAGGCTTCGTAGCTCGTGAGGCCGGGGATGCCGGAATCCGCGGGCAGCTTGTCCGCATCGCAAAGGGCCACCCATTTCTTCACCGTGGGGCACCGGGCATGCACGGCCTGCACCAGGGGCAGGAACGTCACGTCAAAGCACAGCACCTGGTCTTCGGCATGGTTCATGATCCAGGCGATCTGGTCGGGGTGCAGGCGCGGGTTCACGGTGTGCAGCACCCTGCCGGAGCCGCTCACGCCGAAATACATCTCCATGTGGCGGTAGCCATTCCAGGCCAGGGTGGCCACGCGGTCGCTGAACGCGAGCTTGAGCTCGTCCAGCGCATTGGCCAACCGGCGTGCACGCGCGCCCAGATCGCGGTACGTGTAGCGGTGGATGTCGCCCTCGACCCGCCGCGACACGATTTCGGCATCGCCATGGTGGCGCTCTGCGAACTCGATCAACGACGAAATCAGCAACGGTTGGCTCTGCATCAGGCCCAGCATGTGTGCTCCTTGGATGTTGTGGTGAATGGAATGGTCATCGTAGCGCGGCGTGTCTCATTGCGGTGTCGCCCAGGGCAAGCGGACTGGCCGGCCGGCGCACATGCAACAGGGCCGCAGTGTGCGCGCGGCGGCCGCGCCTGCCAACACCTGTCGTCCCATTGACAAAGGCCAAGGGAATACCCTGAACGCCTGGCGTGGGCGGTGACAATCACGCCCATGCTCAGTTCCGCCCCCTCCGCCCCACGGTTCATCGCGGCCCAGCCCTGGTTTGCCAGCGTGCCCGCAGCCCTGCAGGAGCGCCTGCGCGCCGAGGTATTCGCCACGCACGGCGACAAGGGCGCAGTGATGATGCCGGCCGGCAGTGCCGTGCAAGGCTGGCACGCGGTGCTGTCCGGCCTGGTGATGCTCCAAAGCCCCGCCAGCCAGGGGCGCTCCTCGGCCTTCATCGGCGTGCCCGATGGCGAATGGTTCGGCGAAGGATCGGCCATGAAGCCCGAGCCCCGCCGGTACCACGTGGTCGCCCTGCGCCCCACCACGCTGCTGTGCCTGCCGCTGCCGCTGTTCGCAACGCTGCGCGAGAGCAGCCTGGCGTTCAACCAGTTTCTGGTGCTGCACCTGAACATGCGGCTGGGCCAGGCCATGACGATCATCGAGGCCGGACGGACCCAGTCCACCGAGCACCGCGTCGCGCTGTACCTGAGCCGCCTGTTCTGGCGCAGCACGCGGCGGCTGAACCTCACGCAGGACGAGCTGGGCCAGCTGGTGGGCCTGTCGCGCCAGACGGTGAACAAGGTGCTGCGCGCGCTGGAAGGCATGGGCATCGTGTCGCTGGACTTCGGACGTGTGGCCATCGTGGACGACGAGGCGCTGAACGCGTACCTCGCCGCCACCGCGGCGCGCTGACACCCTGCAGATCGCACTGGCACCCTCACCTTATTGCACACTCAGGCGCACGGCCTTCTGGTCGGCGTCGAACAGGAGCCGGCTGGGCCACGGCTTCCAGTTCTGGTTCACCGTCGCGTTGTTCGGATCTCCCGTGTGCACGAACGCGCGCACGCTGTCCATCATGGCCTTGGAGAGCGCCAGGCGCCCTGGCTGGTTGGCCGCGCTGTTGGTGGCCCTGGCAAAGACCGAGGGCCCGAAGTTGCCAAACAGGAACGGCAGGTCGAACGCATGCGCCGCGCCGTACACGTCGTTCCAGGGCGCGGGCTGCTGCGCCCAGTTGAACTGGTAGCTCCATACCGCGGATTGCTGGCTGCGCAGGGTGTTGAGCAGGTTGTCGCGGCTCGGGTCGATGAACACGCTGCCCAGCAGGCGGGTGCGCGCGTTGTAGCCCGTGCCGGGCGCCGTCACGGGCAGATAGGAGGCATCCAGGATGTCGCCGGCCGTGAGCGTGGTGGGCGCGTCGGGGTTGAACTTCTGCATCATCGCGAAGCGGTCCGCGTCGGAAATCTTCATCCCCGGCTTGCCCCCCAGCAATGCCAGGAACGGCGCGAACAGCTTGCCCTCGTCCGCCGTGTAGCCGGACAGGACAGGCACCTTGTGATAGCGCCCGGCTCCCAGTTCGGCGATCGGATCGGCGGGCACCACCACGCCGTCGGGGATGGGGCCGGACCCGGTGAGCCCGTTCTTGAGCAGCGTCTGCAGGATCACGCTCGCATCCTTGCCGCGCAGGTAGCCGGCCACCTGGGAGGCGGGCCAGCCCGCGACCAGTGCCTGGGCGGCGGGCAACGCGGGCGCCAGGCCGTCGGCCAGGGCCAGATGCGCCAGCAGCATGCCGGACTGGGTGGCATACCGGGATGCAGGATTGAGCGTGGGAATGGAGCCGGGCGGCAGATTCGCCGCCAGCGAAATCCCCCCGCTCACCGGCAGGAGCTTGTGGAACAGCCCAGCAGCCTGGGGCGCCGTCAGCAGCGCCAGCGCATTGATGGCGCCCGCCGACTGCCCCATCAGGGTGACATTGCCCGCGTTGCCGCCAAAACCGGCGATGTTGTTCTGGATGAAGCGCAGTGCCTGCACGTTGTCGAGCAGGGCGTAGTTGCCTGTATAGGGCTGGCCGCCGCCGTGCAGCTGGGGCAGCTGCATGAACCCCAGCACGTCCAGGCGGTAGTTGGCGGTCACCACCACGGCATTGGCCGCGCGGGCCAGCGCCGCGCCGTCGTACACGGGATCGGCGGTGTAGCCCGAGATGGCGCTGCCGCCGTGCAGGAACAGCAGCACGGGGAGGTTGTCCTGCGACGTGGCCGGGCGCCAGATGTTGAGCGTCAGGCAATCCTCGTTCCCCACGGGCGTGTTGAGCGTCTGGCCGATGGTGTCGTCGAACCGGTTGTTGGCGCCGGGACCGTAGATGCGGCCCATCTGCAGGCAGGCATTGCCGAACTGGCTGGCATTGCGTTCGCCCGACCACGCCACGGGCTCCACCGGCGGCTGCCAGCGCAGCTCGCCCACCGGCGGCCTCGCGAAGGGAATGCCCTTCCAGGCATAGGTGCCGGTGGCGGCGCTGTCGTCCACGCCACGCACCATGCCGTAGCGGGTTTCCCGCAGCTCGGGGGGCTTGCCGTCCGAACCGCCACACGCCGTTGTCGCCAACACCGACAGCACGGCGGCACTCCACCGCAGACACCACTGAAAATCGGGCATGTTTTGTCTCCTTTGGGGTTTTCAGGAATGGGGCGGGCCTCTCTGAAGCGTCACACTTGCGGCAGGGCCCGTCCTCAGCGACGATTGTGTGAATGCTTCGCCTTCGGCCCACTATCGCAACCTCGCCAAAACAGTGACTTCAGAACACCACCCTAGCGTTAACCCTGAGGGGAAAAACCACCCATGACCCCACGCACCAGTTCGGCCGCCTGGGTGCGGGGCATCGCGGACATGTTCGCGGCCGAGGGCCTGCCGGCCGCACAGCTGTGCACCGAGGCGGGCATCGACCTGGCCGCGCTGCACCTGCCCCAGACCCGCGTCGACGTGGACCGCGTGAGCCGCCTGTGGGAGCTGGCCGCGGCGCAGTACGGCAAGCCGGGGCTGGGGCTCGACCGCAACCTGACCGGGCGCTACGGCAACGTGGATCTGGTGGGCTATGCGCTGGCGTCGGGCCCCAATCTCCTCGTTGGGTTTCAGCACCTGCAGCGGCACATGGCGGTGATCTCGGACGCCACCACCTTCGAGATGGAGCGCGGGCCGCGCGGGTACTGGCTCGTCCTGAGCCACATCGGCGCCACACGGCCCATTCCGCGCCAGCGGGTCGAGTTCGCCGTGCTGACCCTGCTGACCCTGTGCGGCTGGCTGACGCGCCGCGAGCTCACGCCGCTGGCGGTCGAACTCATCACCCCGCCGCCCGCGGACGAGGCGCGCTACCGCTCCGCCTTCGGCCTGCTGCCGCACTTCAGCCAGCCCGCCAACCGCTTCCTGCTGGCCGAGGCCGACCTTCTGGCCCCCATTCCCACCCACAACCCCAGCCTGTGGGCCCTGCACGAAAGACTGGTCGAGACCGAACTGGACCACCTGGGCCAGACGCTGGCCAGCACGCGCGTGCGCACCGAGGTGGCCCGCATCCTGCACCTGGGCGAACCCCGCCGCGAAGACGTGGCGGCGCGCCTGCACCTGACCGACCGCACGCTGCAGCGGCGCCTGCAGGCCGAATCCGTGAGCTACCAGCAACTGCTGGACGACACCCGGCGCGAGCTGGCCGGCCAGTACCTGAGCGATGAGCGCCGCAGCCTGGCGGAGGTGGCCGATCTGCTGGGGTTCGCCGACCAGAGCAACCTGTTTCGGGCGTGCAAGCGCTGGTTCGGCATGCCGCCCGGCCAGTACCGGGCCCACGTACTGCACGCGGAGCCCGAAAGCACGGCATCCGAACAGGGCGCCTGAGAACAACCCGGCGAACCCACGCGGGCCGCGCGGCGGCCTGCGCGCGGCGCAACGGGTTCCACCCTCCCCCACCCATGGCCCTGCCGGGGCCGGGGCATCACCGGTGCGAGACAATCGAGCCCATGAACCTGCCCGCCGACAGCGACACCACCGCCGACATCGGCCTGGCCTGGAACCATGGTTTCGCGACCCTGGGACCGGACTTTTTCACCGAACTGCGCCCGACCCCGCTGCCCGCGCCGCACTGGGTGGGAACCAGCGCCGCCGTGGCGCGGCTGATCGGCCTGGACCCTGCATGGCTGGAGAGCGACGAAGCCCTGCAGGCCTTCACGGGCAACGTGCTGCTCGCTGGCTCGCGGCCCCTTGCAAGCGTCTACAGCGGGCACCAGTTCGGCGTCTGGGCCGGCCAGCTGGGCGACGGCCGGGCCATCCTGCTGGGGGAAACCGCCGGCGGGTTGGAAATCCAGCTCAAGGGCGCGGGGCGCACGCCCTACTCCCGCATGGGCGACGGGCGGGCCGTGCTGCGCTCCAGCATCCGCGAATTCCTGTGCAGCGAGGCCATGCATGGCCTGGGCATTCCGACATCGCGCGCGCTGTGCATCACCGGCTCGCCCGCGCCCGTGCGCCGCGAAGAGATCGAAACAGCCTCCGTGGTCACGCGCGTGGCCCCCAGTTTCGTGCGCTTTGGCCATTTCGAGCACTTCGCCGCCAACGACCTGCAGCCACAGCTTCGGGCCCTGGCCGACTATGTCATCGACCGCTACTACCCTGAATGCCGGGGCACCACCGAGGTCGGCGGCAATGCCTACGCCGCGCTGCTGCAGGCCGTGAGCGAGCGCACGGCCAGGCTGATGGCGCAGTGGCAGGCCGTGGGGTTTTGCCACGGGGTGATGAACACCGACAACATGAGCATCCTGGGCCTGACCATCGACTACGGCCCTTTCCAGTTTCTGGATGCCTTCGTGCCCGGCCACGTGTGCAACCACAGCGATACCCAGGGCCGCTATGCCTACAACCGCCAGCCCAACGTGGCGTACTGGAACCTGTTTTGCCTGGCGCAGGCGCTGCTGCCCCTGATCGGCGACCAGGAACTGGCCAAGCAGGCCCTGGAGTCCTACAAGAGCGTGTTCCCCGAGGAATTCATGGCCCGCATGCGCGCCAAGCTGGGGCTTGCGGGCGCCAGCGAAGGCGATGGGCAACTGATCGACGGCATCCTGCTGCTGCTCGCCCGCAACGGTGTGGACTACACGATCTTCTGGCGCCGCCTGTCGCATGCAGTGGCCGGGCGCGATTTCGAGCCGGTGCGGGACCTGTTTGCCGACCGCGCCGCCCTGGACCAGTGGTTGCTATCCTATTCAGAGCTACTGACGCTTGATGGGCAAGCGCCAGCAGCCGATTTAATGCTGAAAACGAATCCCAAGTTCGTCTTGCGCAACCACCTGGGCGAGCAAGCCATCCGCGCGGCGAAACTTGGCGACTTCAGCGAACTCCAAACCCTTCAGCGGCTGCTGGAGTACCCCTTCGACGAGCACCCCGGGCACGACGCCTACGCAGCCTTCCCGCCCGACTGGGCGTCTTCCATCGAGATCAGCTGTTCATCATGACCTACCCCGTCCAGAAGACCGAAGCCGAGTGGCAAGCCATCCTGCAGGGCAAGGGCGCCGAACCCGCCGCCCTGCAGGTGACGCGCCATGCCGCCACCGAACGCCCCTTCACCGGCAAATACGAGGCCCACTGGGCCGATGGCAGCTACCACTGCATCTGCTGCGGCGCGAAATTGTTCGATTCGGTGACCAAGTTCGATGCCGGCTGCGGCTGGCCCAGTTTCTCCGAGGCCATCCCCGGGGCGATCACCGAGATCGTGGACCGCAGCCATGGCATGGTCCGCACCGAGACAGTGTGTGCACAATGCGGGGCCCACCTGGGCCATGTCTTCGAAGATGGCCCCACCCCCACCGGCCTGCGCTACTGCATGAACTCGGCCTCGCTGGATTTCGAATCCGGCAAGGACTGAGCCCCGAGACCCGCCCCTGACCCCATGAAAATCCTGATCGACTTCTTCCCCATCCTGCTGTTCTTCGGGGCCTACAAGCTGTACGGCATCTATGTGGGCACCGCGGTGCTCATGGGCGCCACCGTCGCGCAGATGGCCCTGATCTACGCCATCGACCGGCGCCTGCAGACCATGCACAAGGTGACCCTGGTGCTGATCCTGCTGTTCGGCACGCTCACGCTGGTGCTGCAGGACGACCGCTTCATCAAGTGGAAGCCCACCGTGCTGTACGGCGCCATGTCCGTCGCGCTCGCGGTGGCGGTGTGGATCATGAAGAAGAACTTCCTCAAGATGCTGCTGGGCAGCCAGCTGACCCTGCCAGAGGGTGTGTGGCACCGGCTGAACGTCGCCTGGATCGTGTACTGCGCGTTCATGTCGGCCATCAACGCGTATGTCGTCGTCAACTTCAGCACCGAGGCCTGGGTGGACTTCAAGCTCTGGGGGTATGCCTTCCCGCTGGTCTTCCTGGTGGGCCAGGGCATCTATGTGGCGCCCCACCTCAAGGGCGACGAAGGCGATGAGCCCGCAGCCTGAAGGACGACCTGCCATGACCACACTCGCGCAGCAGATGCACCAGGCCCTGGCGGACCGGCTCACGCCCACGGCCCTGGAAGTGCTCGACGAAAGCGCCGCCCATGCGGGACATGCGGGGGCCAACGGCACTGGTTTCGGCACCCATTTCCGGGTCCGCATTTCGTCACCTTTGTTTACAGGCAAGGCCCGGGTCGCGCAGCACCGCCTTGTGTATGATGCGCTGCAAGAATTTATTGACCAAGGGGTTCACGCCCTTGCCATTGAAGTTCTCTGAACCGGCCCCCATGTCCCCAGTTGCCGGAACTCAGCTGGCAAACAACCTCTCATTTTTTGGATTCCGCATGAAGAAACAGCTCCTGTCCGGCCTCGTGGCCGCCGCCGTGCTGGGCACGATGGCCCTGCCCGTTTCCGCCCAGAATGTCGCCATCGTCAACGGCAAGGCCGTGCCGAAAGAGCGCGTCGAGGCACTCAAGCAGCAAGTGGAGCGCTCGGGCCGCCCCGTGACACCGGACATCGAAGGCCAGATCAAGGAAGAAGTCATCACCCGCGAAATCTTCATGCAGGAAGCGCAAAAGCGCGGCCTGGAAGGCTCGGCGGACTACAAGGCGCAAATGGATCTGGCCCGCCAGACCATCCTGATCCGCGAACTGTTCGCCGACTACCAGAAGAAGAACCCGGTGACCGATGCCGAGATCCAGGCTGAGTACGACAAGTTCGTCGCGGCCAACAGCGGCAAGGAATACAAGGCCAGCCACATCCTGGTGGAAAAGGAATCGGATGCCAAGGCCATCATCGCTTCCATCAAGAAGGGCGCCAAGTTTGAAGACATCGCCAAGAAGCAATCCAAGGATCCAGGGTCCGGTGCCAAGGGCGGCGACCTGGATTGGGCCAACCCTTCCAGCTATGTGAGTGAATTCACCGAAGCCCTGGTCAAGCTCGAAAAGGGCAAGATGACCGACGCCCCCGTGAAGAGCCAGTTCGGCTGGCACGTCATCCGCCTGGACGATGTGCGCCAGGCAGAACTGCCCAAGCTGGAAGAAGTGAAGCCCCAGGTGGCACAGCAGCTGCAACAGCAAAAGCTGGCGAAGTTCCAGGAAGACCTGCGCGCGAAGGCCAAGGTCGAGTAACGGGTCCCGCCGCATCGCATTGCTGCGATGCCCGCCCGAAACGAACGCGGCCCAGGCCGCGTTTTTTCATGGTGGCACAGCCGCGTTTCTGTCGATGCCGCATGCAGCGCATGCATCAGCGCCCCCCTGCTCCCCGCGCGCTAGCTAGCCCTTCGTCGTCATCCAGGCCATGGCCATCAGCAGTCCGATCATCACGGGCTGGTGCAGCATGTAGTAGCTCAGGCTCCACCGGCCCAGCAGTGCCAGGGGCTGAAAAGCCCCCGGAAGCCGCCCAAACGGCGCCCCCCCGGCCCGCGCCCCCGCCGCCATGGCCCATTGGCCAGCGGCCAGCCCCCACCACAGCACGCCCAGCCAGGGCAGCACCGGCACGTAGTCCTCCGTGAACGGCTTGCGAGAAACCAGGCCCAGCCAGTTGAGGGCACGTCCGTTGAACCACGGCGCGGCCTCGGACCATGCGCTGGCCAGAAGCTGCTGCGCCAGCGGCGGAAGCGCCACCGCCACCAGCCCTGCCAGCCACAGCCACCGCCCCCAGCCCGCCGTGCCTCGGGCGATGAGCAGCATCACCGCCATGCCGTGGAGCACGCCAAAATAGATAAAGCTGCGCGGGAACATCACGAACGACCCCGCGGACACCAGCAGCGCGCAGCCGGCGATCTGCAGCCATCGCCGCCCAAACCGTCGCCACCCCTGCCCCTGCTGCAGTGCAATGGCCTGCCCCAGGCCGGCACAGAACAGGAACAGGCTCACGATCGCCGTGCGCTGCAGGGTCCAGACCGGATCGCCCCGAAAATCCTGGGGCCAGAAACCCAGATGACTCAGGTCAAAGCAAAAATGAAAAACCGTCATCCACACCATCGCCAGGCCGCGCAGGGCATCGACGCTGTCATAGCGCGGCGACGAATGGGAAAACGAAGCGGGTAAAGGGGAAGGCACGCGGTTCATTGCATTGCAGGCGAAGGGGCGGCGAGCGGTGACGGGGGTGCGGATGGCAGCTCGCCACGGCGAGCCCCGATGGTACGGAAATCCGATGCCGCCGCGGCAGCCGCGTGGAACCGCAACCAGGAACCGGGAAAACCAGCAGGCAAGAAAAAAGGCCCTGCAGCATGTGCTGCAAGGCCTTCAAACATTGGTCGGAGCGGCGGGATTCGAACTCGCGACCCTCTGCTCCCAAAGCAGATGCGCTACCAGGCTGCGCTACGCTCCGACAGCTCGTATTCTAACCCGGGAATTTGCCTGTTTTTGGCTCGATGCCCGCTTTTTGTGATTTTTCTGAAAGCAATTCATGGGGACCGGCACCGACGGGTATCACACCCCGTGCGAAGCAGCGCACGGTCACGGGAACAGCAAGAAAACCAGCGGACCTCAAGCCCAGGGGATCAGCGGTTGCTGGAAGGGCCAGGGCCGCGGCCGGCCAGATGGCGGAAGGTGATGCGCCCCTTGGTCAGGTCATAGGGCGACATTTCCAGGGATACCTTGTCACCCGCCAGGATGCGGATGTGGTGCTTGCGCATCTTTCCGCCGGTGTATGCGATCAGTTGGTGACCGTTGTCCAGCGTGACGCGAAAGCGCGAGTCGGGCAAGACTTCCGTCACGGAGCCTTGCATTTCAATGAGTTCTTCTTTGGCCATGTTCTATCTCTTCAAAACAAATATTCTGTGATCGGCGCCTGATTCGTGCATCCGCCACGGCAGCTACCGCGTGGGACGGTGCTCGACACACGGTGCATTGCGGGCGGTGGGAGTCGCTGCACCCGGGGCGCAGATCAGGCAGAGGGCCGGGGGAGACGGCGTCAATGGACAGGCAGAGCGCTGTGCAAAGCCTGTCGATTGTACCGCGATGTGCAGCAATCTGCCTACGGTCTTGCCTGGGCGGCCGGGGCCGCCTGCGCACGAGGCGCCCGGGGCGGCGCAGACATGCCATCTTCGGCGCGCCCCTGCACGGCCACGGCGAGGGTCCGCACCAGATCGGTCTGGGTGATGACGCCCGCCAGGCGGTCTTCTTCGTCCACGATGGGGATGTGGTGGTGGCCCCCCTGCGAAAACAGGGGAACGAGGTCCATGGCGTGCTGCCCGGTCCGGGCCACCTGAACCGGGTGGGACATGATCTGGTCCACCGCAGTGGGCTGGCCGCTGCGGCCCATGACCAGCGCACGCAGGCGCTGGCCCAGGCCTTCATGCAGGTCCAGGTTGGCGAGCCGCATGAAATCCGCCACGGTCACGATCCCGATGACCTGCCGCTGCATATCGACCACGGGCAGCGCCTTGATCTGCTCGCTGCGCATCAACGTCCATGCCTCCTTGAGCGAGACACCCGCCTCCACCGCGAACGGAGGCTTGGACATGATGTCCGCACAGCGCACATCTCCCAGCGTGCGCTGGAACGCGGCACGCCCCGCCAGATGGAGCAGCCCCTCCAGGTCGGCCCGGCTGACATCGAGCACCTGGTTGTAGTGGGCCAGCGCCGCGTCCACGTCAGAGGCGGTGAACGCGCCTTTGGCGACGTGGGTTCTGGGCGCCACCCGCTGTGGATGAGGATACCGGCGCCCGGTGAGACCGTTGTAGACCATGGCCGCGATCAGCAGGATCACGACATTGAACAGGATGGGAAACACGGCCAGATGCAAGCCATCGCCCGCCGTCAGCACCACATACAGGGCCATGGCACCGCCAGGCGGGTGCAGGCAGCGCAGCGGCACCATGAGCGCGATGGCCAGTCCCACGGCCAGGGCGCCGGATATCACGGGGTCAGGCACCACCGCCGAGCACAGCGCCCCCACCAGCGCCGACAGCGTGCTGCCGCCCAGCACCGGCCACGGCTGCGCCAGGGGACTCGACGGCATGCCGAACACCAGCACGGCGCTGGCCCCCAGGGACGCCACCATCCAGGGGCCCGAGGCCGCGTCGCCCGCCCACCACCGGCTGAGCAATGCTGTGATGAGAACCCCGATCACGGCACCGGCGATAAAACGCAGGCGTTCACGCCCGTCGATGCCCAGCGGCGCAGGCCAGAAATTGCGAAGCCAACGCAGGGTCCGGACATACGCAGATGCGTCTGCCCCCTCCATGGCGGCAGAAGAAGACACGGAATGATCGGAGTCGGATGGGGGCATGGAGCAGCAGCAGCGGTTCGGCAACGCAACCGCTTCAGGGCGGAGTCCCTCGCCGTCACGAGGGGCATGAGGCACGGGCGTTCGAAAGGAGATTCTGGACAACCCCTATTTTGCCGCCTTCATGCCAGGCGATCCCGGGGCGCCCCACCAAGCCCCCATCGCTGTGTCCCCGGTACGGGTAAGCCATAGGTTTCCTGCAGGGGACGTTGGGGTAAATTGCTTTAAGCCTAAACAAAGGAGCTCCATTCCATGACCACCCGCCGCCTCGTCATCAGCCGCAGCGCCGCCCTCGTTGGCGCCGCATCCACGGGCCTGTTGCTGCCCTCCATCGTGCGTGCGCAAAGCGGCAAGGTACGGGTGGGTTTCATGCTGCCCTACACGGGCACCTTCGCCCAATTGGGGGTGGCCATCGAGAACGGCGTGCGCCTGGCCATCGACCAGCAAGGCGGCAAGCTCGGCGGGCGCGAGATTGAGTGGTTCAAGGTGGATGATGAGTCCGAGCCCAGCAAGGGCGTCGAAAACGCCAGCAAGCTGGTGCAGCGCGACAAGGTGGACGTGCTGATCGGCACCGTGCACTCGGGCGTGCAGATGGGCATCCAGAAGGTGGCGCGCGACACCGGCGTGCTCAACCTCATCCCCAACGCGGGCGTGCATGCCGCCACGCGCGCCCTGTGCGCCCCCAACGTGTTCCGAACCTCCTTCAGCAATTCCCAGCCCACGCTGGCCCTGGGCAAGGCCATGGTCGAGAAGGGCCACAAGAAGGCCGTCTGGATCACCTGGAAGTACGCGGCCGGCGACGAGGCCTTCGAAGGCTTCAAGCAAAGCTACACCGCCGCGGGCGGCACCATCGTCAAGGAGCTGGGCCTGCCCTTCCCCAATGTGGAGTTCCAGGCGTTGCTGACCGAGATCGCCGCGCTCAAGCCCGATGCCGTGGCCTGTTTCTTCGCCGGCGGGGGCGCCGCCAAGTTCATCCGGGACTACGCGGCGGCAGGCCTCAAGGACAAGATTCCGCTGTACGGGTCGGGCTTCCTGACCGAAGGCGTGCTGGACGCTGCGGGCCCTGCGGCCGACGGCATCATCACCACCATGCACTACAGCGATTCGCTGGACACGCCGCGCAACAAGCAGTTCCGCCTGGAATACGCCAAGGCGTTCCGCAGCCAGCCCGACGTCTACGCGGTGCAGGGCTACGACACGGGCCTGCTGCTGGTGCAGGGCGCCAATGCCGTGAAGGGTGATCTGTCTGCCAAGCCCGCCGTCATCAAGGCCATGGAAAACGCCACCATCGACAGCCCGCGCGGCAAGTGGACGATGAGCAAGTCGCACAACCCGGTGCAGGACATCTACCTGCGCCGCGTGGAGAACAAGGAAAACAAGGTGATCGGCGTGGCCGCCAAGGCCCTGGCCGACAGCGGCGCAGGATGCCGAATGGGCTGAAGCCCCCGCGCGCCGCGGACGGCCCGCCCAAGGCGCGCCCCGCCTTCCGTGGCGGCAACCCGCGACTTTGACACAATGCACCAAGGGGCTGCCCGGGGGCAGGCCCGTCTGCCGTGCGCCCGGACTTTGCGGCCACCTTCCTCGAACCTCCTTCCATGTCGCTCAGTACCTACCTGCTTTACCTCGCCGCAGTGGCCCTGCTGGTCCTGTCCCCCGGACCGACGATGCTCATGTGCATGACCAGTTCCCTGCAGCACGGCCCGCGCAAGGCCCTGGCCGCGGCGGCAGGCAGCGTGACAGCGGTTCTGGGCACGATGCTGCTGTCCGCCCTGGGGCTGGGGGCGCTGCTGGCGGCCTCCGAAACCGCATTCTGGGTGCTCAAGGCCGCGGGCGCGGCCTACCTGATCTGGCTTGGCATCAAGACCTTCCGCAGCCAGACCACGGTGTTCGACCACATGCCCGCGAAGGGCGACCAGTCCAAGGCCACGGCCTTTGCGCGCAAGCTCTACGTCCAGGGGTTGATCGTGGGCGGCAGCAACCCCAAGGCGTTGCTGTTCTTCACCGCGTTCTTTCCCCAGTTTCTGGATCCGGCAGCGGCGTGGGCGCCACAGTTCGCCGTGCTGGCAAGCACCTTTGTGGCCTTTGAATTCACGGTGCTCACGCTGTGCGCCCTGGGCGTGGCGCGCCTGGCACCGGTGCTGCGTTCCGGCATCCGCATGCGCTGGTTCAACCGCGTCTCGGGCGGCCTGTTCACGCTGATGGGCGCGCTCCTGCTGGCCACGCGCCGCGCCGCCTGACCCTTGCGCCAGCACGCCATGGACTTCGCCACTTTCCTGATCCAGCTGCTCAACAGCGTGCAGTACGGGCTGCTGCTGTTCATGCTGGCGGCGGGCCTCACCTTGATCTTCGGGATCATGGGCGTGGTGAACCTCGCGCATGGAAGCTTCTACATGCTGGGAGCCTACCTGGGCTATTCGCTGTCGGGCTACTTCGGCAGCCTCACGCTCGCCATCCTTGGCGGCACGGTGCTGGCCGTGGTCTTTGGCCTGGCTCTGGAGTGGCTGCTGTTTCGCCACTTCTACCACCGCGACCACCTGGACCAGGTGCTGCTCACCTTCGGCCTCATCTACATCTTCGAGGAACTGCGCTCCATCCTCTGGGGCGACGACGTGCACGGCGTGGCGATTCCGCCGGTGCTGGAATGGTCCATCCCGCTCACCGACACCCTTTCCTACCCCGTGTACCGGCTCTTCATTTCCGGGGTCTGCATCGCGCTGGCGCTGGCCCTGTACCTGCTGATCTCCAGGACCCGGCTGGGCATGAAGATCCGCGCCGGCGCGTTCAACCGCGACATGGCCGAATCGCTGGGCGTGAACATCAAGCTCATCCATGCCATCGTGTTCGCCCTCGGCGTGGGGCTGGCCGCTGTCGCGGGCATGGTGGCCGCGCCGGTGTCCAGCGTCTATCCCAACATGGGCTCCTCGGTGCTCATCATGTGCTTCGTGGTGGTGGTGATCGGCGGCATCGGTTCCGTGCGCGGCGCACTCATCGCGGCGCTGCTGGTGGGCTTTGTCGATACATTCGGCAAGGTGCTCTTGCCCTCCATGGCCGGGATGCTGGTCTATATGCTGATGGCGGCTGTGCTGCTGTGGAAACCTGAAGGTCTTTTCAAGCAATGATGCCCCCCACGTTCATCACTTCGTGTATTTCGCTGCCCGCCCCGGGGCGCCCCGGCGGCAGCGCATGAGCACGCCCCGCGCCAACATCGAGGTGCTGCCGCGCAGCGTGCAATTCGCCCTGGCACTGGGGCTGGCTGCGCTGCTGCTGTTCCCGGTCGTCGGCAGCGACTTCTACGTGCAGATGGTCACGCGCATGATGATCATGGCCATCTTCGCCATGAGCCTGGACCTGCTGCAGGGCGTGACCGGCCTGGTCTCGCTGGGCCATGCCGCCTACTTTGGCGTGGCGGGCTACGCGCTCGCGTTCCTCACGCCCGCCGACATGCCGGTGAGCCTGTGGTGGTCGCTGCCGCTGGCCGTGGCCGGCGCGGGGCTGGTGGCGCTGTTCATCGGCTTTTTCGTGGTGCGCACGCACGGCATCTACTTCATCATGGTCACCATGGCGTTCGCGCAGATGGTGTTCTATCTGTTCTTCGACAACAAGGTCCTGGGCGGCTCGGATGGCCTGTACATCAACTTCCGGCCCGACGCCTCCATCTTCGGCTGGCTGCCGTTCGACCTGGAAGGCCGCAAGACCTTCTACTACTTCACCCTCGCCCTGGTGGTCATCGTCTATGTGCTGCTGCGCCGCCTGCTCTGGAGTCCGCTGGGCCGCGCGCTTTCGGGCATCCGCATCAACGAGCACCGCATGCGCGCCATGGGCTTTGGCACGCGCGGCTACAAGCTCACCGCCTTCACCGTGGCGGGTGCGCTCGCGGGGCTGGCGGGCTACCTGTGGGGCGCGCAGACGGGCTATGTGAACCCGGAGCTGATGGGCTTTCACATGAGTGCCCACGCCATCATGATGATCATCCTGGGCGGCATGGGCAACTTCGCGGGCGCCATCGTGGGCGCCTTCGCGTTCGAGTACCTGCTGCACGTGTTCAAGGACATCACCAAGCACTGGCAGCTGCTGATGGGCAGCTTCATCGTGCTGGTGGTGGTGGCCGCGCCGCGCGGGCTGCTGGGCATGCTGGGGCAGCGCCGGGCCGCCAGGGCGCAGGAGGAGGGTCCGCACCATGGCCGATGAAACCCTGCTCTCGGCCCGCCAGCTCACCAAGCGGTTCGGCGGCCTGGCCGCAGTCAACGGAGTGTCGCTGGACCTGTGGCGTGGCCGCATCCATGCCGTGATCGGCCCCAACGGCGCGGGCAAGTCCACGCTGACCAACCTGCTCTCGGGCGACCTGGCGCCCACCTCCGGGATGGTGCAGCTTGGCGGCACCGAGGTGACCGGGTGGGCCCCCGAGCGCATCTCGCGCCAGGGCCTGGGCCGCAGCTACCAGAAGACCAACATCTTCTTGCCGCTCACGGTGCACGAAAATGTGCGCCTGGCCGCCCAGTCGCGCGATGCGCAGCAGCCCTGGAATCCGCTGCGCTGGTGGCAGGACACGCGCGCCAACACTATCAAAAACAGAGCTACCCACGCCCGCCTGGAAAGCGCCATCGAGCTTTCTGGCTTGAAGGACAGGCGCATGGCGATTGCAGGCGCCATGAGCCACGGCGAGCAGCGCCAGCTCGAAATCGCGATGACCCTGGCCACCGAGCCGCGGGTGCTGCTGCTCGACGAGCCCCTGGCCGGCATGGGCGTGGCCGAGGCCGAACGCATGGTCGAGCTGCTGCAGCGCCTCAAGCCCGCCCACGCCATCATGCTGGTGGAGCACGACATGGATGCCGTGTTCGCGCTGGCCGACCACCTTACCGTGATGGTCAACGGCGAAGTCATCGCCCACGGAACGCCCCCCGAGGTGCGCGCCGATGCCACGGTGCAAGCCGCATACCTGGGGGAGGATCACTGACATGGCGACTCCCTGGATTGATGCGCGCGGCATCCACACCTTCTATGGTCCCAGCCACATCCTGCACGGCGTGGACTTCACCGTCGGCCAGGGCGAGACCATCGGCCTCATGGGCCGCAACGGCATGGGCAAGAGCACGCTGCTCAAGTCGCTGATGGGCCTGGTCAAGCCCCGCTCCGGCTCGGTGACCGTCGCGGGCCGCGACATGACCGGCCGCCCGCCCTTCGAAGTGTCGCGCCTGGGCGTGGCCTACGTGCCCGAGGGGCGCGGCATCTTCGGCAACCTCAGCGTGGTCGAGAACCTGCAGATGGCCGCGCGCGCGGGAACCCGGGGCCAGCGGGACTGGACCTACGAACGCGTGCTGGAGACCTTCCCGCGCCTGAAGGAGCGCCTGGGCCACGGCGGCCAGCAGCTCAGCGGCGGCGAGCAGCAGATGCTGACCATCGGCCGGGCGCTCATGACCAACCCCGACGTGCTCATTCTCGACGAGGCCACGGAAGGCCTGGCGCCGCTCATCGCACGCGAGATCTGGCGCATCTGCAGCCTCATCAAGGACAGCGGCATCAGCAGCGTGATCGTGGACAAGAACTGGAAACACGTCACGCAGATCACCGACCGCAACGTCATCCTGGTCAAGGGCCAGGTGGTGTTCGAGGGCAGCTCCGACGCCCTGCATGCGCAGCCGCAGCTGCTGGAGCAGTACCTGGGGGTATGAAGCCCCGGTGGCGGCAGCCCGCGCCGATAGAATCATCCGCTTTCCTCCTGAAGGGCCCCACCCGTGTCTGATCGCCTGGCAGTCCTGCCGCAATACCTCATGCCCAAGCAGGCCCTGACCACCCTGGCCGGCAAATTTGCGTCGGCCCGGCTGGGTGGCCTCACGACCTCGGTGATCCGCCGCTTCGTGGCCCGCTACAACGTCAACATGGCCGAGGCGGCCAACCCTGACATCGCCAGCTACGCATCGTTCAACGACTTCTTCACGCGTGCGTTGAAGCCTGGTGCCCGCCCGCTGGCGCAGGCCGACCTGGTCTGCCCCGTGGACGGCGCCATCAGCCAGTTCGGCCCCATCGCCAAGGACCAGATCTTCCAGGCCAAGGGCCACACCTACTCCACCACCGCGCTGGTGGGCGGCGATGCCGCCGCCGCGGCGCGGTTTGACAACGGCCACTTCGCCACGCTGTACCTGAGCCCGCGCGACTACCACCGCATCCACATGCCCTGCGCGGGCGAGCTCACGCGCATGGTGCATGTGCCTGGCAACCTGTTTTCGGTGAACCCCACCACGGCGCGCGGCGTGCCCGGGCTGTTTGCCCGCAACGAGCGTGTGGTGTGCTTCTTTGAATCGGCGCAGGGGCCGTTCGTGCTGGTGCTGGTGGGGGCCACCATCGTCGGCAGCATGGCCACGGTATGGCATGGGCAGGTGAATCCACCGCGTCCGGGCACGCCGCGCCAATGGGACTATGCCCAGGGACAGGTGAGCCTGCGGCAGGGCGAGGAAATGGGGCGCTTCCTGCTGGGTTCGACCGTGGTGATGCTGTTTCCCCAGGGCCCGCTGCAGTTCAACCCGCAGTGGGCGCCCGCCCGGCCCATCCAGCTGGGCGAGGCGATGGCGCAGTTCGGCGCACGCTGAGGTTCGTCAGCCCACGGTGGCGGCGCGCCGGGCGCCGCGTCAGAACCGGTCGGGAACGCGCGTGAGGTGGAAGGCCGTGGGCTCCACCCGAAGGGCATCGGGGTGCACCGGCGCATCGTGCCCCACCAGGTAGATCATCATCGCGTTGCGGCGCACCACCACGTGGCTGACCGTCTCGCGCTGCTGTCCCCATTGCACGGAGGCTCCGGGCTTGAAAAGGGGCATGTAGTAGTAGGCCGCTGGATCCATGAGGGGGTGCGGCTCCTTCCGCATTGGCTGACCGGGCACAGGGTGGTGAAAACAGGGGGCGCCCGCCGGGCGATTCCGAACCATCGCTGCAGCCATACTAGCACCGAACCCCCGCCACCCTGGCCAATGCCGCTACAAGAATTCGAGCAGAGGGGCACACCGCCGCACCGTTGGGGCCCCTGCGGACCCGTGGATCAGCGCGGAGCCTGGCGCGCGTGCGCGAATGCCAGCGCGGCCCGCAGCATGCGTTCGAGGTGCGGCTGCACGCGCTGCGCCACGTCGGGCAGGTAGTCGAACGGCAAGGATTCCTGCATGTAGCTGCACTGCGTCATCTCCAGCTGCACGGCATGCACGCCCTGCCCCGGCTGGCCATAGTGGCGCGTGATGTGCCCCCCCTTGAAGCGGCCGTTGAGCACCGCCGTGTAGCCGCCCGCGGCCTCCGCGATGGCCAGCAGCTCCCGGGCCAGTGCGGGATCGCAACTTTCGCCGTTGGCCGTGCCCAGGTTCAGGTCCGGCAGCTTGCCTTCGAAGAAGCGCGGGAGCACCGAGCGGATCGAATGCGCGTCCCACAGCACGGCCACGCCATGCCGGGCGTGGATGCGATCGAGCTCGGCGCGCAGTTGCGCGTGGTACGGCGCCCAGACAGCATCGCGGCGCGCGGCGACTTCGGCTTCGCCCGGCACATCGCCCTGGGCGTAGATGGGCGTGTCGTCAAAGGTATCGACCGGGCACAGGCCGGTGACGCTCTGGCCAGGGTAGAGGCTCGCGCCGTCGGGCGGACGGTTCAGGTCCACCACGTAGCGCGAGTGCGTGGCCACCAGGATGGAAGCGCCCATGTCGCGCGCAAAACCGTACAGCCGGTCCATGTGCCAGTCGGTATCGGGCACCTGGCGGGCCTCTTCGGTAAACCGCGCGGCCAGCGCGGGCGGCACGTAGGTTCCCGCGTGGGGCATGGAGATCAGCAGCGGCTGGGTGCCTTGGTGAAAGACAAACGGAGGTGGTGCGGTGTCGGTCATGGTGGGTTCAGAAATAAAACAAAGACAGCCTCAATCCGGCGCGATGGTGGCCGACCGGGCTGCCACAAAGGCCCGGGCCGCCGATTCGTGGAGTACATGCCGGCCTCCGGACACGCGGCGCACGCCCGCCACCCAGAGGCTGCCGATGGCCGAGGTCCGGTGGCTGCCAAACACATGGGCCGAGAGCATGCTGTGCGCAGGCAGATCGCGCAGCGCCACATGCTGCGCGTCCAGCGCCACCATGTCGGCCTGCTGGCCCACCGCGATGCCGCCAACGGCCCGCCCCGCGGCCTGCGCCCCGCCAGCCACGGCCTGCAAGGTCATGGCGGTTGCGACCTCGGGCTGCGCGGCGGAGGCCAGCACATTGCGCTGCCGGCGTGACAGGCGCTGGCTGTACTCCAGCATCAACAGCTCTTCGGCCGCATTCACACAGGCATGGCTGTCCGAGCCCACGCCCCAGCGCCCACCCTGCTGCAGCCACAGCGGCATGTCGAAGATGCCGTCGCCCAGGTTCGCTTCGGTGGTGGGGCAGATGCCAGCGACGGCGCCGCTGCGCGCGGCGCCGGCGTATTCATCGGGCGTCATGTGGGTGGCGTGCACCAGGCACCAGCGTTCGTCCACCGGGGCGTGGTCGAGCAGCCACCGCACGGGGCGCTGGCCGCTCCAGGCGATGCAGTCGTCCACCTCCTGCGTCTGCTCGGCGATGTGGATGTGGATGGGTGCGTGGGGATCGAGGGCGGCGAGGCCCTGCACGGCGGCGGTCAGGCTCTCGGGCGGCACGGCACGCAGCGAGTGCGGGGCCAGGCCCAGAACGGCCCCCTGCGCCAGTGCAGCGGGCGCCAGGCGCTCCAATAAAGAGAGCATATTGCCGGTGCTGCGGATGAACCGGGCCTGGTCGGCCCGTGGTGGCTTGGCGCCAAAGCCGCTGGTCTGGTAGAGCACCGGCAGCAGCGTGATGCCCATGCCCGCGTTGCGGGCGGCGCGCAGCAGGGCCAGCGACAGCGTGGCGTCGTCGGCATAGGGTGTGCCACCCTGGTCGTGGTGCACGTAGTGGAACTCGCACACCGAGGTGTAGCCCGCCTCCAGCATCTCCACATACAGCCAGGTGGCGATGGCCTCCAGCGATTCGGGCGTGATGCGGGCGGCAAAGCGGTACATGAGGTTGCGCCAGCTCCAGAAGCTGTCCTGGCTTTCTGCCCGGTACTCGGTGAGCCCGGCAAACGCGCGCTGGAAGGCGTGCGAATGCAGGTTGGGCATGCCGGGGATCACCGGGCCAGCAGCCACCGGCGTGCCTGCTGGCACCGCAGCATCGGAGGCCACGCCGGTGATGCGCCCTGCCCCATCCCACTGCACCAGCACATTGCGCGCCCAGCCGGTGGGCAGCAGCGCATCGGCCGCAAAAAGGCTGTGTGAAGCGTCAAGCGCCATGGCGGGCCCCCTGCTGTGTTTGGATGCCCATGCCATCGGCCACCACCTGCCCCTGCCGCACGACGGTGCAAGCGGGCTTGTGGCCGTACCAATAGGCCAGCTCGGCCGCATCGCCCAGCGGCCACAGCACAAAATTGGCGGGCCTGCCTGATGCGATCAGGCCGTGGGAATCTTGCAAGCCCAGCGCGCGCGCGGCGTGTGTGGTGATGCCGGCCAGGGCCTCGGGCATCGTCAGGCGGAACAGCGTGCACGCCATGTTGGCCATGAGCAGCAGGCTGAGCGCGGGCGAGGTGCCGGGGTTGTGGTCGGTGGACACCGCCATGGGCACGCCGGCCTCGCGCAGCTGCGCAATGGGCGGCAGGTGCGTGTCGCGCAGCGTGTAGTAGGCACCCGGCAGCAGCACGGCCACGGTGCCCGCGGCCTTCATGGCGGCGATGCCGTCCTGCGACAGGTGTTCGATGTGGTCGCACGACAGCGCGCCGTAGCGCGCGGCCAGGGCCGCGCCGCCCATGTCCGAGAGCTGCTCGGCATGCAGCTTGACCGGGATGCCCAGCCTTTGCGCGGCCTGGAACACCTGCTCGGTCTCGGCCAGCGTGAAGGCGATGCGTTCGCAGAACACATCCACCGCATCCACCAGGCCTTCTGCCGCCAGCGCGGGCAGCATCTCGTTGCAGACGAGGTCGGTGTAGTCCTGGCTGCGCCCTGCGTATTCGGGCGGCAGCGCGTGCGCGCCCAGAAAGGTGGTGCGCACCGTCACGCCGAATGCCTCGCCCAGGCGGCGGGCCACGCGCAGCTGCTTGCGCTCGTGCGCGAGGGCCAGCCCATAGCCGGACTTGATCTCGATGGCGCACACGCCCTCGTCCAGCAGGGCCGAGAGGCGCGGAGCGGCCAGGGCAAAGAGCTCGTCTTCCGACGCCCCGCGCGTGGCCTTCACCGACGACACGATGCCGCCACCCGCCCTGGCCACTTCTTCGTACGTGGCACCCGCCAGCCGCATCGCGAACTCGTTGGCGCGCTGGCCGCCGTAGACCAGGTGGGTGTGGCAGTCCACGAGGCCGGGCGTGGCCAGCGCGCCCTGCCCATCCCAGCGGTGCAGGGGATGGAAGGCCGGCGGCAGGTGCGCCTCGGGCCCGATCCAGGCCATGCGGCCGTCCTGCACCACCACGCAGGTGGGTTCGCCCTCGGGCACGGGCACATCGGCCGCCACGAGTCCGGCCACGGGCTTCAGATTCACCCACACGCCCTCGGCGCTCTCGCCGGCCGGGACACCGGGCCGCGCCTGCTGCATCTGCTTGTCTGCCGGAAGGTTCATGGTATCAATTGCTATGCAAACAATAGCTGCCAGCGCTTATTCAGCAAGCGCCAGAGGCCATTTTTATCAAAATTCCGTTCTGGAACCACGCTCCAGCGCGATCCAGGCCAGCGCCGGCGCATCCGCCGCACTGCCGCCATGGGCGGGCTCCAGGCGCCCCTGCAAGGCAGCACCCTCCTGCACCCACCAGAAGCCCTGCCCTGCGTGCAGCACGCGGGGCTCGCCGCCCTGCTCTCCCGGCACCCATCGCCAGCCACCCTGCAGCACCATGCACAGGCCGGCGTGCACGCCCGCGGGCGCCCGCGCCTCGCCTGCCACCTGCAGGGCGCCGTGCCAGGCGCCCCGGCGCAGCATGAGGTTGAAGTCCTTCGAGGTGCCGCCCAGCATGGCGCCATCCACGGCGTCGTCCCCCGGGAAGGCGAACGGCTGCCAGCGCTGGTCCAGCCCGTGCTCCCAGCCCGGGCCGCGCAGGTGCAGGCCGTCGCCTCCCAGCAGCATGATCTGGCGGTCGATGCCCGGAAAGACCGAGAACGGGCCGGGCCGGTCGACCGTGGCCAGGCTGACCCGCCACTCGAAGGCGTTCATGTCCGCTCCCGGCGGCCAGCAGGCGAGTTCCTGCGTGCTGCCGCCGCCATTCTTCCAGGGCGTGGCGGGGGTGGCGGCAAGGTCAAAGAAGACTGGCATCCCCATCGGTGCCCCGCTCATCGCGCACCCTCCCCGGCCTGCACCGCTTCGGCCACCAGCAGCGGAAACAGCGCGTGGTCCATCTCGGCTCCGGCGGGCAGCACGTCGGTCAGGCCCGCAAACTCGGGCGAGGTCTTCCAGGGCCGGGGGGCGTGGCGGATGTCGTCGCCCAGAAAGCGCACCGAAAACACGCGCCGGCGGTTCACGCCCTCCACCCCGCCCGCGGCGTGCAGGGTGAGCATGTGAAAGCACACCACATCGCCGGGCTCGATCTCCCAGCCGACGATGGGGAAAGCCTCGCGGCGGGCCTCGACATCGGGCAGGTCCTGCAGGCTGCCTTCAGGGAACCACTTGGCCTGGTTGTCCATGAAGGTGCGCGGCATGAGCCAGGGCCCCTTGTGCGAACCGGCCACGAATTCAAGCGTGGCCGCGCGCGACACCGGATCGACCGGAATCCACATGCTGATGTTCTGCAGGCCTTCAATGTTGTAGTACGGCTGGTCCTGGTGCCACGGAGTGCGCTGGCGCGTGCCGGGCTCCTTCACCAGCACATGGTCGTGGTACAGCCGCACGGTGCGCGACCGCATGAGGCGCTGCGCGGCCAGGGCCAGCGGCGTCTCGCGCACGAAGCGGCCGAACTGCGGGATGTCCTGCCAGTTGCAAAAGTCCTCGAAGAAACGGCCCGGGTCGTCGGGGCGGCTGGCCACCTTGGCGCGCGGGCTGGGCGCGGCCAGGTTGGCGTCGATGCCTTCGCGCAGCAACGCCACCTCCCCGGGCGTGAGCAACTGCTTGATGCACAGCGCGCCGTCGCGGTCGAAGCGGGCAATGTCGTCCTGGGACAGGCGCTCTTGCAGGCGCTGCTGCATCACGGGTGAAAGCGGGGACATCGGGGTTTCCTCCTCTGGGGTTGACGGCAACCGTGCACAGCGCCGCGCAGCGCCTCAGGCGCGGGTGAGCACGGCCTGCAGGAAGGAGCGCGTGCGCTCCTGCGTGGGGTTGGTGAAGATGGTGGCGGGGGCGCCGGCCTCGATGATGCCACCGCCGTCCATGACGACGACCACGTCGCCCACCTCGCGCGCGAAGTCCATCTCGTGGGTGACGACCATCATGGTCATGCCTTCGCTGGCCAGCAGCTTCATGACCTGCAGCACCTCGCCCACCAGCTCCGGATCGAGCGCCGAGGTGGGTTCGTCGAACAGCATCACGCGCGGCTCCATGGCCAGTGCACGGGCAATGGCCACACGCTGCTTTTGCCCGCCGGACAGGCTGGCGGGCATGGCCGACGCCTTGTGCGCCAGCCCCACCTTGGCCAGCAGGGCCTGGGCACGCTCGTCGGCCTCCTTGCGCGAGAGGCCGCGCAGCTTGCGTGGGCCCAGCGTCACGTTGTCGAGCACCGACAGGTGCGGGAACAGGTTGAACGACTGGAACACCATGCCGACCTCCTCGCGCAGCGCGTTGAGGTCATGGTCGGGCAGCATGCGGCCGTCCTGCACCAGCGTGCGGCCGCAGATCTCGACCGTGCCGCCCTCGGGCTGCTCCAGGCCGTTGCAGCAGCGCAGGAAGGTGCTCTTGCCCGAGCCGCTGGGCCCGATGACCACCACCACTTGCGATGGGAACACGTCGAAGTCGATGCCACTGAGCACCACATGGCTGCCAAACGACTTGCGCAGGCTGCGAATGCGCACGATGGGCTCGGAAGCCGGGTTCGCGCCGGTCACTGCAGACGTTGTCTTCATTGCACCATCCCTCCGGCGCGCAGGCGCAGTTCCATGCGGCGCAGCACCAGCGTGGTGGCCCCGGTCAGAATGAAATACACCACCGCGATCGCCAGGTACACCTCCAGCGAACGGTACGACACGCTGATGATCTTCTGCCCCTCGTGCATCAGGTCGTGGATGGTGAGCAGCGACACCAGCGCCGAGTTCTTGATGAGTGCGATGAACTCATTGCCCAGCGGAGGAATCATGCGCACCACCGCCTGCGGCAGCACCACGGTGCGCATGGCCAGGCCCGAGGACATGCCGATGGAGCGCGCCGCCTCCATCTGCCCCTTGTCGATGGACTGGATGGCGCCGCGCACCACCTCGGACACATAGGCGCCCGAGTAGATGCCCAGGCCGATCACGCCACACACGAAAGCAGGCAGCAGGATGCCGAACTGCGGCAGGCCAAAGAACAGGATGAACAGCTGCACCAGCAGCGGCGTGCCGCGGATCGCGGCCACGTAGGCGGTGCACAGGGCGTAGACCACGCGGCGCCTGGGGTTCAGGCGGCCAATGCCCACCAGCAGGCCCATGACGCAGCCCAGCAGCAGCGAGGCGGCCGTGATTTCCACGGTGACCAGCGCGCCCGCCAGCAACTGGGGCAGCCCGGCCCAGACAGGAGAAAAATCGAGTTCCATGGTTCAGTCCGGCAACGGTCCGTGGCTTACTTGGCAGCGCTGTTGCTGAACCACTTCTTGACGATGGCCGCATAGGTTCCGTCGGCCTTGAGCCTGGTGATGGCGCCGTTGACGGCCTTCGTCAGCTCGGGCGTGTCCTTGCGCAGGGCCATGCCGTATTCCTCGGTGGTGAGCTGCTCGTCGAGCACACGCAGGCCCGGGCGGGTGCGCACGTACTGGAACGCGGCGGGCTTGCCGGTCACGGCGGCATCGGCCCGGCCGATGTCCACCAGGTTGAACATCTCCTGGTTCTTCTCGACCTCGACGCGCTGCACCTTGGGGAATTTTTCGGTCAGGTATGCCACCGACTTGGTGCCCACCTGCACGCTGACCTTTTTGCCGTCCAGGTCGGCGAGCTTGTGGATGGTCTTGTTGTCGGCCTTCACCATCACCACCAGGCCGCCGGCGTAGTAGGAGTCGGTGAAGTCCACCACCTTCTTGCGCTCGTCGGTGATGTAGATGGCCGATACCGCCATGTCGAAGCGCTTGGAGATCAGGCCGGGAATCAGGCCCTTGAAGTCGATGTCCACCCATTCGACCTGCTTGCCCATGGCCTTGGCGATCGCTTCCACCAGCTCGACGTCAAAGCCCGTACGTTTGCCATTCTCGACGAACTCCATGGGCGGGAACGTGGCATCGGTGCCCACACGCAGGACGTTGTCCTGGGCCTGCGCACCCGTGGTGCAAAAGGCGGCGGCGGCCAGGCTGGCCAGAAGAAGGTTGCGACGAAGGTTCATGGGGAAAGCTCCTGGGGAGGGGTGAGGGAAATCAGGGAGAAGTGAGCTGGCGGGAGATGCGCGCGGCGGCGATGACGGCCATGCCGGTGAGCGCGGCCTCCTGCCCCTGGGCTCGCAAGATCGGGGCCATCAGGGTGATGGCCCCCGCGGCCTGCCGGGGAGAGCCGAACACGGGCACGCTGACGCCCCAGACACCGGCATCCACCTCGCCGGAGCTGACGGCGTAGCCCGCCTTGGCAATGCCTTCCAGCTCGGCCAGCGCCGCCTGGCGCTCGGGGGTGCCCGCGCCGTAGTGCAGGTCCAGAATGGCATTGCGCGTGGCCGGGGCCACATGGGCCAGCAGGCACTTGGCGGAGGCGCCGGCGCGCAGCGGTACGCTGCGCCCCTTTTCGAACGAGCAGCGCAGGGCCTGCGTGCTGTCCACCATGTCCAGGCATACCACGCTGTCGTTGACGGCCACCACCAGCCCCACGCTTTCGTGGGACTGCCGGGCCAGGGCCTGCATGTCCGGCCGCGCGTGGTGCACCAGGTGCGACGCCATGTCAAAGCCCAGGGCCAGTTGCAGGCTCAGCGGCCCGGGCGCGTAGTGCCCGCTGCTCTCCAGTACGAAGCCCCACAGCTTGAGCCGCGCGAGTTGCCGGTACAGCGTGCTGCGCGCCAGGCCCGTGGCCTCCATCAGCTCGGCGGCCGACATGGGCTGGCCATGCTGCGCCAGCACCGCCAGCACGTGCAGAACACGGTCGGCGGCGGCAACGGAGGTCGGTCCACGGGTGGGCATGGACTCAGTATCAAAGGATTGCAGCGGCATTCAAACCCAACATTCCCACCGAATGGGAATGCCGTTCCCTTTTTTCACATCCCTGTCACACCTCCTTGCCGACGCTGTTTCACTTCACCATGGGCAGGTTCAGGCCCTGCTTCTTCGCCGTTTCCACGGCCAGTTCGTAGCCTGCGTCGGCATGGCGCATCACGCCGCTGCCGCAGTCATTGACCAGCACGCGCGCCAGGCGCTCGGCCGCCGCATCGGTGCCATCGGCCACGATGACCATGCCCGAGTGCTGCGAGTAGCCCATGCCCACGCCGCCGCCGTGGTGCAGGCTGACCCAGGTGGCGCCGCCCGAGGTATTGAGCAAGGCGTTAAGCAGCGGCCAGTCGCTCACGGCGTCGGTGCCATCCTTCATGCCTTCGGTCTCGCGGTTGGGACTGGCCACGCTGCCGGTATCGAGGTGGTCGCGGCCGATCACGATGGGCGCCTTCAGCTCACCACTCTTCACCATCTCGTTGAAGGCCAGGCCCGCGATGTGGCGCTCGCCCAGGCCCAGCCAGCAGATGCGCGCGGGCAGGCCCTGGAAGGCGATGCGCTCGCCCGCCATGTCGAGCCAGCGGTGCACGTGCTTGTTCTCCGGGAACAGCTCCTTGATCTTGGCGTCGGTCTTGCGGATGTCTTCCGGGTCACCCGACAGCGCCACCCAGCGGAACGGGCCCTTGCCTTCGCAGAACAGGGGGCGGATATAGGCGGGCACAAAGCCGGGAAAGTCGAAGGCGTCCTTCACGCCTTCGTCAAACGCCACCTGGCGAATGTTGTTGCCGTAGTCCACCACCGGGATGCCCATGTGCTGGAAGTCGAGCATGGCCTGCACATGCACGGCGCAGGACTTGGCAGCGGCCTTCTTCAGCACCTCGTGCTGCGTCACATCCTGCTGCGCGGCGCGCCACTGGGCCACCGTCCAACCTGCGGGCAGGTAGCCGTTGACGAGGTCGTGGGCGGAGGTCTGGTCGGTGACGAGGTCGGGCTTCAACCCACCCGCCTGGGCGCGCTTCACCAGTTCAGGCAGCACGTCGGCCGCATTGCCCAGCAGAGCGATGGAGATGGCCTCCCTGGCCGCCGTGTGCTGCTGAATAAGTTCGATCGCATGGTCGATGTCGCGCGCCTGCTTGTCCACATAGCGCGTGCGCAGGCGAAAGTCGATGCTGCTTTGCTGGCATTCGATGTTGAGCGACACCGCGCCCGCGAAGGTGGCGGCCAGCGGCTGCGCGCCGCCCATGCCGCCCAGGCCCGCGGTCAGGATCCACTTGCCCTCGAGCGAGCCGCCATAGTGCTTGCGGCCGGCTTCGGCAAAGGTCTCGTACGTGCCCTGCACGATGCCTTGCGTGCCGATGTAGATCCAGCTGCCAGCGGTCATCTGGCCGTACATGAACAGGCCCTTCTGGTCCAGCTCGCTGAAGTGCTCCCAGTTGGCCCACTTGGGGACCAGGTTGGAGTTGGCCAGCAGCACGCGGGGTGCGTTGGCATGGGTCTTGAACACGCCCACCGGCTTGCCGGACTGGATGAGCAGGGTTTCGTCGTCGTTCAGGTCCTTGAGCGAGGCGAGGATCTGGTCATAGCACTCCCAGTTGCGCGCGGCGCGGCCGATGCCGCCGTACACCACCAGGTCCTGCGGGCGCTCGGCGACTTCGGCGTCCAGGTTGTTCTGAATCATGCGGTAGGCGGCTTCGGTGAGCCAGCTCTTGCAGGTGAGCTGGCTGCCGCGCGGCGCACGGATCACGCGGCTGGCGTCGTGGCGGGGATCGGTGTTGGAAGCGGCTGCAATGATGGCGTCGTTGGCGTTCATGGTGGGCTCCTGTGAATGGGTGGCGTGGCAAAGAGAGAAAGAAAGGAAAAAATCAGGAATGGCTGGGCAGGCACTGCAGCAGCGGCGCGGGCCATGGCGTCTCCGAGGCCCATTCGCGCATGGATTCGATGTCGGTGGCCAGGAAGCGGTCTTGCTCCAGGTAGGCCACGCGCTGGCGGATGGCAGCGAACTGGTCTTCGATGAGCACAGAAGATTTCAGGCTGCGGTCGAACTCCATGCCCTGCGCGGCGGCCATGGCCTCGATGCCCACCATCACCGCCGCATTGCGCACCATGTCGCCCAGGCGGCGTGCGCCGTAGGTGGCCATGGAAACGTGGTCTTCCTGGTTGGCCGACGTGGGCAGGCTGGTCACGCTGCTGGGGTTGGCCAGGCACTGGTTCTCGGCCGCCAGCGCGGCGGCGGTGACCTGGGCGATCATGAAGCCCGAGTTCACGCCGCTGTCGCGGATCAGGAAGGCCGGCAGGCCCGACAGGCCCGGGTCGAGCAGCAGCGACAGTCGGCGCTCGGAGATGGCCCCGATCTCGGCCACGGCCAGCGCGATGATGTCCGCCACGAAGGCCACGGGCTCGGCGTGGAAGTTGCCGCCCGAGATCACGTCACCGTTGTCGAATACCAGGGGGTTGTCGGACGCGGCGTTCGCCTCGATGGCCAGCACGCGCGCGGCGTGGTGCAGGTTATCGAGGCACGCGCCCATCACCTGCGGCACGCAGCGGATGGAGTACGGGTCCTGCACGCGGCCGCAGTGGGGATGCGAAGGGTCGATGGCGCTGCCATCCAGCAATGCGCGCACGGCGGCCGCCACGGCGATCTGCCCCGCCTGGCCGCGCGCCTCGTGGATGCGTGCGTCAAACGGCTTGACCGAGCCCTTGATGGCCTCGAGCGACAGGCAGCCTGCGACCAGCGCGGCGGCGAAAACGCTCTCCGCGCCGAACAGCCCCGCCAGCGCGAGCGAGGTGGATACCTGCGTGCCGTTGAGCAGCGCCAGCCCTTCCTTGGGGCCCAGCACGAACGGCGCAAGGCCGATGGAGCGCATGGCCTCGGCCCCAGACACCACCGTGCCATCGACCTTGGCCTGCCCTTCGCCGATCAACACGCAGGCCAGGTGGGCCAGCGGCGCCAGGTCGCCCGACGCGCCCACCGAACCCTTGGCCGGAATCACGGGCAGCACGTTGGCGTTGGCCATGGCCAGCAGCGCATCCACGATCTCGGGACGGATGCCCGAATGCCCACGCGCCAGGCTGATGGCCTTGGTGGCCAGGATGAGGCGCACCACGGGATCGGGCAGCGCATCGCCCGTGCCCACGCTGTGCGACAGCACCAGGTTGCGCTGCAGCTCGGCGAGGCGCTCGTGGGCGATCTTGGTGCTGGCGAGCTTGCCGAAGCCGGTGTTGATGCCGTAGACCACCTGGTCTTCATCCACGATGCGCTGCACCGTGGCCAGCGACGCCTGCATGAGGGCACGCGCGGACGGGTCCAGCGACAGCTGCACGGGCGCGGCGTGGATGCTGCGCAATTCAGCCAGCGTAACCCGGCCGGGGTGCAAGATCAGGGAGGAAGCGGTGGTTTTTGTCATGGCGTTGATCCTGTATATACAAGTAGGTACAAGCGGAAAAAATCGTGCTCTTCAGGCAAGCGTTCAACCAGCGACCGGGTTGCCGTCGGCTCTAAAGCGGCTGCCCAGGCGGTAGCGGGTAGCGGGGTGCAAACAACGCACCACGGTGATGGGAATCCCGCGCGACCAGGTGCGGCGGGTGAGCAGCAGGCAGGGCTCCTGCGGCGACATCTCCAGCAGCGTGGCCTGCTCGGCGGTGGGCATGACGGCATCGACCACGTGCTCGATCTGGTCGAACGGCACGTTGCGCACCAGGTATTCGGAGGGCTGCAGCAGCGTGAAGTCCTGCGCGGCGAACTGGGGCACCTGGCGCGGATTCACGTGGCGGTCTTCCAGCTGCACGGGCAGGCCGTCCTCGCGGTGGACGCACAGCGAGTGGAACACCGACTCCCCCGTGCGCAGGTCCAGCGCTGCCGCCACTTCGAGCGTGGCCGAGATGCGCTCCACGGCCAGCACGTCGCAGCGGTAGTCGTGCCCCCGCTGGCGGATTTCGCTCGCGAGGTTGGCGATCTGCAGCAACGTGGACTGTGGCTTGTCTTCCGCCACGAAGCTGCCCACGCCGGCCACGCGCACGATGCGGCCCTGCTCCACCAGTTCGCGCAGCGCGCGGTTCACCGTCATGCGCGAGATGCCGAACTGGGTGACCAGCTCGTTCTCGGACGGCAGTCGGTCGCCCGCGCGCCAGATGCCTTCCTGGATCTTGCGCGAGATATGGTCCTTGATCTGCTCGTACAGCGCCATCGCCTGCGCGGGCGCCGCCACGGCCGCCACCGCCCTGGCTGGAGCGGCAAGCGGCGCGCTGCGCGGGGCAGCTGCTGCGGGACGGCGGGAAGGACGGGCGCTCATGGGACCAAGGCGTTCAGTGCAGGTCGGCCGCCATGGATTCGGCGCGGATCTCTTCCGTCAGGCGCGCCTTGAGGTCCATGAACTCGGGGCTGGTCTTGATCGTGTAATGGCGCGGGTGCGGCAGGTCCACCGCCAGCTCGGTCTTGATGCGGCCGGGCCGCGCGCTGAACACGGCCACGCGGTTGGCCATGAAGATGGCCTCGTCGATGTCGTGGGTGACGAAAAGCACGGTCTTGCGCTCGGCCTCCCAGATGCTCAGCAGCAGCTCCTGCATGAGCACGCGGGTCTGGTTGTCGAGCGCGCCGAAGGGCTCGTCCATCAGCAGGATCTTGGGGTCGTTGGCCAGCGCACGCGCAATCGCGGTGCGCTGCTGCATGCCGCCCGACAGCTGCTTGGGAAAGTGCTGCTCGAAGCCGCGCAGGCCCACCTTGGCGATGAAGTACGCGGCGCGTTCCTTCTGCTGGGCTTCGGGCATGCCGCGCTCGCGCAGGCCGAAGCGGATGTTCTGCTCGATGGTGAGCCAGGGGAACAGCGTGTAGCTCTGGAACACCATGCCGCGCTCGGCGCCCGGGCCTTCCACGGGCGCGCCGTCGAGCAGCACGCGGCCGCTGGTGGCGTGGTCCAGCCCCGCCACGATGCGCAGCAGCGTGGACTTGCCGCAGCCCGAGGGGCCGAGGATGGTGACGAAATCGTTGTCCTGCACTTCGAAGTCGACCGGCTGCAGCGCCTGCGTGCGCTGGCCCTTGGCGGTCTCGAAGACGCGCGAAACGGCTTGGATGGATACGCGGCTCATCGCACAAAACTCCAGGCAAACAGACGGTGGTTGAGCGCCTTGAAGGCGAAGTCGGACACCAGTCCGATGAGGCCGATGATGATGATGCCGAAGATGATCTGGCCGGTATTGAGCAGCGACTGGCTGTCGGTGATCATGTGGCCGATACCGCTCGAAGAACCGATCAGCTCGGCCACGATCACGTAGGTCCAGGCCCAGCCCAGCACCAGGCGCAGGGTCTCGGCGATCTCGGGCGCAGCGCCCGGGATGAGCACGCGCGTCACGATGCCCTTGTGGCCGGCGCCCAGCGTGTAGGCGGCCTCCACGAGGTCGCGCCGGGCGCCCCCCACGGTCACGGCCACCATCAGCGTGATCTGGAAGACCGAGCCGATGAAGATGACCAGGATTTTCTGCGTCTCGCCAATGCCGGCCCACAGGATGAGCAGCGGAATGAAGGCCGACGCGGGCAGGTAGCGGCAGAACGAGACGAAGGGCTCGAAGAACGCCTCGATGCCCTTGTAGGCGCCCATGGCAATGCCCAGGGGCACGGCGATCACTGAGGCCAGCACAAAGCCACCGACCACGCGCCAGATGGTCATGCCGATGTCCTTGATGAAGCCGTATTCGGTGAACAGCAGCCAGCCTTCCTTGGCCATGGTGATGGGGCTGGCCAGGAAGGTGGGCGACACGAAGCCGCCCAGCGTGAAGAACGCCCACACCGCCACGAACACGACGAAGAAGGCCAGCCCCAGCATCCAGCGGGCACGGCTGCTCACGGGCTCCAGGGGAGCCAGCGAGCGCCGGCGCACGGGAGCGTGGGACTCGGTAACGGACAGGGGTTGCACTGCAGACATGGCGCGCTCTTCTTTGGCTCGGGAAAACTCAGTTGTTACTTGATGAAGCTCGCGTCGAAGGTGGCGGCCAGATCTTCAGGCGCCTTGCGGATGATGCCGGCCTCCAGCAGGATGCCGGTGGCATCCTTCATGAACGTGGTCAGCTCGCCCGCGAAGAACTTCTGGTTGGCGGCCTTGTCCTGCCAGCGCAGGAAGGACGACGACTTGGCGAACTGCTCGCCCGTCTGCTTGACGGCCGCGCCCATGATCTCGTTGGACTTGGTGGGGTCGGCCTTGATCATGTCGAGCGCCTGGAAGTACGAATTGGCCAGGGCCTGCGCGGCCTTGCCGTTGGCCTTGAGCCAGGTGGGGTCGCAGCCGACGGTGTCCATCACCATGGGGTAGTCGAGCGTGGTGGCCAGGATCTTGCCGGCGGCAGGGTTGTCGCGCACGGTGGAAAGATAGGGCTCGTACGTCATGGCGGCATCGTTCTGGCCGGCCACGAAGGCCTGCGCGGCCGCCTGGGGCGACAGCGTGGTGGTCTTCACGTCCTTGAGGCTCATGCCGTTCTTGCTGAGCATCCAGGCCAGGCCGAAGTACGGGGCGGTGCCGGGAGCATCCACGCCGATGGTCTTGCCCTTCAAGTCGGCAAAGCCCTTGATGTCGCCCCGCACCGCGATGCCGTCGGCGCCGTAGGACTTGTCCATCTGGAAGATCTGCACGATGGGCACGCCGTTGGCGTTCCAGGCCACATGCGTCTCGACGGTGGTGGCGGCGCACTGGATGGACTTGGAGGCCAGGGCCAGGTGGCGGTCCTTCTGCGGGATCATCTTGATCTCCACATCCAGGCCGTTCTTCTTGAAGATGCCCGCCTTGTCGGCCAGGGTGAGCGGCGCGAAACCCGTCCAGCCGGACATGCCCAGCACAATCTTGGTTTCCTGCGCCTGGGCCGGGGCGGCCAGGGCCATCACGCATGCCGTTGCCGCTGCCAGCGACGTCCATTTCACAACCGATCGAGTCATCATCTGCTCCTGTTTGAAGAAAGTACCTTAGCCCATCCCGGCCGGGTCGCACCCGCATTCCAGCCGCCATGATGACAGCCGCAGCATACCTGTATATACAGGGTAAACGCTAAAGAGTCCCCAAAAGGGGCCGGTAGCCAGTCTAAGCAAGAATGAGGCCAACGTAAGTACCCCACGCCGGCGACCGCTGGTGAAAATCAGAAATTGATAGCAAACGATCCATGGCAGGTGTATGCCCACGCCGGTCTGTCATCCATTTGCGCTTCGCGAAACCGTACGAAGAAAAACACCGCGCCACGCCACCGCACCATCGCGGTGCAGTGCGGCGCCCCCAGCAGGCCGGGGGGCCGCGGGGCACCCAGCTCAGGCGACGATCGGCAGGCGCACCGTGACCGAAAGACCGGGCCCGGCGTTGCGCATCTGCAGCGTGCCGCCGTGCGCCTGTGCCACCAGCCGGCACAGGTACAGGCCCAGGCCCACGCCGCCGGTGGTGCGCTGCCGCGCCGTGTCGGGCCGGTAGAACGCCTGCGCCAGGTGCGGCAGGTGCTCTGGGGGAACACCCGGTCCGTGGTCGCGCACCTCCAGTTCGAGCGTCTGCGCCGCGAGGCGCAGATGCAACTCGGGCGGCGGCGCGGCCGGATCGCTGCTGTGGCGCAGGCTGTTGTCCAGCAGGTTGCGCAGCAGCAGGCGCATGCGGGAGCGGTCAAGCGACAGCGGCGGCATGCCCTGCTGTGCATGGAGGGTGATCCCCGCCGCGCCGGCATGGCGGCCGCCGAGCTCGGCCACCACCTCCCGCGCCAGCGCAGCCAGGTCCACGGGCTCGCGGTGCAGGGCGGCGTGGCGTCCAGCCAGGCGCTCGCTTTCGAGCAGGTCGGTGATGAGTCCGGCCATTTCACTCAGGTCGCGCATCAGGGCCTGCCGCTGGGCCTGCACGTCGGCGGTCTCGGGCAGCAGCTCGGTGTTCAGGCGGGCGCGGGTCAGGGGGCTGCGCAATTCATGGCTCATGGCCAGCAGCAGGGCCCGCTTGGCCTCCAGCATCTGGTGGATGTCATCCCCCATGGTATTGATGGTGGCCGCCAGTTGCCCCAGCTCGTCGGGCCGGTGGGCATGCCGCACGGGGATCGCCTGGGCGAAATTGCCTTCGCCAAACCGCTGCGCGCCCCGGCGGATGTCGTCGAGCGGGCGCAGCAGATGCCGCACGTACACATAGGCCAGCGCGGTGAGCAGCAACAGCACCGTGAGCGTGCCCCACGCAATGCGCGGGCGCTTTTCCCAGGACAGCGCATTGAGCCCGAACTCGATGCTGTGTCCGTCCGCCGTGGTGCGCTGCAGGAGCCGGCGGCCCTGGTCGTCGCTGCCATGGCCGTTCCAGTGCTCCTCGCGCTGGAACTTGTCGCTCATCCAGTCGCTGCGCGGCTGATCGGGGTGGGATTCCCAGTGGACCACCGGCCCGTCAATGCGCAGCGTGACCGGCAACCGGCTGGCGATGGCCTTCGCCCGCTCGATGCTGGGCGGGCTGCCGATCTCGTCCGCGAGGCGGTCCACGTAGTCCATCAGCAGGGGCCTGGCCGCCTCGCGCCAGCCCACGGACACCGCCTTTTGCACTCCGCCCATGAAGGTGACGGCCACCGTCACCGCGAGCGCCATGAACACCAGCACCAGCCGGATGCGCAGCGAATACCCGACCGCGCGCCGCGCGCGGCGGTGCCAGGGGCAATCGTGCCCGTCTTCGGCCCCCTCGCCAGGGCGCGAACGCCGCCAGAACCTCATGGCGCCGCCCGCCGCAGGGCCAGCGAGTAGCCCGCGTTGCGCAAGGTCTTGATGCAGTCGAGCGGTTCCAGCTTCTTGCGCAGGCGGCTCACCACGATATCGACGGCGCGGGTGTACAGCTCGGCCTCGTGCCCGCGCAACTGGTTCAGGATGTCATCGCGGCTGAACACCTTGCCCGGTTCGCGTGCCAGCAGATGCAGCAGGTCGAATTCGGTGCCGGTCAGCTCGACGATGCCCCCTTGTCGCAGCACGCTGCGGCGCGCGGCATCAATGCTGAGGCCTTCAAACTCCAGCGTCCCCGAATCGCCGCCCTGCCCCGGCGCGCGGCTGCGGCGCAGCACGGTCTGCAGCCGGGCCACCAGCTCGCGCGGCTCGAAAGGCTTGGGCAGGTAGTCGTCGGCACCCAGCTCCAGGCCCACCACGCGGTCCATCACCTCACCCCTGGCCGTGAGCATCACGATGGGCAGGTCCCCCTGCTTGCGGATGGTGCGGCACAGCTCAAAGCCGTCCATCTCGGGCAGCATGACATCAAGGATGGCGGCATCAAAGCCGCCCGCCCCGAGCCGGGCCAGGCCTTCGCTGGGCTTGAGCGCATGGACCAGTTCCAGCTCGAAACGCTGGAAATAGATGGCAAGCGGCGGACCCAGTTGGGCGTCGTCGTCAATGAGCAGGATGCGGTGCATGCGCGATTCTTACATTGGCAGGCCGCTGCCGGCTACCGGCGGAGCAAGCAATGCGCGGTGCCGCCGGATGAGCTCCCGCAGGCGGTGCTGCGCAGGCAGGTGCAGCGCATCGAAGGCGTCCGCGGCCGCGAGCAGCGCAGGCAGGGCGGGCGCGGCGGCGGCGGGCTGGCGCGCCACGAGCCCGAGCGCATGCTCCCTGTCAAAGCGCGGCCCCCATACCAGCGACATCAACTCGTCATGGGGCTCGGGCATGCCTGCCAGCAGCACAGGGCCGTGCATGCGCACTTCCTGCGTCAAGTGGTGGATGGGATCCAGCATCGGTGACATGGAAAATGCTCCTGCCTCAGCCGCGCGCCATCCAGCCCCTGCGCCGCTGCATCAGCTCGCGCACCTTCTGCTGCTGGTCCGGATTCAGGCTGTCGTAGAAGTCCGCCAGCGCATTGATCACTTCAGGGCTGTTCGCCTGTACCGCGCGGGTCTTCTCCTCCAGCAGGCTCTGCGCGCGTGCACGGTCGAACTTGTCGCCCGCGACGATGGCCTGCACTTCCGCGCGCGGATCGGCTGTCTTGCCCAGGAAGGCCGTGCGCTGTGCCTCCATCCTGTCCGCCAGCACATTGAGCTTTTGCTTCTGCGCATCGTTCAGGTCCAGCTTGCCGCTGACCCGGTCGACCACCTTGGCGCGCACCTCCGCCATTTTCTCCGGGCTCATGGGCCCGTGGCGGTGGACTCCACTGGAACAGGCCGTCAGACCACCCACCATGATGGATGCGCCAAAGATTCCTACCAGCGTTCTCTTGATCCAGGGTTTCATGATCAGTCCTTTCGGGACGGTGTTGAACATGGCCCTGATGGTGCCGGCAGGTGCTTCGGGAGTGGTCTCGACGCAGTTTCGGTTTATTTCATTTTGTTTCGCGGGAGAAGGCGCTGGCAAAGGCCCAGGTCCTTTGGAGCGCTTCAAGCCGCGCCCGCAAGTGGGGTGCAGCAGCCAGATCGAGACAGGCGGAATCTCAGCGCAGGACGGCGGACAGCACCACCAGCCGGTTCGACAGCTCCACGGCGTCGGTGCGCATCTGGATGAGCGGAACCGTGCCCACGCTGCCCCCGCCATACCAGATGTTGAAGGCGGTCACGCCGGGGAACCCGTCGGCGTGGCCATAGGCCTCGATGGCCTCGTCAATTTCGGCATGCAGGGTGGGGGTGCCGACCAGGACCTTTCCGTCAAACACCCGGGCCAGGTACTGCGCGGCGCCCTCGGGCCGAATGTGCAATGTCAACACCCGCATGGTTTCTCGCTGCACGCACCCGGGGCGCACTCAGGCCTGTCGTCAACCCATCGCCTGGGGTTCGCGGTATTCCAGGTCTGCAAACTGTAATTCCCGCTCCATGCCATGGCTGTCTCCCCGCCAAGGCGCGAGATCGTCGGTTTGCTGGCGCTGGAGAACCCGCTCCATCGGCTGCCCCATTTGCAAGGCAGGCGCTTCTGGCCACGCTTCTAGATGATGGGAGGGGGGATCGAAAGAAAACATGCTGAACTCCTCGCACGGGCGCCGCACTGGCCCCGTGGTGATTGAGGCATGGGCCCGAACACACGCATGTCGGAACCCCGTGAAGACAGGTGTAGGACAACACTGACGTGGATGCGGGCGCCGCCCCGCCGGCAGGATCGCAAAGCCCTGGGCGCCGTCAGGCGGCCTTTGCCAGCAGCGGGGATTCCCCGATCCCCAGGGCATCGCCCTCGCCCGCTAGAAGGCCGATGCAGTCCAGGGCCGTCGGCGGATCGCAGGGCTCGGCATAGACGCGCAAGGCTATGTCTTGGGCGGCGGGAGAGAAATAGAGCCAGAGATTGTCCTTTTCCTTGTCATAGCAGGAAAAGAGCGCCCTGCCGGACCCCGGGGGGCACATCAGGAACTTCGACATGAACATCTGCTGAATGCGCAGCGTGGGCTCAAAGGCCTGATCATCATTGCCGAGTGCCAATTTGTACCAACTGCTCATATGCGCCTTTCACCTGGCCGTGCCAGTAAATACGGATGGCCCATCGTATTTACGCAGCGCGGCCGCGGCACTTCTGGTGCGGCGCATCAATTTGTAGGACAGCGACTCCGAGCGGGGTTTACGGGCATGAGGCCGGATACGTGGCACGGCCCATCAGTCGTATGAAGCCTCCAGATCGGTGTGCGCCTCCGGGCGGGGCGCCCTCACGCGGGATCGATAGGCTCTGAGCGTCGCGCAACCCAGGCCGGTGATGTACAGCACCTGCGCCTTCTGCTGTGGCGAATCGACGGGCGGGAGCTGCACTTCCACCATACCGGCCGCACGCAACACGCGCAGCTTGTCGATGTTGACCACGTCCGATTCAATCAGGGGAAGCGCATCGCGCTCCAGCTCCCTTAGATACTCCATTGGCATGGCGGCCTCCGGCGTGAATGAAGGAATATTGTGCGGCGCGAGCCCCCCGGGTTCAAGGATTGATACACGAAGCTACAACCTTGCGGGCCCGGCAGCCAGGGGCCCCAAATGAAGCACCAGCGCGGCTGGGCGCCCCACTGGCAGCCGCGTAAACCCCTGCCGATATTGTTGCCATTCAGATTTTTGTAACAAATCCCGCACCATCCATACCGGTCTTACCGTAGGAAACCGCCTACGCGGTCCTTCGCTGCTGTCGCACCCCGGCCTGGAGTACGCACACCTAGCATCCTGGCTTCATCAAAGGGGATGGCCATGCCAATCGTCGTGATTTTCTTCGGGATCCAGCTGATCGCCGTGGCGCTGGCCGCCGCGATCGTGGGCATCTGAGCCCCACCCGCGCCTGCTGGCGGCTCCAGCACCGCTGACCCCGAGCCTTTTTGAGGCTCTGACCCTGGCAAGGGTCGCTGCCCCATCCAAACCGGACTTATTTCACGGTTGCGCCGCACACGGGCGGGCGGGCGGCCAGAATCGGACCTAGGATGCACCTACCGTCAAATCCCTGGCGGTTTCGCCCCTCCCTGTGCGAGTGATGCAATGATTTAGCCCGCCCCGTGCGGGCTATTTTTTTCAGCCCGCTTCCAGCTCCTGCAGCTGCCTCCACATCACCTTGCCGCTGCCGCTCTTGGGCAGTGCATTCACGAACTGCACGATGCGCGGCACCTTGTACACCGCCATGTTCTCGCGGCACCAGTCGATGATCTGCTGTTCGGTGGTGTCCTTGTGCGATGCGCGCAGCACCACCACGGCCTTCACGGTCTCGCCCCGGTAGCTGTCCTTGGCGGAGATGATGCAGGCCTCCTGGATGGCGGGGTGGCGGAACATCAGCGCCTCGACCTCCGCCGGCCAGACCTTGAAGCCGCTCGCGTTGATCATGCGCTTCAAGCGGTCGGTCAGGAAGAAGTAGCCGTCCTCGTCCATGCGGCCCAGGTCGCCCGAGCGGAAGAAGCGCTTGCCCTCGAACTCGATGAAGGCCGAGGCGGTGGCATCCGGGCGCTTCCAGTAGCCCTCGAACACCTCGGGGCCATGGATGATGATCTCGCCCTGTTCGCCGACGGGCACTTCCTGCAGCGTGTCGGGATCGACCACCCGCGCATCGGTGCTCATGAACGGGATGCCCAGGCACTGCTGCTTGGGGTGGTCGGGCGGGTTCGAGTGCGAGGGCGCGGCCGTTTCGGTGAGGCCGTAGCCCTCCGAGTAGCGCAGTCCGTACTGTTCGAGCAAACGCTGCGCCACGGCCTGCGGCATGGCCGCGCCGCCGCCGCCAATGTAGACCAGGCTGGAGAGGTCGTAGCTTGCGAAGTTCGGGCTGCCCAGCAGGTCGATGACCATGGTGGGGATGTTGGTCCAGTTGGTGACCTGGTAGCGCGAGATGAGGCGCCCGGCCAGGTCGCGCTCCCAGCGGGGCATGATGACCAGGGTGGCGGCGCAGTAGATGGCGGTGTGCATCACGCTCACCATGCCGGTGATGTGGAACATGGGCACCACGGCCAGCGTCACGTTGTCCACCGAACCCGTGCCCCACAGGGCGCCAGCCGCCGCGTTGTGCATGATGCTGCGGTGCAGGTGCATGCAGCCCTTGGGCAGGCCCGTGGTGCCGCTGGTGTAGGGCAGCAGCGCCAGGTCGTCTGGCCCGACCACCAGCTCCGGGGGGGCCTCCGCGCAGGCCAGGGCGTCCGTCCAGGCATGGGCCTGGCCGCCCTCCAGGGCAGGCAGCGGGTGGCGCGTGCCCAGCCACTCCCGCCAGGCCTCGGGCGGCGCATCCGTGCCCGTCACCTGCGCATCGAACGCATCCGTGAATTGCGTCACCACCAGGTGTGCCAGGCGTTCGCCCGCTGGCAGCGCGTTGCTTGCCTTGGCCATCTCCGGAGCCAGGTCGCCCGTGGTGAAGGCCACCCGGGTGTCGGGATCGGTGATGTAGTGCTTGAGTTCTTCCGCCCGGTTCATCGGGTTGACCGGCACCACCACCGCATTGGCACGCAGGATGGCGAAGTGCGCCATCACCAGTTGCGGGCAGTTCTGCATGCACAGCACCACGCGGTCGCCACGCTGCACCCCCAGGGCCACCAGTTTCGCCGCCAGGCGCTCGGCGCCTTCGAGCAGGGCGCGGTAGCTCAGCGAAGCACCAAAGAACACCAGGGCCGTCTTGTCCGGATACCGGCGGGCACTGATGGCCAGGTTGTCCCACAGCGAGGTGGACGGCAGGGTGATGGAGCGGGGCAGACGCTGGGGCCAGAACTTGTAGTGAGGGCGCATGGGTGATTCGGTTCCTTTGAACCCGCAGCCTAGAGGCCCTGCACCCGCGTGGCATTGGGGATGCCACTGATGCCGGGTCGCGCATGTGACGCCGAGGCGCCGCACCGCACCGGCAGCGGACACGCAGCGGGGGCAGCTGAGGCAGCTGGGGATGAGGAGGTCTCGGATACCATCCTTGCGAAGCCGCTTTGTTTCCCTTCCAGCAACGACGAGTTGACGCATGCTCACCGCCACTTACTACGCCCTGATGCTCCTGGTCGGATACGCCTGGTACAGGTATGGACAGAAACTGCTCGACAAGGGCCTGCGCGACGAGAACGATGAGTTCACCAAGCCGCCTGTCGGGCCCGTCGGTTTTTTGCTCATCGGCGGTGTGGCGTGTTATCTGTTGTTCGAGGCCCTGCGCGCCCTGGTGCTGGGCAAGATTCCGTGCGTCGGGAAAGGCTGCGCAGGCCAGATCTACACCTTGGCAGAGCATTCCGGCCAGTACTGGGCCAACCTGTTTTTTGTGGTGTGGATGGTGCTGGCCCTGGGCTACACGATGTACGTGGCCCTCAAGATCTGGTTCAGGGCATGAGGCCCTGCTCTCGCACCTGAAATGGCGGCAGGTGCCCGCCGGAACCGGTTCCACCGGCCCCGGCCGTCAGCTATTGACCTGCGCCCACAGCTTGTCCAGCCGCTTCACGCTCACCGGCTGGGGCGTGCGCAGCTCCTGGGCGAAGAAGCTCACGCGCAGCTCCTCCAGCAGCCAGCGCAGCTCTTGCATGCGCGCATCAACCTGCCCCTTGCGCTCGGCCACCAGGCGCCAGTAGCGCTGCTCTTGCGGGCGCAGCTCGGCCAGCTTGGCAGCGTCACGGGCGGGGTCGGCGCGGTATTTATCCAGGCGCAGCGTGATGGCCTTGAGGTAGCGGGCATAGTGCGCCAGCTGTGTCCACGGGGCGGCCGCAATGAAGTTCTTGGGCACCAGGCGCTGCAGCTGCTGCTGCGCGTCTTGCGTGGCCTCGGGGGCGTTCTTGGTGTCCTTGATCTTGCGGGCGGCGGCCGCGTATTCGGTGAGGATGGTGGCGGCCAGGCGCGCCACTTCGTTGGCGATCAGCGTGAGGCGGCCCCGGCCTTCCTCCACGCGGCGCTTGAAGGCGAACTCGTCGGTGGGCAGCGGGTCGAGCAGAAAGGCCCGGTCCAACGCCACGTCGATGATCTGGGAGCGCAGCTCTTCCTGCGTACCCAGCGGCATGTAGGCCACCGCCATCTTCTGCAGGTCGGGAATGTTCTTTTCCAGGTACTTGAGCGCGTCCTTGATCTGCAGAGCGAACAGACGGCGCAGGCCCGCGCGGTGTTTGGCCGCTGCCACCTCGGGCTCGTCAAACACTTCGATGGTCACGGCGTCACCGCCATCGATGAGCGCTGGGAAGCCGATCAGCGTCTGGCCCGCCTTCTTGATCTCCATCAGCTCGGGCAGCTCGCCGAACGTCCAGGTGGCGTAGCGCTGGCCTGCGGGGGCAGACGGCGTGGCGCTGGCGGGTTTCGCAGGCTGGGCGGGCCGCGCGGCACCTCTTACTCCTGATTTAATAGCTGCTTGCGCTTTACCATCAAGCGCTGGAGGCATATTTGAATCAGATTTCGCACCCTCTGCCGCCGCGCCGCCGAGCTTGAGTCCCGCCAGCGCCTGGAATGCCCCGCGCGCCTTGGCGCCCCACTCCGCTTTCAGCGCACCCAGGTTGCGGCCATGGCCCAGCTGGCGCCCGTGCTCGTCCACCACGCGGAAGTTCATGAACAGGTGCGGACTGAGCATGTCGAGCTTGAAGTCGGCGCGCTTCACATCGAGCGAGGTCTCGTCGCGCACCTGCTTGAGCAGCACATCGGTCAGGCTGCCGGTGCCAAAACGTTCGGGCGTGCCCAGCAGCTCGGCCAGGCGGGTAGCGGACTCGGGCAGTGGCACGAAGCGGCTGCGTGGGCGCTGCGGCAGGCTTTTGAGCAGCGCCTGGATCTTGTCCTTGAGCATGCCGGGCACCAGCCATTCGCAGCGCTCGTCGCTCACCTGGTTGAGCACGAAGAGCGGGATGGTCACGGTGATGCCGTCGCGCGCATCGCCGGGCTCGTGCAGGTAGCTGGCGGCGCAGTCCACGCCGCCCAGGCGCACGGTCTTGGGAAACGCGTTGCTGGTGATGCCGGCCGCCTCGTGGCGCATGAGCTCTTCGCGCGTGAGCTTGAGCAGATCGGGCTGCTGGCGGGAGGCCTCGCGGTACCAGGCCTCGAAGCCATGGCCGCTGCACACGTCGGGTGGCAGCTGCTGGTCGTAGAAGGCATAGATCAGCTCGTCGTCCACCAGCACGTCCTGGCGGCGCGACTTGTGTTCCAGCTCCTCCACCTTGGCGATGAGCTTCTGGTTGGCGGCCAGGAAGGGCAGCTTGCTCTCCCAGTTGCCCCCCACCAGGGCCTCGCGGATGAAGATCTCGCGCGCGGCGTGCGGGTCGATCTTGCCGAAGTTGATGCGCCGGCCGTTGTAGACCACCAGGCCGTAGAGCGTGGCCCGTTCGAGCGCCGTGACCTCGGCCGACTTCTTCTCCCAGTGCGGGTCGAGCAGCTGCTTGCGCAGCAGGTGACCACCTACCTGCTCGATCCACTGCGGCTCGATGGCGGCGATGCCCCGCCCGAACAGGCGTGTGGTCTCCACCAGCTCGGCCGCCACGATCCAGCGGCCGGGCTTCTTGTTCAAGTGGGCGCCCGGGTGCTTGTAGAACTTGATGCCGCGCGCGCCCAGGTACCAGTCTTCCTCTTCGCTGCGCGCGCCGATGTTGCCCAGCAGCCCGGCGAGCATGGACAGGTGCAGCTGCTCGTAGCTGGCGGGCTGCGTGTTGATGGGCCACTTGTGCTCGGCGACCACGGTGAGCAGCTGCGTATGGATGTCGCGCCACTCGCGCAGGCGGCGGATGCTGATGAAGTTCTGGCGCAGCAACTGCTCGTACTGGCGGTTGCTCAGCTTGTGGGTGGGCGCCGGTGCGGTGGCACTGGCCACCGCGGGCGCGGGTGCCGCCGCGGCCACCAGCCGCTGGGCCACGGGCAGGTGGGCCTGCGACGGTGCGCGCTGGTGGGCCATGGCCTTCTGCGCGCGGGCAGAAGGCAGCGTGGGCGCCCCGCCCCGTGCCTCGTTGATCCACTTCCACAGCTTGAGGTAGCCGCTGAACTCGCTTTTCTCGTCGTCGAACTTGGCGTGCGCCTGGTCGGCCTGCTGCTGGGCTTCCATGGGCCGGTCGCGCACGTCCTGCACGCTCAGCGCGCTGGCGATCACCAGCACCTCATCGAGCGCCTTGCGGTCGCGCGCCTCCAGGATCATGCGGCCCACGCGCGGGTCGAGCGGCAGGCGTGACAGCTCCACGCCCATGGGCGTGAGTTCGTTGGCCTCGTCCACCGCGCCGAGTTCGCCCAGCAGCTGGTAGCCGTCTGCAATGGCGCGGCCCGAGGGTGCTTCGATGAACGGGAACTGCACCACGTCGCCCAGGTGCAGCGACTTCATGCGCAGGATGACGCCGGCCAGCGATGACCGCAAGATTTCGGGGTCGGTGAAGCGCGGGCGGGCGTTGAAGTCCGCCTCGTCGTACAGGCGGATGCAGATGCCGTTGGCCACCCGGCCGCAGCGGCCCGCGCGCTGGTTGGCGGCCGCCTGGCTGATGGGCTCGACCAGCAGCTGCTCCACCTTGCTACGGAAAGAATAGCGTTTCACGCGCGCCGTGCCTGCGTCGATCACGTAGCGGATGCCCGGCACCGTGAGCGAGGTCTCGGCCACGTTGGTCGCCAGCACCAGGCGGCGGCCCGTGTGGCCGTCGAAGATGCGGTCCTGCTCGGCCTGCGACAGGCGGGCGAACAGCGGCAGCACCTCGGCATTGCGCATCACCGGCTGGTGGGCCAGGTGCTTGCGCAGGTGGTCGGCGGCCTCGCGGATCTCGCGCTCGCCGGGCAGAAAGATCAGGATGTCACCGGCCGCATTGCCCTGCCAGAGTTCATCCACGCCATCGGCGATGGCTTCGTTGAGGCCGTAGTCGCGCGTGTCCTCGAACGGCCGCCAGCGCTGCTCCACCGGAAAGGTGCGGCCGGAGACATAAATGATCGGCGCCGGCCCCTTGGCCGACTCGAAGTGCTTGGCAAACCGGTCGGCATCAATGGTCGCCGAGGTCACCACCACCTTGAGGTCGGGCCGGCGCGGCAGGATCTGGCGGATGTAGCCCAGCAGGAAGTCGATGTTCAGGCTGCGCTCGTGCGCCTCGTCGATGATGATGGTGTCGTAGGCCTTGAGCAGCGGGTCGGTCTGCGTCTCGGCCAGCAGGATGCCGTCCGTCATCAGCTTGACCGAGGCGTCGCGCGAGAGCCGGTCCTGGAAGCGCACCTTGAAACCCACCACGTCGCCCAGCGGCGTTTGCAGCTCTTCGGCGATGCGCTTGGCCACGCTGCTGGCCGCGATGCGGCGCGGCTGGGTGTGGCCGATCAACTGGCCCTTCTGGCCTGCGGGCGCATTGCACTTGCCCCGGCCCAGGGCCAGCGCGATCTTGGGCAGCTGCGTGGTCTTGCCCGAGCCGGTTTCGCCGCAGACGATGACGACCTGGTGCTTCTCGATGGCCTCCATGATCTCGTCGCGCTTGCCAGATACGGGCAACGATTCGGGAAAGGTGATGCGCAGCGGCGCGGTTCGCGGGGCGGATCGGGGGGGAGTGGGAGGCGCGGATTCGGTCATGAAGCCACGCATTATCCGAGGCGGGCGTTGGCCCCGTGCAACACAGGCCATGCGCGCGGCCAAACGGAGCACCCCGCGCTCCCTCCCTTGCGCGGTCTTTTGTCAAACGCCACTTTTTGGTGCCGGGGATTTCAGTATGTAATACCCCGGTTCCGCCCCGAAGATGTCTGCGTGGCGGGTGCCCTCCGGAATGACCGCATGCTCCCGCAGACATCTGCCCCGAATTTTTCCGCCCGCGACAGCGCCACCCCACCGCCCTCCTCGCGCCGCGATTGGCTCGCATGGGCCGGCACCGCAGCCCTGGCCCCCCTGCTGCCGGCCTGCGGGGGCACCGGCAACCCCGGCCCCGCGATGTCGGCCACCATGGCCTGGGGCCGCAACGAAATACGCCAGGCCATGCTGCGCAGTGATGCGCGGGCCGCCTCCGTCGCGCTGCTGCACGGCGACCGCCTCGTCTGGCAAGAGGCGTTCGGGGTGCTGGACGACACGTCCGCCATCCCGGCAACGCCCGACACGCGCTTCAATGTCGGCTCCGTCAGCAAGGTGCTCGCGGCGCTGGCCGTCATGGTGCTGGTGGACCGCCAGCTCGTGCAGCTCGACGCCCCCGTGGTGCGCTATCTGCCCCGGTTCACGATGCTGTCGGAAGACTACCGCGACATCACCGTCCGCCACCTGCTGAGCCATGCCTCCGGGCTGCCGGGCACCCACGCGCACAACATGTTTTCCTTTGCGCCGCTGTCAGGCTATGCGGCGGGGCTGGAGGCGGCGCTGGCCGGCGTGCACCTCAAACATGCGCCCGGGGCGCTGGCGACCTACTGCAACGACGGCTTCACGCTGGTCGAGCGCATCGTGCTCGCGGTCACCGGGCAAGGCTACCCGGCATTCGTGCAATCGGTCCTCTTCAACCCGCTGGCCATGGCCCGCTCGGGCTACACGCTGCTGCCCCTGCCCGAAGGCAGCTTCGCCCATGGGTACATCCACAAGGTGCGCCAGGGCCAGGAGTTCGTGATGGGCTACGCCACCGGCGGGCTGTGCACCACGCCGGGCGACATGATGAAGCTCGCCGCGATGCTCCTGCAGGGCGGTGAATACGACGGCCGGCGCATCGTCTCGAAAGCCGCCGTGCTGGAAATGGGCCGCGACCAGGGCCAGGGCACGCACCTTCACCTCACGCCCGACTGGCACGCCGGCCTGGGGTGGGACAGCACGCGGCATCAGGGCCTGGGCGCCGCGGGCGTCCTCGCATGGCAAAAGAGCGGCAGCACGATGTTCTACGCCAGTGACTTCCACGTGCTGCCGCAGGCGGGCCTGGCCCTGCTGCTCACGGGCAGCGCCTCCAGCTTCAAGCCCGGGCCCATCGCCGAGGGCATTCTGCTGCGCGCGCTGCAGGAAACCGGCCAGCTCCCTGCGCTGCCGCCCAAGGTGTCCACCGCCGCCCCCGCGCTGGCCACCTCGTCGTCCAGCGCGGTCGATGCGGTGCTCGGCATCTATGGCCGTTCCTCGAAACCCCTGAAAGTCCTCTCGCCCGACAGCCAGCAGATCGACTTGTGGATCTGGTCCGCGCCGGCGAAGGACTGGGCACCGCTGTGCACGGGGCTTCGCCCGCGCAGCGACGGGTGGTGGTGGTCGGATGCCCAGCCCCGCACCCACTACCGCTGGGAGAAGGCCGACGGCCGCCGCTACCTGCTTTCGCGCGAGCCCGCCACGGCGGGACACTACTGGGTCACCATGCCCGTGGGCCAGCAGATGCCGCGCGCCGCCGCCGCGCTCCCTGCGCAGTGGATATCGCGGCTGGACAGCACCTGGCTGCTCGCGAACGAAGCGTCCGAATCCATTCCGCTGGCCCTGGGTGTGGGGGCGGCCGCCCTGCGCGAGCTGCCCGAGCTTCCCGGCTACCTCTTCTGGGACGACAGCCAGTTCCTGCTGCCCCTGTCGCCGGACCGCGCCGGCATGGCGGTGCAGGTGCCGCTCAACGACGGCCGCGATCTGGTGGAGCTGGTCGTGGAAACCCGCGACAAGGAGGAATGGATGCACGCCGCCGGCTGGGCCTACCGCCGGCAGGGCTGAGCGCCGGCCCGCCCGCCCCGCAACCACCGCGGCACACAGGCGCAGGGCACGGGCCGCCCGGCACTGTTCCTTTCACACGACAAATGCAGCCGTTCGCGGCCCCCTGCGCTTGCCAAGCCCCCGGGGCCTCGCCACAATTCGCGCTTCTTTCTTTCAGGCATGTGCCCGCCGCCACGGCAGCCCCTGAAAACACTGGAGGTCACCGCTATGTTTGTTCCCTTGTCCGCTCCCGCCTGACCACCGTCCACCGCCCCGGCTGGACTGTGTGCGCACGCACTGTCCAGCCTTGGCCCCCGGCGCCCCCACGCGCTCCGCAAGCCCTGGCTCCATTGCCGGGGTTTTTTGTTTGTGGAGTGCACATGAGTGCCAAAAAATTGTCCCGGGCCTATGCCCAGGGTGAGATCAAGAAGCTGCGCCGCATGAAGCAGCCCCTGGTCGTAGTTCTCGAGTCCTCGGGCCCGCCCCGAAATCCCGTGGCCACCGCACTGGCCCGGCGCAGCCTGTCGAGCGCGGCAGGCAAGCACATCCGAGCCCGCGGGGCCCAGCGCCGCGCGGACAACGTCGCCCTGCGCAAGGCGATCCAGACATCCCGCTTCACCGAAAGCGACTGATGCGACACAACGATTGAAAACCATGGACCTTTCCACCCTTTCCGAAGACACGCCACACAAGCGGCCCGCTCCGCCCATCGCGCAGCGGGAGCTGCTGGCCCAGCGCCAGCAGGCGCTGGCGCTGGCCGCAGCGCAGCTCAAGGCCGAGCTGTTTGGCATCGACGACGTGATCGACCGCGTGGTCGACGCCATCCGCGCCTGGTACGTGCTGCCCCAGCTCATCACCCGGCCCGTGATCGTGTGCCTGTGGGGCCTGACCGGCACGGGCAAGACGCAGCTCACGAGGCGCCTGGCGCAGCTGCTGGGCTTCTACGACCGCTTCGTGGAGGTGCAGATGGACGGCTTCAGCCACGGCGCGAGCTACCGCAGCTCGTCCATCTCGGGCATGCTCGCGGACTCCGGCATCCACGAGGGCGCGCCGGGCATGCTGGTGCTGGACGAGTTCCAGCGCTTTCGCACGGTGGACACCAAAGGCGCCGACGTGAAGGTGGAGCGCTACCAGGACGTGTGGACGCTGCTGTCCGACGGGCGCCTGCCGCCCGCGCTGAGCGCCCTCACCAACATCGAGCGCAAGCTGGCCGACGCGCATTACGAAGCCGAACGCGCCGACGACAACGAGGACGAGCGCGCCGGCAAGAAGCCCTACCGCTTCCAGCTCGACGCCTGGGATGCCCAGGAGCTCAAGCGCATGCTCAAGCTCTCGGAGCCCCTGGCCGAGATCATGCAGTGGCCGCCCGCGCAGGTGCAGGCGCTGTTCACGCGGTTCCAGCAGTCGCTGTCGTCCTGGGAGACCGACTACAGCAAGCTGCTGGTGTTCGTCTGCGGCAACCTCGACGAGATGTACCACGAGACCGCGCAGCGCGTGGAAGACTGCGACACCGACACCGACGCCGACATCTTCCACCGCCTCACGCGCAAGCTCTCGCTCATCGACGTGAAGAAGGCCCTGAGCGAACGCTTCAAGCCCGAGCAGATCGCCCGGCTGGGCAACGAGCACGTGATCTACCCCTCGTTCAACAAGGCCACCTACGAGGAGCTCATCCGCAACCTGTGCGCGCGCTACTGCGACGACATCGCCGCACAGTGCGGCGTGCGCTTTGCCATCGGGCAGGACGTGCTGGACGAGCTGTATGCCAACGCGGTGTTTCCGGCGCAGGGCACGCGGCCGCTGTTCTCGTCGGTGCACGCGATCCTGAGCGCCAACCTGGTCAACGCCGCGCTGTGGGCGCTGGAGCAGCAGCTGCCCCTGGCACAGGACGTCGCCATCACGCTGGCGGCCGACAAGCGCCACCTGGTGGTGCGCGGCCTCGGCGGCCAGGGCGAGGCGCGGCAGGCGCAGTTTGCGGTGGCGCTGGAGCTCAACCGCCTCAAGCAGCGCGCCAATGCCGACTTCCGCGCCCTGCTGGCGGTGCACGAAGCCGGCCACGGACTGGTGTACTGCCTGCTGTTCGGCCAGGCCCCGCAGGAGGTGAAGATCAACATCGCCTCGTTCGAGGGCGGCTACAACAGCTTCGCGGGCCTGAAGGTCACCACGCGGCAGAACGCGCTCGACATGATGTGCGTGGGCCTGGCGGGCCGGGTGGCCGAGGAGCTGGTGTTTGGCGAAATGGCCTGCACGACCGGCGCCGAGCAGGACTACAAGCAGGTCACGGCCGAAGCGGCGCGTTTCATCCGCCACCACGGCTTTGGCACGCGCCTGTCCCGCACCGACGTGACGGTGGAGCTGGACAACCACCTCAACACCGACGTGGAACCCAGCAATGCGGCCATCGAGCAACTGCTGCAGTCCCAGTACCAGCGCGCCAGCGCCCTGCTGCGCCAGCACCGGGAGGCCCTCACCCGCCTGGTGGAGGCCCTGCTGGACCACGGCATGATAGCCCAGCCCGAGATGCAGACGCTGATGGCCCGAAGTGGCGTCGCCATTGCGGTGGCAGCCCACACGGGGCCCGACGAAGCCCTGATCCTGGAGCCCTTCGCGGCCCGGCTGGCCGCGTTTCGGCAACAAACCGGGAGCCAACCCGCACCTGCCCCGGACAGCAAAAGCCCTGCATGCTTATGATGCGCGACTTGGCGGCCGCACGCGGCCGCCCGCCGTTGCCGGTTTTCCCCTCGCTCCAAGGCCACCCCACCGCCCTCCACCGCCCATGTCCGCCGTTTTCAACTTCACCTTCGTCCCCTGGTTCCGCTCGGTGGCGCCCTACATCCACAAGTTCCGCAACCAGACCTTCGTGATCGGGCTCACGGGCGAAGGCATCGCGGCGGGCAAGCTGCACAACATCGCGCAGGATCTGGCGCTGATCCAGGCCATGGGCGTGCGCATCGTGCTGGTGCACGGGTTTCGCCCGCAGGTGAACGAGCAGCTCGCGGCCAAGGGCCATGCGGCGAAATACTCGCACGGCATCCGCATCACGGATTCGGTGGCGCTCGACTGCGCGCAGGAAGCCGCGGGCCAGCTGCGCTACGAGATCGAGGCCGCGTTCAGCCAGGGCCTGCCCAACACGCCCATGGCGGGCGCCACGGTGCGGGTGATCTCGGGCAACTTCCTCACGGCGCGGCCCGTGGGCATCGTGGACGGCGTGGACTTCCAGCACTCGGGCCTGGTGCGCAAGGTGGACGTGGCCGGCATCCAGCGCACGCTGGACATGGGCGCGCTGGTGCTGCTCTCGCCGTTCGGCTTCTCGCCCACGGGCGAGGCCTTCAACCTGAGCATGGAAGAAGTGGCCACCAGCGTGGCCATCGAGCTGCGCGCTGACAAGCTGATCTTCCTGACCGAGGTGCCGGGCATCCGCATGCTGCCCGGCGAACCCGAGAGCGAGGACAACCCCATCGACACCGAGCTGCCCCTGGCCGCCGCGCAGGCCCTGCTGGCCACGCTGCCCACCGCGCAGACGCCCACCGACACGGGCTTCTATCTGCAGCACTGCGTGAAGGCCTGCAAGGCCGGGGTGGAGCGCAGCCACATCCTGCCATTCGCGGTGGATGGCTCGCTGCTGCTGGAGGTGTACGTGCACGACGGCATCGGCACCATGGTGATCGACGAGAAGCTCGAAGAGCTGCGCGAAGCCACCATCGACGACGTGGGCGGCATCCTGCAGCTGATCGAGCCGTTCGAGAAGGACGGTACCCTCGTCAAGCGCGACCGCACCGAGATCGAGCGCGACATCGCCAGCTACACCATCATCGAGCACGACGGCGTGATCTTCGGCTGCGCGGCGCTCTACCCCTACCCCGAGGCCAAGACGGCCGAGATGGCCGCGGTGACCGTGTCCCCGCAAAGCCAGGGCACGGGCGACGGCGAGAAGCTGCTCAAGCGCATCGAGCAGCGCGCGCGCCTGCAGGGGCTGGACAGCATCTTCGTGCTGACCACCCGCACCATGCACTGGTTCATCAAGCGCGGCTTCCAGCCCGTGGACCCGGACTGGCTGCCCGACGCGCGCAAGCGCAAGTACAACTGGGACCGCCGCAGCCAGGTGCTGGTCAAGAGGCTCTGAGTGTTTCGCGCGCCGCCGCCACGGCGCGCGCCACCTGCGCAATGGCCGCGTCGCGCTGCTGCGGCGCGGCGGCGGACCGCGTGAGGTAGCAGGTCACCAGTACCGGCGCGCCGCCGCCCGGGGGCCACAACACGCCGATGTCGTTGGCCGTGCCGCTGTCGCCGGCCGTGCCCGTCTTGTCGCCCACCTTCCAGCCCGGCACGCCGGCGCGCAGGCGCTGGTCGCCGGTGCTCGTCTCCACCAGCCAGCGCTGCAGCCAGGCGCGCGACGCCGGTGTGAGCACATCGCCCAGCACCAGCTTCTGCAGGGTCTGCAGCATGGCCAGCGGCGTGGTGGTGTCGCGCGGGTCGCCCACCTTGGCTTCGTTCAGCGTGGGCTCGGTGCGGTCCAGGCGCGTGGTGGTGTCGCCCAGCGAGCGCACGAAGGCGGTGAACCCGGCCGGCCCGCCATGGCGCGCCAGCAGCACGTTGGCGGCGGTGTTGTCGCTCAGGCTCACGGTGGCGGCGCAGAGTTCGCCCACCGTGAGGCCCCCGCCGTCGCCCGCGCGCGGGCCGCTCGCGGGCGAATGCGCGATGACGGCCTCGCGGCCGTAGTGCAGGCGGTGGTCCAGCCGCTCCTTGCCCTGGTCCACCAGCGCCAGCATCCAGCCCGCCAGCACCGCCTTGAAGGTGCTGGCCATGGCAAAACGCTCGTCCTGGCGCCAGCCCAGCGCCAGGCCCGAGCCGGTGTCCAGCATGGCCACGCCCAGGCGGCCCTGGGCGGCGCGTTCGATGCCGGCCAGCGTGTCATTCCACTGGCGGGCCGTGGTGCCGCGGTCCGCCGCGGTGCCGGCGGCGGCGCAGCCCCAGATAGGCAGGGCGGTGGCAGCCATCAAACCCAAGGAAAACTGTCGTCTTTGCATAAGAGATGGAGGGGTGAGTTGAAGCAAGGACCGAACGATACGGTGATACAGCCCCCAGCACCATCGATAATAATTGCCGCCAGCCCCCAGAAAAACTTATGCATCTTCCGCTCAATGCCCTGCGCGCGTTCGAAGCCTCGGCGCGCCACCTGAACCTCACGCGGGCGGCCGAGGAACTGCACGTCACCCAGACCGCCGTGAGCCAGCACATCCGCAAGCTCGAAGACCGCCTGGGCAAGCCGCTGTTCCGCCGCCTGCCGCGCGGCCTGGCGTTGACGGACGAAGGGCAGGCGCTGCTGCCGGTGGTGGTGGAATCGTTCGCCAGCCTGGAACGTGCGCTGGAAAAGCTGGGCGACACCCGCCCGCGCGAGGTGCTGACCGTGGGCGCCGTGGGCACCTTTGCCGTGGGCTGGCTGCTGCCCCGGCTGCGCGACTTCCAGCAGGCCTGCCCCTTTGTAGACCTGCGCCTGCTCACGCACAACAACCGGGTGGACATGGCGGGCGAAGGGCTGGACTGCGCGATCCGCTTTGGCGACGGCGCCTGGCACGGCACGCATGCCGAACGCATCATGGACGCGCCCATGTCCGTGATGTGTTCGCCCGCGCTGGCCCACGGCCTGCGCACGGCGGCCGACCTGGCACGGCAACCACTGCTGCGCAGCTACCGCACCGATGAATGGGCGGCGTGGTTCGAGGCCGCGGGCGCCCCCTGCCCCGTGGTGCGCGGCGCGGTGTTCGACTCGTCCCTCACCCTGGCGGAAGCAGCGGCACAGGGCGCGGGCATGGCGCTGCTGCCGGTGCGCATGTTCACGCGCGAACTGCAGCAAGGCCGCCTGGTGCGGCCCTTTGCGCAAGAACTGCACCGGGGCGCCTACTGGCTCACGCGGCTGCAGTCGCGCCCGGCCACGGACGCCCTGCTGGCGTTCAGCGAATGGCTCCGGGCCCAGGCCCGCATGGCGGCGGAGGAAACATGAATGAAATTGGCTTCCAGCGCTTGTTCATAAAGCGCTAGCAGCTATCACAACAATAGCAGATGTATCCCGTCAGGCAACACGCCTGCGGGGCCCCACGGCCACCATCAGCGCCGCCGCCAGCACCAGCGCGCCGCTCAGGATGTACAGGCTCAGGCTGAAGCTCCCCGTGGCCGACTTGATGGCACCCACCATCACCGGCGCCACCACGCCCGCCGTGCCGCCCAGCGTGGTGATGAGCGCAATGCCCATCGCCGCGGCGTCCTTGGCCAGCAGGCTGGCGGGCACCGCCCACAGCACCGCGAAGGCGCTGGACACCCCCATGGCCGACAGCGACAGGCAGGCCACGGCCGCCCAGGGGCTGTGCATGAACAGGGTCGTCAGCGACAGCCCCACGGCCCCGAGCACCGCGCCCACGGCGAAGTGCCAGCGCCGCTCCTGCGTGCGATCCGAATGCCGCGCCACCACCAGCGTGGCAGCGATGCCCAGCGCCGCCGGAACCACCGAGTAGAACCCGATCTGCAGCACCGACAGCCCCATGGACTGCAGCAGGGTGGGCTGCCAGAACGACATGGCGTAGATGCCCAGGATCACCAGGAACGAGATGAACCCCAGCAGCCACACCTGCGGGTTGCGCAATGCGCTGCCAAAGGACTGCGGCGCGCCGCCACCGATGGCTTGCTCCTGCGCCAGATCGCGCCGCACCTGGGCTTTTTCTTGCGATGTGAGCCAGCCAGCCTCCTCGGGGCGGTTGTCGAGCCAGCGATAGGCCAGCACGCCCAGCAACACGCACGGCAAGCCCTCCACCACGAAGAGCCACTGCCAGCCGCGCAGGGACAGGGCGCCATCCAGGTACGTCATGGTCAGTCCCGCCAGCGGGCCCGCCACGATGGGTGCCGCCCCGTAGGCCATGAAGAACAGCGCCGTGGCCCGCGCACGCTGCTGCGCCGGGAACCACAGCGTGAGGTAGAACAGCACGCCGGGCGCAAAGCCTGCCTCGAAAACCCCCACCAGGAACCGCAGCACATAGAACTGCGTGGGCGTGGTGACGAACAAGGTGGCCGCCGATGCCAGACCCCACAGCGCCATGATGCGCAGCAGCGTGGCCCGCATGCCCACGCGCGCCAGCATCACATTGCTGGGGATCTCGAACAGCGCGTAGCCGATGAAGAACACCCCGGCCCCGAGGCCGAAGACCGCATCGCCGAAGCCCAGGTCGGCCTTCATCTGCAGCTGCGCGTAGCCGATGTTGGTGCGGTCCAGGTAGTTGAAGATGTAGCAGACAAACAGCAGCGGTATGAGCCGCCAGCTGATCTTGCGGTAGAGCGCCTGGGTGCTGGTGTCATCGGTGGCAGCGGATGCCGCCGCAGCCGCGCCATAGGTGGCCGTGTTCATGGGTTGTCTCCTGGGTTTGTTCTTGTCGCGTGGTGCACCTGCAGTGCGCAGGCGTCACACGCGCTGCAGCTGTCCCGATTCGGTGGTGCCCCAGAGGTGGCCCGTGGGCGCGCCCGGAAACAGCCAGTGCGGCGAACATTCGCTCGACGGCACCACGTTGCTGAAGCCGTGCGACGCCGAGGTGCCCGCGATGGTCTTCTCCAGCACCATCGAGAGGTACTGGTCGTTGCTGTTTTCCTGCGTGTTGCCGTTCAGGATCACCTCGGCCCCGGTCGCCTTGGCGAAGCGGCGGATGGCGTTGTGGCGCGAGACCTCGGGCGCCCAGCTGTCGGCCGAGACGCCGTTTTCACTGCTCACGCGCAGGCCGTCCGGCACGCGGTACACCAGCGAATGGTTGCCCTCGGTGTGCCCCGGCGTGTGCACCAGCGCCACGCCCCGGCCCAGCTGCACGCTGCCGTCGAATGGCACGACGCGGTCGCCGGCCACGCCGCGCAGGCCATCGGGGCAGTACCAGTCGGCCTGGGTGGGCAAGAGGCCCGCCACGCTCGCCAGCTCCTGCCGATGCACCAGCAGGCGCGCGTTGGGCAGCAGGCCGGGCCCGCCGTCCGTGCCCAGCCAGCGCCGCAGGTTCTGCGTGTGCAGGTGGTCGTAGGTGATGTAGTCGATCCGCTCGGGCGCCACGCCCACGCTGGCCAGGGCATCCAGCACGGTGCCGTGGATGGGCGCGATGGTGCCGTGCAGGAAGGCCGGTGTCTGCTCGCTCAGGCGGCGGAAGTACGGCGTGTCGCGCCCCGTCTCGTGGTCTGCCGGCGTGAACAGCAGGTGGCGCAGCTGCCCCCCGAAGTCCTCGAACTGGATGAGCACCGTGCGCGCCAGCAGATGCACCATGTGCGGCTTGAGCAGCTGCTGCGAATACACGCCGCTGAACGCATACCAGGCCGGATAGGGAATGCGCAGCAGGTCGAAGCTGCGGGCATAGCGCACGGCCGGCTCGTCGAGGAACCACTCGCGGAACTGCGCGCCGCTGCGGCGCAGCGCACGCAGGCGGTCCTGTGGCGACGGCGCGCTGCGGGCGCCGTCGAAGTCCGTGACCGCCGCCAGGGTGGAAGGGGCGTTGTCTCTTTTCATGGAGTTCTCCTGGAGAAATGGGCAAGTCAGTAGAGCGAACGCCCGCCCGAGATGTCGAACACCGCACCGGTGCTGAACGAGCAGTCGGCCGAGGCCAGCCAGGCCGCCATCGCGGCCACTTCATCGGGCAACACGAAGCGGCCCATGGGCACGCGCGCGAGCAGGCTCTGGCGCAGCGCGGCCTGGTGTTCGGCCGGTACGGCATCGAACACCGCCGTGTCGGCCGCCGAGGGCGTGATGGCATTGACCAGGATGCCCGGCCCCGCCAGCTCCTTGCCCAGCGACTTGGTGAGTGCGATGAGCCCGGCCTTGGACGCGGAGTACGCCGCGTTCAGGCCGTTGCCCTCCTTGCCCGCCACCGAGGCGATGTTGACGATGCGCCGCCCCAGGCCGGGCGGCTGCTCACCTGCCAGGCCCCGCAGCATGCGTGGCACCACGGCCCGGCAGCACAGAAAGGCGCCCGTGAGATTCACCTCCATCACCTGGCGCCACTGCGCCGGGGTGTGTTCCCACAACGGGGCCAGCGGCCCCAGCACCCCGGCGTTGTTCACCAGCACGGTGATGGGCCCGAGCGCCGCCTCGCTGGCCTGCGCGGCCGACTCGACATCGGCCTCCTGGGCCACATCCACCCGGGCCGTGTGGATGCGGCCGGCGGCATCCAGCGCGGCACGGGCGGCCTGGAGCGCACGGGCGTCGCGGTCCCACAGGGACACACGGGCGCCATCGGCCAGAAAGCGCCGGGCAATGGCCAGGCCGATGCCCTGGGCACCCCCCGTGATGACGGCATGGTGCCCCGCCAGCCCGGCGCTCATGCGGCCGCCGCGGCGGCGGGTTCGGCCTGGCGCGGGGCGGCCGCAGGCGCGCTGGTGGGCCCGGCCGCCAGCAGCGAACCCACAATGGCCGGCAGCTGTGCGGGCGGCATGCCGGCCAGCAACTGGCGCAGCATGGTCATCGAGTCGAAGTACACGCGCTCGCAGACCAGGCGCTCGCCCTCGAAGATGAAGAGCGCGATCATGCGGCAGCGGAAGCTGTTGCCCGTGGGCGGCAGGTTGCCCAGCGGCCCCTGGTGGGTGCCCAGCAGCCAGAACTCCACGATCACCGCGTCGTCGGTGTGGCGCAGCTGGATGATCTCGTGCCGCTGGTCCGGGAAGGCCTTGCGCGAGGCCAGATAATAGGCACGCACCGCATCGTTGCCGTCGTGCACCTCACCGGTGGGAATCAGTTCGTAGTGCGGGTGCGGAAAGGTGTCCAGCACCGCGTCGAAGTCCTGGCGGGTCTCGTCGGCAAAATGGTCCAGCACGGTTTTCTCGCGCAGGGCCTGCAGGGCGGTGCGTGGGGCTGGGGAGGTGGTGGCAGTCGTCATCGTGGGTTCCTTGGTCTAGGTGGTGATCTGCGCGTTGCATCGCAGTACAGCCATCGACTATCCGCAGCCCTCCCTTCGCAGACTGTCTGTTGTTGGCAATTGCGGCCCCGGACAAACCCGCACAGGCCTTCCGCCCCGCCCCCGCATGCGGTACACCGTGCCACCCACCTTGATCGCTCGTCTCAGCTCGCCAACACGCACAAGCCCCGCCATCCACCCCATGCCCCTGCGCACGCCCCCGCCCCGCTCTCCCACCTTGTCCCCCGACGCGCCCCACGCGCTCACCGCACCCGACGCGGCCAACAGATTGCGCCTGCCGGACGATGTGCAGCTGCAACTGCTGCAGGTGGCGCACCACAAGCAGCTGCAGCGCGGTGATTCGCTGTTCCTCAAGGGCTCGGCGCCCGATGCGCTGTTCGGCGTGGTCAGCGGCTCGCTGCGCGTGAGCGTGGTGGCCCCCGGCGGGCGCGAGGCCGTGATCGCCGTGCTGGAGCCCGGCCACTGGTTCGGCGAGGTGTCGCTGTTCGTAGGTCGCGAGCGCGTGTACGACACCTGTGCGGTCGATGCAGCCGAGATCGCCGTGGTCTATGCCGACGACTTCCACCACCTGGTGAACACGCAGCCTCAGGTGCACATGGCGTTTACCAGGCTGGTGTGCATGCGGCTGCGCCAGGCGCTGGCGTGGATCGATGACGCCATCCTGCAGCCGCTGCCCGTGCGGCTGGCGCACCGGCTGCTGACGCTGGACGCGCGGCCCGAGGCTTCGGACGGGGCGACCACGCTGGCGGTGTCGCAGGAAGACCTGGCCTTCATGCTGGGGGTGTCACGGCAGAGCGTGAACCGGCAGTTGAAGCTGTGGGAAGACGAGGGAATCCTGCGGGTGGGGTACCGGGTGGTGGAGGTGATGGATCGGGGAAAGCTGGAGGGGTGTGTGCGGGATGGGGTGTGATTTGATCAAAATGGGCCGTGTGCGCTTATATAGAAAGCGCCAGCCGCTATTGTTTTTATAGTAATTACTGCTTCTGATCGAAGGGCGGAGGCCGGGGTGTGCGCCCGGCCCCCGCCCCCAACACAAGCACAGCACAACAACAGCACAAGCTATCAACAGCAGCTAGCAACCCCAGCTACACAAACCCCAATGCCCCCACATCCACCCCATCCACCTGCCCCGCTTCCAGAAACTCCTGTCCATACCGCAGATACACCCCCTCGCGCACGAACACCTCGAACAGGTCCGGGTCGATGTGCCCGTTGTCCCGCATCCGGCACATGATGGCCAGCGCCTCTGACAAAGTCATCCCGCTCTTGTACGGCCGGTCCGCCGCCGTCAGGGCCTCGAAGATGTCGGCGATGCCCATCATGCGGGCCTGCAGCGACATCTGCTCGCGCGTGAGGCCACGCGGGTAGCCCTTGCCGTCCATGCGCTCGTGGTGGCCGCCCGCGTACTCGGGCACGTTCTTGAGGTGGCGGGGCCAGGGCAGCGTCTCCAGCATCTTGATGGTGGCGACGATGTGGTAGTTGATGGTGTCGCGCTCGGCCTGGGTCAGCGTGCCCGCGCGGATGGTGAGGTTCTCCACCTCCTCGGCCGTCAAGAAGCTCGTCTGCACGCCCTGCGGGTTGCGCCAGTGGCGCATGGCGGCGATGTCGCGCACGCGCTGCTGGTCCTCGGGCCGCATGGCCTCGGTGCCGGTGTTGCAGCGGCGCAGGAAGTCGCGGTCTTCTTCCAGCGCCTGGATCTCGTGCTGCAGGGCCTGCAGCTCCTGGCCCTCGGCCCGCGCATCCACCACGGGGCGCAGCGCCAGCTGGCGGCGCAGCGCGGCCAGTTCCGCATCGCGCTTGAGCACCTCGAAGCGCGTGTCTACCAGGCCGATGCGGTCGTAGATCGTCTGCAGCTTGGTGGCCTTGTCCACCACGTGCACGGGCGTGGTGATCTTGCCGCAGTCGTGCAGCAGGCCGGCCATCTTGAGCTCGTAGCGGTCGCGCTCGCTCATGCGAAAGCTCGCCAGCGGCCCCTGCCGTGTGGCGTTGACCGCATCGGCCAGCATCAGCGTGAGGGCCGGCACGCGCTGGCAGTGGCCGCCGGTGTAGGGCGATTTTTCGTCGATGGCCAGGTTGATGAGGTTCACGAACGACTCGAACAGGCGTTCGAGCTGCGAGATGAGCAGCCGGTTCGTGAGCGCGATCGCGGCCTGCGAGGCCAGCGACTCGGCCAGGCCCTGGTCGGCCTCGGAAAAGGTCGTGACCGCGCCCGTCTCCGGGTCGCGGGGGTTGATGAGCTGCAGCACGCCGATGAGCTCATGGTCGTGGTTCTTCATCGGCACGGTGAGGAACGACTGCGAGTGATAGCCCGTGCGCGCATCGAAGGCGCGCGTGCCCGAGAAGTCGAAGCCCTGGGCACTGTAGGCATCGGCGATGTTCACGGTGCGGTCGTGGATGGCGGCGTGCGCCGCCACGAGCGAATCATTGGGCGAGCCATCGGCGTTGCGCAGCGGCAGGTGCGGAAAATCGATGGGCTTGCCCGTGGTGCCGCCCAGGCGGATGCCCAGCGAATCCGTGCGCAGGATCTCGAACTTGAGCGCCGACTGGTCCTCGGTCACGCTGTAGAGCGTGCCGCCATCGGCGCCGGTGATGGCCTTGGCCGCCTCCAGGATGTTCTCCAGCAGCCGGTCGATGTCCCGCTCGCGCGAGAGCGCGGCGCCGATGCCGTTGAGCTGCTCCAGCCGGCGAAACAGGTTGACTGTGGATTCCTTGCCCATAAAACCACCTTGGGTGCAGCGTTGGCGACCGCTCATCGTAACGAAAAGTGACGGCTATCATCGACCTTCTGTTTCCCGCTTTCCCATTTCTTGTGCACTCGGTCACACCCCGCTTTCTCACCGTCGCCCTCTACCAGTTTGTCGATCTGCCCGACTGCGCCGCGCTGCGCGCGCCGCTGCAGGCCCTGTGCGACGAGCGCGGCGTGCGCGGCATGCTGCTGCTGGCGCCCGAGGGCATCAACGGCACCATCGCGGGCGAGCCAGCCGATGTGCTGGCCGTGCTGGCCTGGCTGCGCAGCGACCCGCGCTTTGCAGCACTGCAGCACAAGGAGGCGCACGCGCAGCGCATGCCGTTCTACCGCATGCGCGTGCGGCTCAAGCGCGAGATCGTCACCCTGGGCGTACCGGGCCTTAACCCGGCCCGCAACGCTGGCACCTATGTGAAGCCCGAGGACTGGAACGCGCTCATCGACGACCCCGGCGTGGTGGTGGTGGACACACGCAACGACTACGAGGTGGGCATCGGCACGTTCGAGCGCGCCGTCAACCCGCACACCAGGAGCTTTGCGGAGTTTCCGGCCTGGGTGGCCGCGCAATCGGGGCCCGGCGGCGTGCTGGCGGGCAAACCCCGCGTGGCCATGTTCTGCACGGGCGGCATCCGCTGCGAAAAATCCACCGCGTTCCTCAAATCGCAGGGGTTCGAGGAGGTCTTCCACCTCGAAGGCGGCATCCTCAAGTACCTGGAGACCGTGCCCGAGGAAACCAGCCGCTGGCATGGGGACTGTTTTGTGTTCGACGAGCGCGTGTCGGTGGGCCACCGCCTGGTGCCCGGGCACCACCAGCTGTGCCGCTCGTGCCGCATGCCCCTGGGCGAGGCGGAGCTGCAGTCGCCGCACTACGTGGCGGGCGTGAGCTGTCCCTATTGCCACGGCACCCGCACGCCCAAGCAGGAGGGCGCCCTGGCCGAGCGCGAGCGACAGATGCAGCTGGCCGCCCGGCGCGGGCAGGAACACATCGGCGCGCGCCAGCCCGGCACGCCAGTGCGCGTGCACGGCGGAGCCCCGGAAGGCGCCCCCCAAAAGGACGACACCGCGTGAGCACCGCCACCGCCCTGCCCGTTCTGTATTCGTTCCGCCGCTGTCCCTATGCGATGCGCGCCCGGCTGGCCCTGGCCGTGAGCGGCCAGGACTGCGAACTGCGCGAGGTGGTGCTCAAGAACAAGCCCCAGGGCCTGCTGCAGGCCTCGCCCAAGGGCACCGTGCCGGTGCTCATCCTGCCCGATGGCCGCGTGCTGGAGCAGAGCCTGGACATCATGCTGTGGGCGCTGCAGCAGCACGACCCCGAAGGCTGGCTCGCGCCCGCCGAGGGCACGGTGCCAGAGATGCTGGCGCTGATTGCCGAATGCGACGGCCCCTTCAAGCAGGCCCTGGACCGCTGCAAGTACCCCAGCCGCCACCCGGGTGCGGACATCGGGGCCGAACGCGCGGCGGCCACCGCCTGGCTGGGCACGCTGGATGCGCGCCTGTCCGCCCAGCCCCACCTGTTCGGCGCCCATGCAGCGCTGGCCGACATGGCGATCGCCCCGTTCGTGCGCCAGTTCGCGGGCATCGACGCGGGCTGGTGGGCGGCCCAGCCCTGGCCGCATTTACAGGCCTGGCTGGCTGATTGGCAGTCATCACCACTGCTGGCCAGCGTGATGCCCAAACTGCCGGCGTGGATGGATGGCACGGAGGGTGTGGCGTTTCCGTTTGCCGAAGCAGATTTCGCCTGAGCCCGGGCGGGCCCACGCGGTCTAGCCACAAAAAAGGCGCCCCGAGGGGCGCCTTTGCCTTGAAACGAAGCCTGGAAAACTCAGGCCATGGACAGCCCGCCGCCACGGCGGCCACCGCGCATGCCGCGCACCAGCAGCGCCAGCAGCACCACCGCGAAACCCACGAAGCAGACAAACGACCAGTTGGCGATCGAGCCCCCCAGGAAGGTCCAGTCCACCGCCGCGCAGTCGCCCGAGCCCCGGAAGATCATGGGAATGGCGCGGCTGATGGGGTAGTTCTCGATCATTCCGTAGAAGTCGCGGCCGCAGGTGGCGACCTCGGGCGGGTACCACTGCAGCCAGCTCTGGCGGGCCGCCACGAAGGCGCCGAAGCCCGAGGCCACCAGGGCCAGCACGCCCCAGCCCATCCACCAGCCTTTAGCGTCCCTAGCGCTTGCCAGACCTGCGAAGATTGCTACACCAATGAGAGCATAACGCTGCACGATGCACATGGGGCAAGGCTCCAGGCCCACCACATGCTGCAGGTACATGCCGAAGGCGAGCATCGCCACACACGCCACGCTGATCAGCGCCAGCACACGGCGCGGGGCCGCAGTCAACCAGTTCATTTCTTATCCCTCATCAATAGCCGTTGCAAACGGTGCCGCCGGCGAAACGGGCGTGCCCCGCACCAGTGCACCCGTGGATCTGGCCCCGCCAGTCCACCGGGTACGTCCGCCCAGGGGGAAGACGCGCAGCGGCTCGGGGGAATCAGATCCCGGCGGCGTGGTCCAGAAAAACACGGGCGCGGCGCGGCGTCACCACCAGCGTTTCGCCCTCCTTGAACCCCATCTCCTTGAACTGCTGCGCAGGTATCTGCGCTTCGATCAAGTGTTCCGGGGACGCATTGTCCGCTGGTTTGTGATCCTGGGATGGAATAAGTTCCAGGCGCGCGATCGGGCCCACCACGATGGCACGGCTCAGCTGCGCCACGATGCCGCGCGGGCGGCCCTGGGCGTCGAGCCCGGCGCCCGGGGAGTAGCGCTCCACATCCAGGTCGTGGGGGCGCACATAGGCAAAAGCCTTGGCGTTCTGCGCGCCCTGGTGCTCGGGCGAGTCGATCTGCATGCCCTCCAGGTGCACCAGGCCCTCGTGCGCCCGGCCGTGGAACAGGTTCACGTCGCCCAGGAAGCCGTAGACGAACGGGCTCGCGGGCTGGTCCCACACCTGCTGGGGCGAGCCGCTTTGCTCGATGCGGCCCTGGTTGATCACGACCACCCGGTCGGCCACCTCCAGTGCCTCTTCCTGGTCGTGCGTGACGAAGATGCTGGTCACGTGCAGCTCGTCGTGCAGGCGGCGCAGCCAGCGGCGCAGTTCCTTGCGCACCTTGGCGTCCAGCGCGCCGAAGGGCTCGTCCAGCAGCAGCACCTTGGGCTCCACCGCCAGGGCGCGGGCCAGCGCGATGCGCTGGCGCTGGCCGCCCGAGAGCTGCGAGGGGTAGCGGTCGGCCAGCCAGTCGAGCTGCACGAGCTTGAGCAGGTCGGTCACCTTCTGCTTGATCTGCGCCTCGCTCGGGCGCTCGCCACGGGGCTTCACGCGCAGGCCGAAGGCCACGTTCTCGAACACGGTCATGTGGCGGAACAGCGCGTAGTGCTGGAACACGAAGCCCACGTTGCGCTCGCGCACGTGCACGTCGGTGGTGTCCTCGCCGCTGAAGTGGATGGTGCCCACATCGGCCGTCTCCAGGCCGGCGATGATGCGCAAGAGCGTGGTCTTGCCGCAGCCCGAGGGGCCGAGCAGCGCGATGAGTTCGCCCGATGCGATGTCCAGGCTCACGTCGCGCAGCGCCTGGAAGTCGCCGAACTGCTTGCTGACGTTACGGATTTCAATGCTCATGGTCTTCTTCCTTCAGCGGACGGCTGGCGCGGGTGCGGGCCGCTCGGGGGGCAACTCGGCGGCGGCTTTCAAGGCCTGCTCGTTGCGGTGTTCGGCAATGGTCTTGATGACCAGCGTGACCAGGGCCAGCAAGGCCAGCAGCGATGCAGCGGCGAACGCGGCCACGGACTGGTACTCGTTGTAGAGAATTTCGACGTGCAGCGGAATGGTGTTGGTCTGCCCACGGATGTGGCCGGACACGACGGACACCGCGCCGAACTCGCCCATGGCGCGCGCATTGCACAGGATCACGCCGTACAGCAGGCCCCATTTGATGTTGGGCAGCGTCACGTACCAGAAGGTCTGCCAGCCGGTGGCGCCCAGCACGATGGCGGCCTGCTCTTCGTCGTTGCCCTGCGCCTGCATCAGCGGGATCAGCTCACGCGCGATGAACGGGAAGGTCACGAACACCGTGGCCAGCACGATGCCCGGCACGGCGAAGATGATCTTGATGTCATGCGCCTGCAGCCAGGGGCCGAACCAGCCCTGCGCGCCGAACATCAGCACGTAGATCAGGCCCGCCACCACGGGAGAGACGGAAAACGGCAGGTCCACCAGCGTGGTCAGGAACGCCTTGCCCCTGAACTCGTACTTGGCGATGCACCAGGCGGCCGCGACGCCGAACACGAGGTTCAGCGGCACGGCAATGACAGCGGTGATCAGCGTGAGCTTGATGGCCGCCCAGGCATCGGGCTCGCGCAGGCCTTCGAGGTAGGCCCCGAAGCCCTTGCGCAACGCCTCGGCGAACACGGCGGCCAGCGGCAGCACCAGGAACAGCAGCATGAAGGCCAGCGCGATGGTGATCAGCGTGTAGCGGACCCAGGGCGCTTCAGTCGTGCCCGCCTGTGCGCGGCGGATAGTCCGGGAGTTGTTGCCGCTCATGCTGGAGCCCCCGCGTGGCGTCGCTGCCATGCCTGTAGTGCGTTGATGATGAGCAGCAGGATGAACGAGATGACCAGCATGACCACGGCCACGGCGGTGGCGCCGGCGTAGTCGTACTGCTCGAGCTTGCCGATGATGATCAGCGGCGTGATTTCAGACACCATGGGCATGTTGCCAGCGATGAAGATCACCGAGCCGTATTCCCCCACCGCCCGCGCGAATGCCATGGCAAAGCCGGTGAGCAGCGCGGGCGTGATGGAGGGCAGGATGACCTTGGTGAAGGTCTGCAGACGCGTGGCGCCCAGGCAGGTGGCGGCCTCTTCCAGCTCTTTTTCGGCGTCTTCCAGCACGGGCTGCACGGTGCGCACCACGAACGGCAGGCCGATGAAGATGAGCGCGATCACGATGCCCGCGGGCTTGAACGCGAGCTGAATGCCCAGGGGTTCCAGGATGCTGCCGACCCAGCCGTTGCCGGCCAGCAAGGCGGTCAGCGAGATGCCGGCCACCGCCGTGGGCAGGGCGAACGGCAGGTCCACCAGTGCATCGACGATCTTCTTGCCCGGAAACTTGTAGCGCACCAGCACCCAGGCAATCAGCAGGCCGAACACCAGGTTGACCAGCGCCGCGAGGAACGAGGCCCCGAAGGTCAGCCGGTACGAGGCCATCACGCGCGGCGCGCTGATGGCCGCCCAGAACTGCTCCCAGGTCAGCGTGAAGGTCTTGAAGATCAGTGCCGACAGCGGGATCAGCACGATGATGCTCAGATAGAAAAGCGTGTAGCCCAGGGTCAGCCCAAAGCCGGGCAATACCCTCCTAGCGCTTCTTGGTGCGCTTTTTTTACCGTTCATATGTTGTTATCCATTGCGCATCGTCGGTAGGAAAACCGGCGCGACCCAAGCCAGCAGACGCCGCGCAAGGGCCGCCCCGCGGCGCTGGCGTCGTCCCCCTTCCCGGCGATAGCCCAGAGAAGGGGGAAGCCGCACAGCGGCTCAGGGGGTTGTCCACTACTACTTGGCGCCGGGCGTGTAGAGCTTGTCGAACTGGCCGCCGTCGTTGAAGTGCACCTTCTGCGCTTCGGTCAGCGAACCGAAGTACTTGGCCACCGTGAACTGCTTGAGCGGCTTGAAGGTATCGGCGTACTTCTTGAGCACCGTTTCAGAACGCGGGCGGATCGCGTGCTTGGCGGCGATTTCCTGGGCTTCCTCGGAGTACAGGTAGTCCAGGTACGCCTTGGCCAGCTGGGCGGTGCCCTTCTTGGCCACGGTGCGTTCCACCACGGCCACGGGGTTCTCGGCCACCACGCTCACCGAGGGGTAGATGGCATCAACCTTGCCGGCGCCGAACTCGCGGTCGATGGAGACCACCTCGGATTCGAAAGTGATCAGCACATCGCCCTGATTGCGCTGCAGGAAGGTGGCCGTGGCATCGCGGCCGCCCTTGGCCAGGATGGGCACGTTCTTGTAGAGCTTGCCCACGAATTCGGCGGCCTGCGCCTCGGTGCCACCCTTTTCGCGCACGGCGCCCCAGGCGGCCAGGTAGGCATAGCGGCCGTTGCCGCCGGTCTTGGGGTTCACCACGATCACCTGCACACCGGGCTTGATCAGGTCTTCCCAGTCCTTGATGCCCTTGGGGTTGCCGTTGCGCACCAGGAACAGCATGGTCGAGGTGGTGGGCGATGCGTCGTGCGGGAATTTCTTGGCCCAGTCCTTGGCGACCACGCCGCTGTCGGCGAGGAACTGCACGTCGGTCGTCGTATTCATGGTCACCACGTCGGCCGCCAGGCCGTCGTTCACGGCGCGCGCCTGGGCGCTGGAGCCGGCGTGCGACTGGTCGATCTTCACGTCCTGGCCGGTGGTCTTCTTGTAGTGGGCAGCGAAGGCGGCGTTGTAGTCCTTGTAGAACTCTCGGGCCACGTCGTACGACACGTTGAGCAGCGAATTCTGTGCAGCGGCCATGCCGCTGGCAGCCAGGGCCATGGTGGCCAGAAGGGTCTTGAGTTTCAAAGAGGTCATGGTGCCTTCGCCCGAAAAGTACTGGAGATGCTCCATTGTGCGGAGCCGTGCTTAAAACTCAAAAGAATATATTCTTGTTAAATAATCAGCTATTGGAATATAGATTTTCAATGGCGGGCCGGCTGGTGATTGCCAGCGGGCCTGGCAAGCGTCCTGGCGACGGATTTCAAGAAAAAATGGCCCGCAGCGCTTGATGATCAAGCGCAGGAAGCTATTAAAAATATAGCAATCAGAATGCCGCCGACGTGGCGTGTGGATGGGCGGCGGATGGCTGCAGGGCGCCGTGTTCGCCCTCCAGCGACTGCAGCAGCGCCCAGCCCAGGGGCCACTCTCCATGGCCGGACTCGATGTTGATGTGCCCGGCGTTCTGCATGCGCACGAACTCGCTGCCCCAGGCACGGGCATAGGCGCCCGCCAAGCGAATGGGGCAATACGGATCGTTGCTGCTGGCCACCACGATGCTGCGGTACGGCAGCGCGGCATAGGGCACCGGCGCGAAGTCGCTCAGCACGGCCCGGCGCTCGGGGTCGGCCGGGGCCACCAGCAGCGCGCCGCACACGCGGGCAGCCGCTTCGGGGCCGATGTGGGCCGTGGCGATGCAGCCCAGGCTGTGCGCCACGATCACCACCGGGCCGGGCGCCGCGAGCACGGTCTTTTCAAGCTGGCCCACCCAGGCAGACCGCGTGGGCGTGATCCAGTCGTCCTGCACCACGCGGCGGGCGTGCGGGATGCGCTCGGCCCACAGGCTTTGCCAGTGGCCGGGACCGGAGTCGCGCCAGCCGGGAACGATGATGATGGAGGTGGAGGTGCTCACGGAAATCAGAGGGTCCGCCACAGCCTCGCGCCGCGGCCCTGCCCTGTTGTGTCTTGCTTCTTCTGCTTACTTGTTGGGCTGGGGCGTGATGCGCAGGTAGGGGCGCACCGCCTTGAAGCCCTTGGGAAAGCGCAGCGCGATCTCGGCCGGGTCCTGCAGGCTGGGCACGATGATCACGTCGTCGCCGTCCCTCCAATTGGCGGGAGTGGCCACCTTGTGGCTGTCGGTGAGTTGCAGCGAGTCGATCACGCGCAGGATCTCGTCGAAATTGCGCCCCGTGCTGGCGGGGTAGGTGAAGGTGGTGCGGATGACCTTCTTGGGATCGATGATGAACACGCTGCGCACCGTGACCGTGGTCGATGCGTTGGGGTGGATCATGTCGTAGAGGTCGGCCACCTTCTTGTCCGCATCGGCCAGGATGGGGAAGTTGACGGTGGTGTTCTGCGTGTCGTTGATGTCGCCCACCCAGCGGTTGTGCGAATCGACAGGGTCCACGCTCACGGCGATGGGCTTGACGTTGCGCTTTGCAAATTCGCCGCCCAGGGCAGCCGTTTTGCCCAGTTCGGTGGTGCAGACGGGCGTGAAATCGGCGGGGTGCGAGAACAGCACGACCCACGAATCACCGGCCCATTCGTGGAAACGGATGGTGCCGGCGGTGGATTCCTGGGTGAAGTCGGGGGCGGTGTCGCCGAGTCGCAAGGTGGCCATGTGGAACGCTCCTTCAATGTCTGAGGGGGCATTCTGCGATCCGGCCTTTAAAACCCAAACGAATATATTGCTCTTACTTAATCGCCAAAACGTCTATAAAACAAGACGACCCGTCACACCTCCAAGAGGCGTTTCAGCCGCTCCGGGTAGTTGTTGAGGAAATCCTGCGTCACGACATAGTGCTCGGTGTCCTCGAACGCCACTTCGGACAATCCGCCACCGTCGAACTGGATGATCTTGGCGTTCGGGTAAGACAGCAGAATGGGCGAGTGCGTAGCGATGATGAACTGCGACTTGTCCTCTACCAACTGGTGGATGGCCGACAGCGCAGCCAGCTGCCGATTGGGGGACAGCGCGGATTCGGGTTCGTCCAGCAGGTACAGGCCCTTGCCCTGGAATTTGTGCGTGAGCAGGGCCATGAACGCTTCGCCATGCGAGCGGGCATGGAGCGATTTGCCGCCATAGGAGTCCAGGTAGCCCACCTCGTCCATGTAGGTCGCCACGTTGAAGAAGCTCTCGGCCCGCAGAAAGTAGCCATCGCGCGGCGAGCGGTAGCTGCGCGCCAGCCGCAGCACCTCGTGCAGGGACGATTCCGACCCTGCCGTAGCCAATTGGAAGTTACGGGTGCCACCCTCGGGGCTGTAGCCAAGGGCCAGGGCAATGCCTTCCAACAGTGTGGACTTTCCAGATCCGTTCTCGCCCACGAAGAACGTCACGTCCGAGTGAAACTCCAGCCGGCCTAACTCGCGGATGGCGGGGATGTTGTACGGGTAGGTGTCGTAGTCGATCTCCGCATCCGGACGGACGCAGGCGCTCTGGAGGTAGGGTTTGGCAGACAGCATGAGCGCCATGCTAACGGGTGGCATGGCCAAGCGGCAGACTGCTAAAGCGCCGCAGGCGGCGTTCTATCCGGCGGTCCCGGCAGGCCGAGTCGGCCCTGCAACCCGTTGCAGAAATGGGTCTCTAGCGATCTTCAAAAATATTTCCATTATTTTTGCTGCGCTTCAACCCCATTCACCCGCCCCGTTCGTTTCACTCAGCACCAACAACACTTTGATGGAGCTGCCATGAAACCCGGTTCATTCACCCTTCCCGCAGTCACTGCACTGGCCACCTTGCTGGCACTGGCCAGCCTGCCTGCCCAGGCCATTGGCCGCCTGGCCGATGTCACCATCGTGGACCGCGACACGGGCACCACGCTGCCGGTGCACTACGCCAAGGGCGAATACTGGGTGGCTGGCCGCCCTGGCGCGCGCTACGCCATCACGGTGCGCAACCGCTCCGGTGAACGGGTGCTAGCCGTGCCCTCGGTGGATGGCGTCAATGTGCTCAGCGGTGAAACCGCCGCCTGGGACCAGCGCGGCTATGTGTTTTCGCCCTACGAGCGCTACCAGATCACCGGCTGGCGCAAGAACGACAGCCAGGTCGCGGCCTTCGAGTTCTCCAGCATTGCCAACTCCTACGCCAGCCGCACGGGCCGCCCGGCCCACGTGGGCGTGATCGGTGTCGCGCTGTTCCGCGAACAGGCGCCCGTGCCCTCGCCCGCCGTCACCCCCGAGCCCTACAGCCAGAGCCAGCGCCGCGACAACAGCGGCGGCAACGGCAACAGCCTGGGACGCCTGCGCGAGGAGCCTGTCCCCCATCTGCCCTCGCCATCGGCAGCACCCGCGGCTGCGGCACCCGCCCCCTCCTCGGAAGCCGAGTCTTCCGCACGGTCGATGGCTGCGGACAGTGTGGCCAAGGCGGCGCCCATGCCGTCTCCCAAGCTGGGAACGGCCCATGGCCAGCGCGAGACCTCGGTCGTCTCGCACACCACCTTCACGCGCCTGCAGGACCAGCCTAATGAAGTGATCAGCATCCGGTATGACAGCCGCGAAAACCTGGTCGCCAGCGGCGTGATCCGCGAGCCACTGGCCCGGCCGCATGTGCCCCGCGCATTTCCGCAGTCGGACAACCTGTCGTATGTTCCTGACCCGAGGTAGGCCTTGAGGGCTTCCGCTCTGCAGAGGCCCGCCGGTGCATGAGGGCCTCGCATAATGCGCGGGTGCCGACCGCCCCCTCCCCCGCCCCCACGGACGAAACCGACGAGATGCTCATGCTGCGTTATGCCGGGGGAGACATGGGCGCATTCGACGCGCTGTATGGCCGGCACGAACTGGCGGTGTGGCGGTTCGTGTTTCGCAGCGTCAAGGTCCAGGCCGTGGCCGACGACCTGCTGCAGGATGTCTGGTTTGCCGTGGCGCGCCATGCCGGCAGCTACGAGGTGAAGGCGAAATTCCGCACCTGGTTGTTCACACTGGCGCACAACCGGCTGGTCGACCACCTGCGCACCGCCAAGAACCACGCCAGCCTGGACGCGAGCGACGACGACGACGCGCGCAGCCTGGCGGACACGCTGGTGGCCGACTCCGGCTTCGGGCCGGTGCGGCAGTTGCAGTCCCGCGAGCAGGCGGCGGCGCTGATCGCCGCCGTGGAGCAACTGCCCCTCGAACAGCGGGAGGCCTTTCTGCTGCAGGCCGAAGGTGACCTCAGCGTGCAGGAGATTGCACAGGCCACGGGCGTGAATTTTGAAACCGCCAAGAGCCGCCTGCGTTATGCGCGGGCCAGCCTTCGCCAGCACCTCAAGGAGTTTGCAGCATGAGCGCGCCAGACGACGAACTGGTCCGGCGATACCGCGAAGCCAGCGCGCAGGAAGATGCCCGCCCCGGCGCGCAGGTGCGCGATGCTGTGCGCGCGCATGCGCAGATGCTGGCGGCAGCAGCCGCCACGGCCCCATCGCCCACGGCAGCCCCACCCACCCGTGCCGCCGCCAACCAGTCGCGCTGGAAGATCTCGGCCCTGGCCACCGTGGCCGTGGTGGGGCTGACTGGCTTGCTGATGCTGCAATTCGAGCGCGGGACGCCCGAAGAAAAAGAAGTCGCCTATGGCCAGCGCCGGGCCGAAGCGCCAGCCCCCGCCGCATTGCCAGCTCCCGCACCTGCACCTTCCACGGCCACAGCGGCAGAAACAAGCTCAGCGGCGCCATCGGCCGCTGCGGGTTTGCCAGACCGTGCCCGCGACACGGCGATCCCACCGGCCAGGTCCACGGCACAAAAACCAGCGTCTGCGGCGCCAGGCCAGGCCAGGCCACTGGCCAAGACTGTACCGGCACCGGCCCCCGCAATCGCGGCCCCCGAGGCCGAGTCCTCACCGGGCCACAACGCAGCCGGGGCCGTTTCAGGCTTTCCCGCATCGCCGCCCATGACGGCCGAGAAGGCCATCACGCCCCGTCCCGCACCGCCCCCCGCGCCCTCCGCTGCGCCAGCCCCCCGCGCCGAGATGCGCGAGCGCTCCGTTGCGCAAGATGGTGCCGCTTCGAGGGCAGTGGTGCCACAGCCCCAGGCCATGCCATCCGCTGCGGCACCTGCCGCCGCTGCTGCGGCCCGCAGCCTACAAGGGGGCAATGCTGCGAACGGCAAACTCGCTGCCACCGCACCCAGCGCCGATGCGGGTTCCAGCGCCTTGTTGTCGCGGCACTTGTGGGAAGCCGCCCGCGCAGGCGACGCCCTCCAGGCGGAAAGCCTGGTTCGCCAGGGCGTGCCCATCGACGCCCGCGACAGCGCTGGCAGGACGGCACTGATGCTCGCGGCCATCCACGGCCAGGCCACCGCCGTCCAGAAACTCCTGGCCCTGGGCGCCAACCGAACCCTGGTGGACCGCGAAGGCCTGAACGCGGCGCAGCAAGCCCGGCAACGGGGACATGCGCGCATTGCGGACCTCATCGAGGCTGAACAACGCTAGCCGCGGAACCTCCAGCGCAGGGAGTGCCCAGGCTCAGAACCGCACGGCCTCGAAAGCCGGGTGCAGCGCGTCGATCCAGTGGTCCAGCTCATCCTGCGTCACATGCAGATGCTGCATGCAGGCCTGGCCATGCTGCAGCCATTCGCGCGTGGGGGCCAGGCTGTCGTGGTGGTTCACCAGGTACTCGGCCAGCAGGCCCAGCGCCACGAGGTGCCGAACCGTGGGGTTGAAGCGCTCATCGCCCAGGCACGCAAAGTCGTGGTGCAGCCAGATGGCCTGCGCCACATCCCCCGGCAGGTGCCAGGTGCGGGCCACGATGGCGCCCATCACCGCGTGGTCGGTGCGGTGGCTGGCGTTTTCGGTCTGGGTGAAGGTGCGGTCCTTGCGGGCCAGGGCCTCGGTCACGGTGCCGGCATAGCCCCGCACGGCCTTCACCAGCACGGGCATGCCCACATGGCAGAACAGCCCGAAGCTGTAGCCCAGGCCCGGGTCAAAGCTGTAGAGCTGGTGGCCGATGTGCTCGCACGCGATGGCGCGGCGCTGCGAGCTTTCCCAGAAATGCTCCAGCAGCGGAGACCGCACCTGCAGGGCATTGCGCGTGATGAAGGCCGACAGCAGCTCCACCGCCGGCTGCAGGCCCAGCACCGTGAGCGCCATGCCCACGGTCTGCACCGGCTGGGCCAGGCCATACAGCGGGCTGTTGGCCAGCCGCATCACGGCGGCGGCCAGGGCCACGTCCGAGGAGGCCAGTTGATCCAGGGCGGCAGAGTCCAGCTCGGGCGCGGCCACGATCTGCTGCAGGCGCAGCAGCGACTCGGGGCACGGCGGGACCACGATGGCCCGCACCGCAGGGTGCACGCGGGCTTGCCGGATATCTTGATCGATGGGGTGTGGAGCGGTCACGAAGAATCACCGGGCCGCCCCGGTACGGTACACACAGGGGTTGCCCGCACAGTTGCAATTCGTTGCATTGTGGCGCCAAAAGGCGGGGCGCAGGCGCGGCACGGGTGGGGCACCGTCTTTTCCACGGCCGGCGATGCCGCACGCCGGGCGCGCCGCGCCGCAGCCACGGCTCAGATATCCGCCCCGTCCACCCCCATCAGGGCCTGGCGGGTGCTCAGGCTGCTGCGTCCGGGCATGGCCTCGCCCAGGTAGTCCAGAAAACGCCGCACCGCCGGGGACAGGCCCCGGCGCGATGGAAACACCGCATGCACGATGGCGGGCAGGGGAGCCCAGTCCGGCAGCACCCGCACCAGCCGGCGCGCCCGTATTTCCTCGGAGCACATGTAGTCCGGCATCCAGCAGATGCCGGTGCCCGCCATCGCCGCGATCTTGAGGGTCAGCAGGTCATCGGCCACGTAGCGGGGGGCGTGGTGCACCACCTGGTGCACACCGCCGGGCCCGATGAGGTTCCAGGTGGACCGGCCATCGGGCGCCGACATGGCGATGCTGTCGAGCCGCCCCAGGTCCTCCAGTGTCTCGGGGGTGCCCTGGCGGATCAGCAGGTCCGGGCTGGCCACCAGGATCTGGGTTGCATGGTCAAGGCGCTTGACGACCATGCTGCCGCTGTCCTCCACCGAGGGCCGCACGCGCAGCGCCACGTCGATGCCTTCCTCCACCAGGTTCACGGCGCGGTTGCTCACCAGCATCTCCACCCGCACCTCGGGGTAGGTGGAAAGAAACTGCGGCATCAGCTCGGCCAGCACGGTCTGCGCCAGCGTCACCGGACAGCTCACGCGGATGGTGCCCCGCGGTGCCGTCTGCACCTGGGCCACGGTGTCGGCAGCCGCCTGGGCGGATTCCCGCATGGCCTGGCAATGGCGCAGATAGGCTTCTCCCACCTCGGTGAGCGAGAGCTTGCGCGTGGTGCGCTGCAACAGCCGCACGCCCAGCTGCGTTTCCAGATCCGACACGCGCCGAGAGAGGCGCGACTTGGGGATCCCCAGCGCCCGCCCGGCGGCGGCGAAGCCGCCCCGCTCCACCACTTCGGCGAAATACAGCATGTCGTTGAGGTCTTGCATGGTGAGAGCGTGTTGTGCACGTTGACGTGCCCGCGAAAGCCGGGACCACAAGGCCTGTGCCCGCGCCCAGCGATCACCGGCATGGAGGTCCCACGGTAAGGCAAGGCGCATCAGACGCCCTGATCGTTCTATGGATAGAACAATCTATCGCAAGTTCACTACCTTATCAACATTTTGATGCGTCCCCACAATTCATCCCATGGCCACACGCCGTGGTCCCACCGCTGACACACCCCCAAGGAGTTCTCTCATGCAACTGCTTCACATCGATTCCGCCATCACCGGCGAACAATCCGTCTCCCGCGAACTCACCGCCCGCATCGTGGGCGCATGGCAGGCCAGCCACCCCGGCACCAGCGTGCAGTACCTCGACCTCGCCGCCCAGGCTCCTTCGCACCTGTCATCCGACTCCCTGGGCTTTCGCACCGGCCAGGCCGCGGCGACGGAACTCCAGCGCCAGGAAAACGCCGTGTCCGAAGCGCTGGTGAGCCAGTTCCTGGCCGCCGACGTGATCGTGGTCGGCGCTCCGCTGTACAACTTCTCGATACCCAGCCAGCTCAAGGCCTGGATCGACCGCATCGCACAGACGGGCCGCACCTTCAAGTACACCGACAAGGGCCCCGTGGGCCTGGCCGAGGGCAAGACGGTGATCGTGGCGTCCAGCCGCGGCGGCGTGTATTCCACCAGCGAAGGCGGCCAGGCCCTGGAGCACCAGGAAAGCTACCTGAAGGTCGTGTTCGGTTTCTTCGGCATCACCGACGTGCGCTTCGTGCGCGCCGAAGGCGTGGGCATGGGCCCGGACGCCAAGGCAGCGGCCCTGGCCAATGCCGACCGTGACCTGCAGGCCCACACCACCGTCGCGGCCAACCAGGCCCGGGTGGCACAGGCAGCCTGAGCGGCATCCGCAGCCGGGCTGGACCGCCGCCAGCCGGCTGCACCGCAACTGCTGCCGCCGGCGGCCCCCCGCATCAGGGCAGCCGTGATCGCAGACCCTCTGAGCTTCTTCGAGCGGCATCTGCGCCCCTGCGCGCGCTGACGCCAAAGGTGCAGATGGCGCGGCCGCTCAGGCCGCGTGCGCCTTCACCCAGGCCACGTATTTGTCCACCCAGCCTTGCAGAAACTTCCTGCTGCCTTCGCCCACGTTGCCATCGGCATCGAAAAGACCGTCCTTGGCATGGATGAATGCTTCGGGCTGGCCCAGGGTGGGCATGTCAAGGTAGGCCAGCACGTTGCGCAGGTGCTGCTGCGACAGGGCCGTGCCGATGGCCCCCACCGACGCGCCGATCACGCCCGCGGGCTTGCCCGCCCATGCACTTTGGCCATAGGGCCGCGACGCATGGTCGATGGCGTTCTTGAGCACGCCGGGGATGGACCGGTTGTACTCCGCCGTCACGAAAAGCACGCCCTGCGCGGCCTGGATCTCGCGCTTGAGGCGCAACACTGGCGCGGCCTGCTGGCCATCGTCGTCCTGGTTGTACAAAGGCAGGTCGTCAATGCGCAACTGCGTGAACTGGAAATCCGCCGGTGCCAGCCGCGCGATGGCGGTGGCCAGCTGGCGATTGAAGGAATCCTTGCGGAGGCTGCCGACGATGACGGCGATCTGGACATTGCTCATGAAAACTCCTTGTGAATGGACGACAACGGAGAAAAAAAACACCGCATGGCATCGATCGGAACGTACCGGGCCATGCTGTACACAGCGCTTGCCATGATAGCCACAGCCCCGTGAAAACGCAGGACGGCGGGCCCGGCGCAATTGCTGCATTTTGTATAGCGTATTGCGCCGCCATGAAGGCCCGCCCGGTCGGCCGCTAGCCCGCGCGCCGCTGCCCGGCCAGGCGCTGCACCACGGCCACCAGGCGGTCGATCTCGTCGAAGGTGTTGTAGAACGCCAGCGAAGGCCGCACCGTGGTCTCCACGCCGAAGCGGCGCAGGATGGGCTGGGCACAGTGGTGGCCGGTGCGCACGGCGATGCCCTCCTCGTTGAGCGCCTTGCCCACCTCTTCCGTGGTGTAGCCCGCGAGCACGAAGGACATCACGCTGGCCTTGTCGTCGGCCGTGCCGATGAGCCGCACGCCGCGGATCGCACCCAGGTGGCGCATGCCGTAGACCAGCAGTTCGTGCTCGTAGCGCGCGATGTTCTCGATGCCCACCCGGTTCACGTAGTCGATGGCGGCGCCCAGGCCCACGGCGTCGGCGATGTTGCCGGTGCCGGCCTCGAACTTGTTCGGGATGGGCTGGAACACCGTCTTCTCGAAGGTCACGTCGGCAATCATGTTGCCGCCGCCTTGCCAGGGCGGCATGTCTTCGAGCACCGCACGCTTGCCCCAGACCACGCCGATGCCAGTGGGTCCGAAGACCTTGTGGCCCGAGAACACGAAGAAGTCGGCCCCCAGGTCCTGCACGTCCACCCGCCTGTGCGAGACCGACTGCGCGCCGTCGACCAGGGTCGTGGCGCCCGCCCGCCTGGCCAGGGCCACGATCTCCTTGACCGGCACCACGGTGCCCAGGGCATTGGAGACCTGGGTGACGGCGACGATCCTGGTGCGGTCGTTGAGCAGCTTCTGGTATTCGTCGAGCAGCACCTGGCCCGAGTCGTCCACCGGGATCACGCGCAGGCGCGCTCCCTTGGCGGCGGCCAGCTGCTGCCAGGGCACGATGTTGGCATGGTGCTCAAGGTGGCTGACGATGATCTCGTCGCCCTCGCCCACATGCTGCGCGCCCCAGCTCTTGGCCACCAGGTTGATGGCCTCGGTGGTGCCGCGCACGAAGATCACCTCGTTCACGTCGGGCGCATTGATGAAGCGCTGCACGCGCTGGCGTGCGCCCTCGTAGGCGTCCGTGGCACGGGCGGCCAGTTCATGCGCCGCACGGTGGATGTTGGAGTTCTCGTGCGCGTAGAAGTGGCTGATGCGGTCGATGACCGACTGCGGCTTGTGCGTGGTGGCCGCATTGTCGAACCAGACGAGCTGGCGGCCATTCACGCGCTCCTGCAGCACCGGGAAGTCGCGGCGCACCGCATGCACGTCGAACGCGGGGTGGGCGCTGCGGTCGGCCTGCGGGACGCTGCCGGCAGCCGGGGCACGGCCGGGCGTGGTGTAGCCGCCGGGCAGCACCACGGCGTCGGCGAAGTAGAAACGCGGCTCGGTCGATGGCACCGTGCTGGGCACGCCGGTGCCGGCCGTGGGCGAGCCCACGCGCGGCACTTCGGGTGCGGCAAAAGGCAGGCGCGCCAGGGCATCGAGCCCGCCGGGAACGGCGCCATGCCCGTCGGGCGGTGCCACCTGCGGTGCGCGGTCGGCCGCCAGCGGGTGGCCATGGCGCTCACCGAGAAAGTAGTACGGCGATGCTGTCGATGGGACGGGTGGTGCGGAAGGCTGCGCCGCCTCGGGCACCCCCAGCACGCCGCTGCCAAAGCGCGGCTCGTAGGCCGGCAAGGTGCTGATCACCGAGTCGGGTACGCCGTTGCCAGCCACCGCATGAGGCAGCAGGGCCGGCGCACGGTGCGCCAGCGAGGCCAGCGGCGTGGGCGAGGCCGGCACCAGGTTGGCACCCGGCACCAGCCCTTGCGGGATGGGGGTGCCGGGCACGCCGGGGCCAAAGCCCGCCGGGCTGACCAGCGGCGAGCCGGCCGGTGCGATGTTGACGGGCGCCTGCACGCCAGGCGGCCAGGGCGTGCCCTGCCCCGCACCAGGCAGCGAGCCCGGTGGCGTGGAGGGCCGGCCTGCGGCCGGCCCGGCAAAGCGCGGCTCTTCGCCAGGCCGGGCCGCGAACAGGGCCGTCGCCAGCCCGGCCAGCAGCGCCGGGTCGATCGGCGGCTGCAGCGTGGCGGGCACGCTGGCAGGAAGGGAGGATGGAGTGGTCACCACGCGGCCGCTTTACTTGTAGGTGTCGGGGTAGTCGTGGTACTTGTTGATCTCCACGTCGTCCAGCACGGCCAGCGCATCGGGCGTGAGCACGGCCAGCGAGCAGTACAGCGAGATCAGGTAGGACGCGATGGCATGGTTGTTGATGCCCATGAAGCGCACCGACAGGCCGGGGCTCTGCTCGCCCGGCAGGCCGGGCTGGAACAGGCCGACCACGCCCTGGCGCTTGTCGCCCACGCGCAGCAGCAGGATCTTGCTTTTGCCGTCGGCCACGGGCACCTTGTCCGAAGGGATCAGCGGAATGCCGCGCCAGGTGATGAACTGCGAGCCGAACAGGCTCACCGTGGGCGGCGGCGTGCCACGGCGCGTGGCTTCGCGGCCGAAGGCGGCGATCGCCAGCGGGTGGGCCAGGAAGAAGGCGGGCTCCTTCCAGACCTTGGTGAGCAGCTCGTCCAGGTCGTCCGGCGTGGGCGCGCCGGTGAGCGGAAACACGCGCTGCTCTTCCGTCACCTGGGCCAGCAGGCCGTAGTCGGGGTTGTTGATGAGCTCGCTCTCCTGGTTTTCCTTGATCGTCTCGATCGTCAGGCGCAGCTGTTCCTTGATCTGGTCGTGCGGGCTGCTGTACAGGTCGGAGATGCGGGTGTGCACGTCGAGCACGGTGCTCACGGCATTCAGGAAGAACTCGCGCGGGTTCTCTTCGTAGTCCACGAAGGTGCGCGGCAACTGGTTCTCTTCCTCGCGGGCGGTGCAGGTGACCTTGATCAGCTCGGGGTTCTTGACCTGGTTGAGGCGGTAGATGCCTGCCTCCACCGGCACCCACTGCAGCAGGTGCGTGAGCCAGCGCGGCGAGATGGTCGAGAGTTGTGCGGTGGTCTTGGTCGCGTTGGCAAGTTGCCGCGCTGCGTTGTCGCCCAGGGCGGTCGTGCCGCCCACTGTTGCCGTCATGTGAGGCTCCGTATCAGAAAGGTTGGTAAACGAACAGGTTTCGATTCCCAGCCAGTGTCGGATTCCCCCGCTATCGCTTCAACATGCTATAGCCGCCAATCGCGTGCCTTTCAGCACATGGGCGCTGTTCAATTCGTCGCAATGTCCGAGCAGCGTGGCACTGCTCACGCCCAGGGCCTGCGAGAGCTTGTCAATGGTGACCAGCGAGGCAATGGCGCGGCCCCGCTCGATCTCGCCCACATAGGAGCGGTTCAGGTCGGCATGCTCGGCCAGTTGCTCCTGCGACCAGCCGCGCGCCTCGCGCAGGCGCCGCACGGCCGTGCCGAAACTGCGTACCAGCACCTCACTCATGCCACGCCCACCCTGGGTTCGTCGCCGTCGTGGTGCCCGTTGTGGCGCGACAGGGCCTGGGTCACGTTGCCGCCCGCGGGCACGTCGTGCGTGATCCACACATTGCCGCCAATGGTGGCGCCGCGCCCCAGCGTCACCCGGCCCAGCACGGTGGCGCCGGCGTAGATGACCACGTCGTCCTCCACCACCGGGTGGCGTGGCTGGCCCTTCTGCAAGTGCCCATCCTCGTCCGTGGGAAAGCGCTTGGCGCCCAGCGTGACGGCCTGGTAGACACGCACGCGCTCGCCGATCACCGCGGTCTCGCCGATCACGACGCCCGTGCCGTGGTCGATGAAAAAGCCCGCGCCGATCTGCGCGCCGGGGTGGATGTCGATGCCGGTCTGCGCATGGGCCTGCTCGGCCACGATGCGCGCCAGCAGCGGCAGCTCCAGCTGGTACAGCGTGTGCGCCAGGCGGTGGTGGATCATGGCCAGGATGCCGGGGTAGCACAGCAGCACCTCGTCCACGCTGCGCGCGGCCGGATCGCCGTGGTAGGCGGCCAGCACGTCGCTGTCGAGCAGGCTGCGGATCTCGGGCAGCGAGGTGGCGAAGCTGCGGGCCGTCTGCACGGCGCGCTTTTCGATGTTCTGCTCTTCCACCGGCTGGTGGCGCAGCACATAACGCAACTCCAGCCGGATCTGCGCCAGCAGCGCATGCAAGGCGGCGTCCAGCGTGTGGCCGACGTAGAAGTCCTCGCTCTCCTGGCGCAGGTCGGGTGGGCCCAGGCGCATGGGAAACAGCACGCCCTTGAGCTTGTCGACGATATCGGCCAGCGCGTCGCGCGATGGGAACTCGCGCCCGCCCGGCTCCTGGGAGCGCTTTTGCAGGCTGCGCCAGTCGCGGCGCACGGCGTGCAGGGACTGCACGATGGGTTCGATGTTGAAGACGGCCATGGGGAAAGGGAAGCTGTGGTTCAGTCGTGGAGGCGGGCCGTGCCCCGGGGCTAGTCCTGGATCCAGGGAAGGTTGTGAAAGCGCCAGCCATCGGCATGGCCGCGCTGCTTGTGGCCATCGATCTCGCCCTCGAAGCCTTCGAGCACGTTGAAGACGCGGGTGAAGCCGGCCTTGGCCGCCGCCTCGGCCGCCAGGGCCGAGCGCTTGCCGCTGCGGCACAGCAGCAGCGCCGTGGCCTCCTTGCCGCCGTGGCTGGCCAGGCGGGCCTCCAGCTCGCGCACGAAGCGCGGGTTGCGCTGCAGGGCGGTGCCCGTGGCCCAGGGCACGTGCAGGCTGTCCGGCACCTGGCCGACGAACTTCAGCTCTTCGGCCGAGCGCACGTCCACCAGCACGGCATCGCCGGCCAGGACGAGTTTCCACGCCACGGTGGGCGCAACGCCGCCCGCATAGGGCAGGCCGGACGCCAGTGCGACCGAGCGGGCAGATTCCAATTCGTGTGCGAGCACAGCGTCCTGGGTGTCCTGGATGGCGGATGAAAGCATGGCAGGGGTCCTTGAGGCTAGGGTTTCGCAGCCCTCATGGGCGGGGCTGCCGTGAACAATGTGTTCACTCTAGAACCCTTCTCATAAAACCCAAAAGAATAAAATTTGGTTTCTATAAAACCAAAACATCCTTGAGTTTGTTCAGGCAAACCCTGTGGCTGCCAACCCGTGCAGGGCATGGCCAAAGGGCCGCAGATCCAGGCGCTCCAGCAGGTCCAGCACCTGCTGCGCCAGGGCCTCTCCCACGGCGGCCGAGTGCTTGAAGCCATGGCCCGAGCAGGCGGAGGCCACGTGCACGCCTGGCCAGCCGGGCAGCCGGTCGACGACGAAGCCGTGGTCGGGAGTCACGGTGTACAGGCAGGCGCGGGCGTCGGTGCAGCGGGCGGCCGGGGCATCAAAGCGCGGCAGCACGTGGCGCTGCAGCATGCTGTGCTTCTCGGCATCGGCCACGGTGCGGTCCACGGTGTCCGGGGTGGTGGTCTCCAGGTACTGCGCGGTGGCCACCTTGAAGGCCGGCGCGCCCGCATCCGCGATCGGGAACCCATAGATCGAGTCGTCCGGTCCGTCGCGAAAGGTCCAGATGAAGACCGGAAACACCCCGGGCTCGAACGAGGGCCTGGCGGCCCCCACGTCGAACCAGAACATCACCTGGCGGTACACCGCCAGCCGGGGTGCCCAGGCATGCCGCAGCTCCTCGCCCAGCAGGCCCGGGAGCCAGGGGCCCGCAGCCAGCACCACCTGCCCGGCGCTGTGGCGGCCCTGCGTGGTGTCCACCCGCAGGTGCCCGCCTTCGCGCGCGAGGCCGGTCACGCGCACCCCTGTCTGCACCGTGGCGCCATGCACCTGGGCCTGTTGCAACTGGGCGCTGATGGCGGCCTCGGGCCGCACGAAGCCGGCGTCGCGCTCCCAGTAGGCGAATTCGTGGTCGTTGAGCTGGAACTGCGGGTAGCGCCGGCGCAGGTCGGCATGGTCCAGCACCTCGTGGTCTATGCCATGGCGGCGCGCGATCTCGATGGTGTTGTGCACGAAGTCCAGGCGGCGTCCCTGGTGCAGCGGCGCGCCATCGCGCGGCCCGAGCACCAGGCCGTGGGTGCGGGTGTAGATGGGCTGGCCGGTCGCGGCCTCCAGTTCGCGCCAGATCTCGTGCGAGCGGCGCACCAGGGGCACGTATTCGTCGCCCTCGCCCACCGCCAGCCGGGTGATGCGGGTCTGGCCGTGCGAGGAGCCCAGGCTGTGCGGCGGCTGGAACTGGTCCAGCCCGAGCACCCTGGCCCCGCGCCGCGCCAGCTGATACAGCGTGGCGGAGCCCACGGCCCCGAGGCCGACGACGATACTGTCGAAATGTGCCATGCAACGATCCGATGATCAGCACCGGCAGCAGGTGGCCGGGCGGCACCATGGCGCCGCGCAGGGTGCGGCACGCCCGCGGACAAGCCGTCCCGGGGCCCGTTCAGGCACCGGCAGCTGGAAGCATCAGAAGCCTGGCAGCACCGAACCCTTGAACTCGGTCTGGATGAACTTGCGCACTTCTTCCGAGTGGTAGGCCTTCACGAGCTTGGCCACCCAGGGCTTGTCCTTGTCGGCTTCGCGCACGGCGATCAGGTTGACGTAGGGGCTCTTGGCGTTTTCCTGCGCGATGGCGTCCTTGCCCGGGTTCAGGCCGGCCGACAGCGCGAAGTTGGTGTTGATGGCCGAGGCATCCAGGTCGTCGAGCGAACGGGGCAGTTGGGCGGCATCGAGTTCCACGAACTTGAGCTTCTTGGGGTTGCTCACCACGTCCAGCGGCGTGGCCTTCAGGTCGGCGCCGTCACGCAGCTTGATCAGGCCCTTGTCCTGCAGCACCAGCAGCACGCGGCCGCCGTTCGTGGGGTCGTTGGGAATGCCGAACTTGGCGCCTTCCTTCAGGTCTTCGAGCTTCTTGACCTTCTTGGAATACAGGCCGATCGGGAAATTGACGGTATAGCCCACGGGCACCAGCTTGTAGCCACGGTCCTTGACCTGGGCATCCAGGTAGGGCTTGTGCTGGTAGCTGTTGGCATCGAGGTCGCCGGCCGACAGCGCGGCATTGGGCTGCACGTAGTCGCTGAACTCGACGACCTGGATCTTGAGGCCGTCCTTCTCGGCGACCTTCTTGACCACTTCGAAGATCTGCGCATGGGGACCGCCCGTCACGCCGATCTTCAGGGGCTTGTCCTGCGCCAGGGCGCCGGTCGAAAAGCCGGCGGCGAGGGCCAGGGCGAGAGTGGTTTGCAGCAGCGAGCGCTTGTTCACGGAAGACACCTTTCGTTAAGAGATGCAGGCATCCTAGGGTTTCCCCGATAAAACAGGAACGAATAAGTTTTTATGTTCTTACAATTAATATGAATAACGTTTATCACCCTCGCAGCGCGACGTTGTTGAGCTTGTCCAGTCGCTCGGGCCAGGTGCCTTCCACCGTCGCGCCCTGAAGCAAAATGCGCGTCCAGGCCACCCAGGCGTCCCACTGCACCCGCTTGTCCCACGAATTCCCCCAGGCGCTGAACAGCTGCAGCGCGCTGTCCGCCGCCGCCCTGGCGTCCTGCCTGCGGCCCGCCGACAGATACAGCTGCGCCAGCACCATCTGTGGCTCGCCCACCCAGGGGTTGTGACGGACCGCGCTTTCCAGCACCCCGGTGGCCACATCCAGGTCCACCAGCGGCTGGTCCTGCTGGATCACCGACCAGTACAGCGAGGCGGCCGCCGCCTCGTCCGCCGCCGCCAGCGGCTGCGTGCAATGGGCAAACACGGGCGGCGTGGGCAGCAGGCCCTGGAGGCCCGGGTGCTGCAGCGCCAGGCCCAGGCCGTTGATCTGCGAGACCATGCGTCCGCTCGGCCGCATCGGCCCGGGCCACAGCGACGCGGCCCAGTGCACCGGCTGGGGACGGTGCTGCACCGCGGGGAAGCGCGAAAAGATGTCGTCCTGCCAGCTGAACCACTGCTCGATGGTGTCGGCCATGCTCACGATGATGAACGCCGCCACCTCGTAGGGCGTGAGCACGTGGCGCACGCCGTCCTTCTCCAGCGCCAGGCTGCCATCGGGCTCCAGCTGCCCGGCCAGCACGCGCTGCACGAACTGCGTGCGCGACTGCGTGCAGAACAGGTAGACCAGGTGCTCGGCCGATTCGCCCGCGATCTCGCGCACGCGCGCACGCTCCCGGGCGGGGTCGAACTTCACCAGGTCCACGAAGGCATTGCCATACACGCTGTGCAGCAGCCCCAGAAGGCGCACATCGCGCGGCTGCCGCCACACGGTGAGCGAGCGCGCCACGCCCACCAGATGGTGGCGGAAGGTGCCCGCCTTGTGCCAGTCCTGCCCCACGTTGCGTGCGAGCACCGTGGGCAGCGCGGGCGCGAGGTCGGCGTCGCGCGCCAGCCACTCTTCATCCAGCAGTGGCTGGGCACGGGCAAACAGGTCGGGGTCGAGCGTGTGAAAAGGCAGCGTCATGGTCTGAATGTCTCCGGCGGTTGTTCTGGCAGATCGAAATGCAAAGTACACACAGTATCAGCGCGGCTGGCGCGGGCCGCCAAGGCCACGTGGGTGTATCAATTCGATAAAAATGGCTGCAGCGCTTTCTGGATATACGCTTCAAGCTATCAAAACAGAAGCAAAAAGTCTCCCATATGACGCATCCCCATCCTGCGACACTCCCATCCGCGAGCTTGCCGCCACCAATTTCCAGTTTTATGGAATAAATTTCCATTAAACTGCCGCCATGGACATCAACCACCGCATCGCCCGCCGGTTGCGCGAGCTGCGCGACACCCGGGGCTACTCACTGGACACGCTGGCCGAGCGCAGCGGCGTGAGCCGCTCCAACATCTCGCTGATCGAACGCGGCCAGAGCAGCCCCACGGCCGCCGTGCTGGACAAACTGGCCGTCGGGCTGAGCGTGGCACTCGCCTCCTTCTTCGAGGACGGCACCGATGGCGAGGGCGAGGCCCTGCCCTCGCCCCTGATCCGGGCCGCCGACCAGCCCCGCTGGCAGGACCCGGCCTCGGGCTATGTGCGCCGCCGGCTGTCGCCGCCCGCGCCCTCGCCGCTGCAGCTGGTGGAGGTGGAGTTTCCGCCCGGCCAGCGCGTCGCCCTCGACTCGGCCGTGCACGATGCCGACATCCACCAGCAGGTCTGGCTGGTGGAAGGCCGCATGGACCTGACCGTGGGCACCACCACCTGGGCGCTGGGCGCGGGGGACTGCCTGGCCATGCAGCTCAACCAGCCCATCGTGTTCCACAACCCGGGCACGCGGCCCGCGCGCTACCTGGTGGCGCTCACCACGCTGGGCCTGCCGCCTGCCCGCTTCGCATCCCCCACCCCGAGGAGAAAACCATGACCACCGACATACGGGCCCCTTCGCCCGCCGTCACCATCCGGCGCCTGGGCGCCCGCGAGGCGGCCGCGAGCGTGCCGGCGCTGGCCGACGTGCTGATCGACTGCGTGCAAGGTGGGGCGTCGGTGAGCTTCATGTGGCCGCTGCCGCGCGACAAGGCCCTCGCGTTCTGGAGCGGCGTGGCCGACGGCGTGGCCCGCAACGAACGCGTGCTGCTGGTGGCCGAGGCCCCGGGAGGCCACATCGTGGGGACCGTACAGCTCGCCACCGCCATGCCCGACAACCAGCCCCACCGCGCCGACGTGGCCAAGATGCTGGTGCACCGCCAGGCCCGCCGCCGGGGTATCGCCCAGCAGCTCATGGCCGCCGTGGACGACGCAGCGCGCGCCGAGGGCAAGACCGTGCTCTTGCTCGACACCGTGACCGGCGGCGACGCCGAGCGCCTGTACGAGCGCGCCGGCTGGCAGCGCGTGGGCGTGGTGCCCGACTATGCGCTGATGCCGGACGGCGCGTTCTGCGGCACCACGTTCTTCTGCAAGCGGATCTGACCTTTCCCCGGTCCCTCCAGGGACAGCGCCCCCCGGCACCCGCCCCGGACCAACCCGCATGCAGCGCGCTCGACAAAACTGTATATTTATACAGTCAACCATTTACGGAGAAGCGCCATGGAAGTTCTTGAATCCACTTACGCGGTCGCCCTGCGCGACTACCCTGAAGAGCTGCCACCCCGGGAGCGCATGGCCGCCGAGGCACGCTATGCCAGGGAGCTCGAAAAACAGCTCGGCGGCCCCGCGCAGGTCGCCGCGGCCCTGGACACCATGTCCAGCCTGGAAGAATCGCCACCCGAAATCGTGTCGGCCGGTGACCTCGCCTTGATCAAGCAATGGGGCAAAGCCAGCGTCGCCGCGCGGCAGGCGGGGTTTCGCGACCTGGGGGAAGGAGACGGCGCGTACTTCGAGGTCCGGCTGCTGTAAGCCTCTTTCAGGGGCCCATTGCCTTGCCTTGCCTTGCCTTGCCTTGCCTTGCCCCGCCCCTGCCCCTGCCCCTGCCCCTGCCCCTGCCCCTGCCCCTGCCCCTGCCCCTGCCTGGACGGACCAGGGGCCGGGAATGAGGGAGGCGGCAAGGCTCGGTAGCGCGCAGCCAGTGCCCGTCACGGCACGGCCAGGGACTCCAGTGCCGCCCACACCGCCAGGATGGCCGTGTCGTGCACCTGCGACGCCCGCCGCGCCAGCCCCAGCTCCCGCCACAGCGGCGGGCTCAGCGGGCGCACCTGCAGGCCCGCGTTGTCCTGCTCCACATCGCCGCCCGCCACCCCGGGCTGCTCCAGCGGCAGCACCGCCACGCCATGGCCGGCGCCCACCAGGCTGCGCAGTGCCAGCGGGTGGTTCAGCTCCATGCGGGGGCGGGGGTTCAGGCCGGCCTGCGCGAACCAGCCGGCGATGAGCCGGTACATCTGCGTGGCCGGTCCGAAGGACATCCAGCGCTGGCCGGCCAGCCACTGTGGCGTGGCCTGCGCCGGCGCATCCCACGCGGGCGGAATCAGCGCCACCATGGGGTCCGTGCGCCAGGGGCGCACCTGCACGTCGCGGCCGGCGGCCTGCGGCATCGCGACGATGGCCAGATCCAGCGTGCCCGCGCCGAGCCGGGCCATGGCCTCGGCGGAGCTGAGCACATCCAGCTTCACATCCACGCCCGGGCTTTGACGGGCCAGCCGCTCCAGCAGGCGGGGCAGCAAGCCCGCGCTCACGCCCGCCGTGGTGGCAAGGCGCACCAGGCCTTCCAGCCCCTGCGCGCGCCGGCGCACCTGCTCCACCACCTCGTCGGCCCCGGCCAGCAGGCGGCGCCCCCCGGCCACGAGCGCCTCGCCAGCCGGCGTCAGGCTGGCCTGGCGCCGGCCGCGCACCACCAGTGCGGCGCCCAGCCGCGACTCCAGTTCACTGATGTGCAGGCTGACCGTCGGTGGCGCCAGGTGCAGGGCCTGGGCCGCGGCGGCCAGCGTGCCCAGGTCGGCGATGGCAACAAGGGTCTGGACCTGGTCCAGGTTGAGGTTTCGCATCAGGAATCCTGAACTCAATAGTCATTAAATTCAACTTTACAGATGTCTGGCTGAAAAACATCATTCGCCCATCAAAAAAAACTGGCCCCCTGCGCGCACTCACTCAGCCCCCGGGACCTCCATCGCCATGCTCACCAACGACGTCTTCCTCATCGTGCTGCTGTCGGCCGCGCTCAACGCGGGCTGGAACAGCGCCATCAAGCTGGGCGGCAACCGCATCACCGCCATGGCGATCACCACGCTCATGGGCAGCGGTCTGTCCCTGCTGGCGCTGCCATGGGTCAACCTGCCGGCCGCGGCCAGCTGGCCGCTGCTCGCGCTGTCCGTTGCGGTGCACACGGCCTACCACTTCGCCTTGCCCATTGCCTACAACCACGGCGACATGGGGCAGGTCTACCCCATCGCCCGGGGCTCGGCGCCGCTGCTGGTGGTGGCGGGGGCGGCCGTGTTCGCGGGGGAATGGCCAGGGGCCGGGGCGCTGTGGGGCGTTGCCTGCCTGTGCGCGGGCGTGTTGTCGCTGGCGCTCGTGCGGGGTGGCGGCACGCAGCGCCGGGCCGTGGGGTATGCGCTGCTGACCGGGGTGCTGATCGCCGCCTACACGGTGGTGGATGCGCTGGGGGCACGTCAGGCGGGGTCGGCCATCGGCTTCGCGGTGGTGCTCACGCTGGGCGACGGCATCGCCACGGCGCTCATCGTTCTGTGGTGGAAAGGGCCCCGCGCCTTCCGGGTCGACCCGCCCATGCTCTGGCGCTGCGCCGCGGCCGGCACGATGCAGATGGGCGCCTACTGGATCGCCGTCTGGGCCCTGGCGCGCGCGCCCATGGGCGCCGTGTCGGCCCTGCGCGAGACCAGCGTGCTGCTGGTGGCGCTGATTTCCACCTGGATGCTCAAGGAGTCCCTGGGCGCGGCGCGCATGGCTTCGGCCGCACTGGTGTGCGCGGGGCTGCTGATGGTGCGGCTCTCGTCCTGAAGGCCGTGCGAGCGGCCAGGGCGGCCAGGGCAGCTACTGCGGCGCTTCGGCCTCGCCGAGCGGGCGCACCAGCCGCACCGGCAGCTTGCTGGCGCGGGCCACATCGCCGCGCGCCTCGCCGGTGGACAGGTTCACCGCCCAGCCATTGATCGCCCCCATCTGGGCCGCCGCGTCGCCGGAACGCCCCTGCATGACAGTGTTGTAGTTGTACGGGTTGCCCCGTTGCGCGGCCACATTGGCCGTGGCGGACCAGTGCCACTGCGCGGGGGCCGCCGGAAACAGCACGGCGTTCAGGCCCGGGGGACTGGCCGTGCGGTCGATGAGCCGCTGCAGCTCCGGCGCACGCGGCAGGCGCCAGGCCACGCCCTCTGCCTTCCAGCGGTCGCTGGCCAGCGCCGCGGCTTCGGCGCGGTCCAGCAACCGTGGCTTGCCGGTGCAGGTACCGGCCTGGCGGCTCCATTGCATGCCCTCGGCGCAGCGCGGCCAGGCCAGCCGGGCGCGCAGGTCCAGGACCACCGCGCCATCCTTCGACAGCGCCCATTCGGTGGCGGCCAAGGGCTCGGCCGCCCGCGCGGGCCAGGGGGCGGCACAGGCCGTGGCGAAGGCCAGTGCGCCGCCCAGCAAGGCGGCGGGATGAAGGTGTGGGCGGGACGGTGTGGTCATGTGCTGGATGGGGGGCGGCGCGGCCACGGTGGGCGTGGGCCGCGATGGACCACAGCCTAACCGCATGGCCCGCCCCGCGCCCCGCGCCAGATCAAGAAACCTTCGCGGTGCGCCTGCCCGCCTGCGGCCCCGCATCCGGTGCCACGCCCGCCAGCGCGCCCGACCGCGCCAGCGCCTGCGCCAGGAAGGTGACGAAGGTCTGCACCCGCGTGGAAAACTGGTGGCGCTGCGGATAGACCGCATAGACGTCGGCCGCGGGCGTCTGGTACTGCGGCAGCACGGGCTCCAGCAGGCCCTGCGCCAGGTGCCGGTTCACGTCCCACTCCGCCCGCATCACGATGCCGTGGCCCTGCAGCGCCCACAGCACGGCGATCTCGCCGTCATTGGTGGTCAGGTTGCCCGTGATCTTGATCGACTCGGTGTGCGCCTTGCTCCCGCGCCCGGTGGTCAGGCGCCACAAGCCGTAGGCCTCGTCACCCTGGCGGATGCCGATGCACCGGTGCTCCATCAGGTCGCGCGGCACGCGCGGCCTGCCGTGGCGGTCCAGGTACGCCGGGGCCGCGCACAACACGCGCCGGTTGGGCGCGATGCGCCGCGCGATCACGCGGCCGTCGGGCGGCTCGCCAAAACGCACGCACACGTCGTAGGCGTCGTCGGTGATCGGCGGCGGGTGCACCGACAGCTGCAGCTGCACGTCCACCTCGGGGTACAGCCGCACGAAGTCGGAGATGGCCGGCGCGATGTGCATGCGCCCGAAGCCCAGCGTGGCGTTCACGCGCAGCAGGCCCTTGGGGCTGGCCCGGGACTGCACGATGAGTTCATCGAGCGCATCGATCTCGCGCAGGATGCGGCGCGCGTGCTCCAGCAGCAGTTCGCCCTCGGGCGTGAGGCTCATGCGCCGCGTGGAGCGGTTCACCAGCACCACGCCCAGGCGCCGCTCCATCTGCGCCAGGTGCTTGCTCACGGCGGCGGTGGACACGCCCATTTCGCGCCCCGCCGCGCTCAGGCTGGGGCTGGCGGCCAGGGTGGAGAAAAAGCCCAGTTCGGCGGGCTGGATGGTGCTGGAGCTCATGCATCCATGTTAACTCAGGGTTAACGATGGATTCACTTTCAGGGCATTTCCTGTGCGCACGGCGGCCTAAAGTCCAGCCATCCACCACCGTTCTTTGTACACCCCATGACCACCTACCAAATCGCCACCATTCCCGGAGACGGCATCGGCAAGGAAGTGATTCCCGCAGGCCAGCGCGTGCTGGAAGCCCTGTCCGCCCAGCACCCCGGCCTGCAGTTCGCGTTCGAGAATTTCGGCTGGGGCGGCGACTGGTACCGCGCCCACGGCGCGATGATGCCGGCCGATGGCCTGGACGCCCTGCGCGGCAAGGACGCCATCCTGTTCGGTTCGGCCGGCGACCCGGACATCCCCGACCACATCACGCTGTGGGGCCTGCGCCTGAAGATCTGCCAGGGGTTCGACCAGTACGCCAACCTGCGGCCCACGCGCATCCTGCCGGGCATCGACGCGCCGCTCAAGCGCTGCACACCCCAGGACCTGGACTGGGTCATCGTGCGCGAAAACTCCGAGGGCGAATACTCCGGCGTGGGCGGCCGCGTGCACCAGGGCCACCCCATCGAGGCCGCCACCGATGTCTCCATCATGACCCGCGTGGGCGTGGAGCGCATCCTGCGCTTTGCCTTCCGCCTGGCCCAATCGCGCCCCCGCAAGCAACTCACCGTCATCACCAAGAGCAACGCGCAGCGCCATGCCATGGTGATGTGGGACGAGATCGCCGCGCAGGTGGCTACCGAGTTCCCCGATGTGCAATGGGACAAGGAACTGGTGGACGCCGCCACGGCCCGCATGGTCAACCGCCCCGCCACGCTGGACACCATCGTCGCGACCAACCTGCACGCCGACATCCTCTCGGACCTGGCCGCGGCGCTGGCCGGCAGCCTGGGCATCGCGCCCACCGGCAACATCGACCCCGAGCGCCGCTACCCCAGCATGTTCGAGCCCATCCACGGCTCGGCCTTCGACATCATGGGCAAGGGCCTGGCCAACCCCATCGGCACCTTCTGGTCGGTGGTGATGCTGCTGGAGCACCTGGGCGAGGCCGAGGCGGCCCGCGCCGTGATGCAGGCCATCGAGCAGGTCACCGCCAACCCCGCCCTGCACACCCGCGACCTGGGCGGCACGGCCACCACGGCGCAGGTGACCGATGCCGTGTGCGCGCTCATCAGCAGCGCACCGGCCGCGCGCAAAGCCGCCTGACCGCACTTGCCCCCGGCGGGCAGAACAACAAGGCCACAAAGGCCATGCACCCGCCGCACAACCACCCTTTCGGAGACAAACCATGCGCCGCCCTACCCCCCATCCCACCTGCATCGCCCAGCCGCTGCGCCGCCCTTACCTGATGGCCCTGGCGGCGGTCGCCGCAGCCGCCTGCCTGCTGCCCGGCACAAAGGCCCATGCACAGGCCCCGGCCTGGCCCGCCAAGCCCGTCACCATCGTCGTGCCGTTCGCGGCCGGGGGCACCACCGACGTGCTGGCGCGCGCACTGGGCGAAAAGCTGGGCGTGGCACTGGGCCAGCCGGTCATCGTGGAAAACCGGGGCGGCGCGGGCGCCACCATTGGCGCCGACTACGTGGCCAAGGCACCTGCCGACGGCCACACGCTGCTGATGGGCGCGGTGCACCACACCATCGCCACCAGCGTGTACAAGAAGCTCGGCTACGACTTCCAGAAGAGCTTCGCGCCTATCACCACCGTCGCACTGGTGCCCAACGTGCTCGCCGTGGCCGCCGCCACGCCCGCCAGGGACGTGAAGGAACTCGTGGCCCTGGTAAAGGCCGCGCCCGACAAGTTCTCGTACGGATCCAACGGCGCGGGCACCGCGCAGCACCTGATCGGCACGCAGTTCGCCACGGCCATCGGCCAGCCGCTGCTGCACGTGCCCTACAAGGGCAGCGGGCCATTGACCACCGACCTGCTGGGCGGCCAGGTATCGATGTCGTTCGACACCGTGACGCCCGTGCTGCCGCACATCAAGGCCGGCAAGCTGCGCGCGCTGGCCGTGACCACGGCCAGGCGGTCGTCCGCGCTGCCCGACGTGCCCACCCTGCAGGAGAGCGGCTTCGCGGGCTTCGACATCGGCACCTGGTTCGGCGTGCTCGCGCCCGTGCGCACGCCGCCCGAGGTCGTGGAACGGCTCAACGCCGAAATGGTCAAGGTGATCCAGTCGGCCGACTTCAGGAAGCGCATGCTGGACATCGGCGCCGAGCCCGTCGGCAACACCCCGGCGCAGATGGCCCAGCAGATCGCCAGCGACACGGCGCGTTTTGCCAGGCTGGTGGCGGACCACCGGATCTCTGCGGAATGAAGCATCCGGCGGCGGGCGCAGCCCCGCACCAAACTTGCAGCAAAAGCAGCCGCAAGCGCTTTACCATCAAGCGCCAATAGCTATCAATTAGATTGCAATCAACAGGCGGCTGGCGCCTGGGGTCAGCGGTGGCTGAGCCTGCGCACCGCCCAGTCGCCCAGGCTCTGCACGGCCTGCACGAAGAAGATCAGCACCAGCACCACGGCCAGCATGATCTCGGGCAGGAAGCGCTGGTAGCCGTAGCGGATGCCCAGGTCACCCAGGCCGCCGCCGCCGATGGCGCCGGCCATGGCCGAGTAGCCCGTGAGGCTCACGAAGGTGATGGTCAGGCCCGCCACGATGCCGGGCAGCGCCTCGGGCAGCAGCACCTTCCACACGATCTGGCTGGTGGTCGCGCCCATGGCCTGGGCGGCTTCCACGAGGCCGTGGTCCACCTCGCGCAGCGCGGCCTCCACCAGGCGCGCCACGAACGGGGCGGCGGCGATGGTCAGCGGCACCACGGCCGCGGCCGTGCCGATGGACGAGCCGGTGATGAAGCGCGTGAACGGGATGATGGCCACGAGCAGGATGATGAAGGGCGTGGAGCGCACGGCGTTGACCAGCCAGCCCACGAGCTTGTTGACGGGCCCGTTTTCGAGCACGCCGCCCTGGTCGGTGAGGCGCAGGAACACGCCCAGCGGCACGCCCAGCAGGCCGCCGACCAGGCCGGAGATGCCGACCATGACCAGCGTTTCCCACAGCGACGATGCGAAGAGGTCCAGCATGGCCGGGGTGAAGTTGTCGAACATGTTTTTTTCCCTTCCTCAAGCCGGTACGGCCACTTCTTCGACGGCGACGCCACTGGCGCGCAGGTGCGCCACGGCGCCACGCAGGCGGTCGGCCTCGCCGCTGGCATAGACGGCCAGCGAGCCGAAGGTCTCGTCCTGGATCTCGTCCACCTGGCCGTGCAGGATGCTCATGTCCACGCCGAACTGGCGGATGAGCTGCGACAGGATGGGCTGGTACGCGCTGTCACCCGCATACGACAGGCGCAGCAGCCGGCCCGTGCGGTCCGGTGCCGTGGCAGCGAGCTGAACTGCGAGCGTGCGCACATGGCCGAGCACGCTGGCGGGCAGCTCCTGCGGCAGGATCTCGTCGATCAGGCTCTTGGTGATGGGTTGCTGCGGGCGCGTGAAGACATCCAGCACGCGGCCCTGCTCCACGATGCGGCCGGCCTCGATCACGGCCACGCGGTCGGCCACCTGCTTGATGACCTGCATCTGGTGCGTGATGAGCACCACCGTGAGGCCCAGCTCCCGGTTCACCTGGCGCAGCAGGTCGAGGATGGAGCGCGTGGTCTCGGGGTCGAGCGCGGACGTGGCTTCATCCGAGAGCAGCACCTTGGGTCGGCTGGCCAGCGCGCGCGCAATGCCCACGCGCTGCTTCTGGCCGCCACTGATCTGCGCCGGGTAGCGTTGGGCCAGGGCCGACAGGCCCACCAGGTCCAGTAGCGGGTTCACGCGTTCGCGGATGGCGGCCTTGTCCATGCCCGCCAGTTCCAGCGGCAGGGCCGCGTTGTCGAACACCGTGCGCGAGGACAGCAGGTTGAAATGCTGGAAGACCATGCCGATCTCGCGGCGGGCATCGCGCAGCTGGGCATCGCCCAGCTGGGTCAGGTCGCGGCCATTGACGATGACCTGGCCCGTGGTGGGGCGGTTGAGCAGGTTGATGACGCGCACCAGCGAGCTCTTGCCCGCACCGCTCTTGCCGATGATGCCGAACACTTCGCCCGGCGTGATGTGAAGGTCGATGCCCTTGAGAGCCTCGACCGGGCCTTGTGAGCCCTGGTAGGTTTGGGTGATACCCCGTAAGTCGATCATGAAAAAGCAGTGGCGCGTCACAGGACATGCCGATGGTCCGTGGCGCGCGGTGAGGAATGGGATGCGGGACTGTATCGGTGAATCGTAAGTTCACAAACGATTGAAAAATCGGGTGATTAGATCCACAGGTTATGAAGACCGTGATAGGTCCACCTTCACCGCTCCTAATTGCATAGCATCTAGCGCAATACCATCCAGCGCGATTCGCCAATTTTCCTGCTTTTTCATGAAGGCTTGAAAACGATCTCCCAAGAACGATTCTATATTTCAACTTTTGTTGTAATATCGAATCATGCAAGAACCCGACGTCATCCGATCCCTCGCCGCCCTGGCCCAGGAAGTGCGCCTGCGCGTGTTCCGCGCGCTGGTGGTGGCCGGCCAGGACGGGCTCACGCCCGGGGCGCTGTCCGAACAGCTGGGCATTGCGCCCAACACGCTGTCGTTCCACCTCAAGGAGCTGACCCACGCGGGCCTGGTGAGCCAGGAGCGCCAGGGCCGCAACCTGATCTACCGCGCATCGTTTGCCACCATGAACGAGCTGCTGGCCTACCTGACCGAGAACTGCTGCCAGGGCGCCGCCTGCCTGCCCGGCACCGCCACCGCCGCCTGCGATTGCTGACCCACAACCCACGCCACGGCCCACGGCCGAAAGGAAGTCACCATGAAGCGATTCCACGTCCACCTGCATGTCGATGACCTCGCCAAGAGCATCGCGTTCTATTCCCGGCTGTTCGCGGCCGCCCCCGCGCGCGTGGAGGCCGACTACGCCAAATGGATGCTCGAAGACCCGCGCGTGAACTTCGCCATCTCCACCCGCGGCGACAAGCCCGGCGTGGACCACCTGGGTTTCCAGGTGGACGAGGCCGGCGAACTGGCCGAGCTGAAGGCGCGCGCCCAGGGCGCCGACATGGCCCTGCTGGACGAAGGCGCCACCACCTGCTGCTATGCCCGCAGCGACAAGCACTGGATCACCGACCCGCAGGGCGTGGCGTGGGAACACTTCCACACGCTGGTCAACATTCCCGTGTTCAACGAAGCCGCGGCCCAGCCCGCCCAGGCCGCCTGCTGCCCCACGGGCGCGCCCTCAATCCCCGAGCCGGGCCGCGCCGCCTGCTGCGGCCCCACGGCCACCAACCCCAACAAGTGCTGCTGACCCGAACGAGGCCCACGCCGAGAACCCCTGCCCGCGAACTGCCCGCGCACTGACATCCCCATGCACCCCAAAAACCCTTCACAGTCCGCCCCGGCCGCCGGCATGGCGGTGTTCGAGCGCTACCTCACCGTGTGGGTGCTGCTGTGCATCGTGGCGGGCATTGCGCTCGGCCAATGGCTGCCGGGCGCGGCCCGCGCGGTGGGCGCGCTGGAGGTGGCGCGTGTCAACCTGCCGGTGGGCCTGCTCATCTGGGTGATGATCATCCCCATGCTGCTGAAGGTGGACTTCGGCGCGCTGGCCGGGGTGCGCCAGCACCTGCGGGGCATTGGCGTGACGCTGTTCGTCAACTGGCTGGTCAAGCCGTTTTCGATGGCCCTGCTGGGCTGGCTGTTCATCCGCCACTGGTTTGCCCCCTGGCTGCCCGCCGAGCAGATCGACAGCTACATCGCCGGGCTGATCCTGCTGGCGGCCGCGCCCTGCACGGCCATGGTGTTCGTGTGGAGCCGGCTCACGGGCGGAGACCCGCTGTTCACGCTGTCGCAGGTGGCGCTCAACGACAGCATCATGGTCGTGGCGTTCGCGCCGCTGGTGGGCTTTTTGCTGGGCCTGTCGGCCATTGCCGTGCCGTGGGACACGCTGCTTGCCTCGGTGGTGCTGTACATCCTGATCCCGGTGGCGATCGCGCAGTGGCTGCGCAGGCGGCTTCTGCGCCGGGGCGAAGCGGCCTTCCAGGCAGCCATGGCGCGCACCGGCCCGTGGTCCATCGCCGCGCTGCTGGCCACCCTCGTGCTGCTGTTCGCGTTCCAGGGCGAGGCCATCCTGCGGCAGCCCCTGGTGATCGCCCTGCTGGCCGTGCCGATCCTGATCCAGGTGCTGTTCAACTCCGCGCTGGCCTACGGCCTGAACCGCGCCGTGGGCGAAAAACACAGCATCGCCTGCCCGTCGGCGCTGATCGGCGCATCCAACTTCTTCGAGCTGGCCGTGGCCGCCGCCATCAGCCTGTTCGGACTGCACTCGGGCGCGGCGCTGGCCACCGTGGTGGGTGTCCTGGTCGAAGTGCCGGTGATGCTGCTGGTGGTGCACGCCGTCAACCGCAGCAAGGGCTGGTATGAAGCCGGTATCTGACGGCCCGCGCGCGGCAGGCCGTCCCGGCGATGGCCCTCAGGCGTCTCGTGGACCGTGCCCCATCACCGCGTTGACCTTGCCCACCAGGGTCTGGGCATCGAAGGGCTTGACCAGCAGCTCCATTTGCGCGCCGAGGAACTGCGGCGTCATGGCCGCCTGCTCGGCATAGCCCGTCATCAGGATGACCTTGATGGACGGAAACTTCTCGCGCGCATAGTCGGCCACCTGGCGGCCGTTGGGGCCGGGCAGGCCCACGTCGGACACCAGCAGGTCAAAGTGCACCGCCCCCGAGAGCAGGGCCATGGCGGCGCTGCCGGTGGCGGCCTCCATCACATGGAAACCCATGTCGCGCAGCAGTTCCACGGCCAGCGTGCGCACCGTGTCGTCGTCTTCCACCACCAGGGTGGAATCGGGGCGGCGCGCGCTGGAGAGATTGGCCACCGGCTCGGGCAGCTCGGCCATCGCCTCGTGCTGCGACCGCATGAAATACAGCGCCACGCTGGTGCCCAGCCCCACGGCGCTGTCCAGCACCGCAAGGCCGCCGGACTGGCGCATGAAGCCGTAGATCATCGACAGCCCCAGCCCCGTGCCCTGCCCCAGCGGCTTGGTGGTGAAGAACGGATCGAAGGCGCGCGCGATCACATCGCCCGTCATGCCGGTGCCCGTGTCCCGCACCGTCACGCGCACGTAGTCTCCCGGCTCCAGCCCCGGCGTGGCCTGCGCGGTGGCGGCGTCGGCATGCACGTTGTCGGCCGCGATGTACAGCGCACCGCCGCCCGGCATGGCATCGCGCGCATTGATCGCCAGGTTGACCACCGCGCTCTCAAACTGGTGGGCATCGGTCAGCGCGGGCCACAGGTCCTGCGGCAGGTGCAGTTGCAGCGCGATGTTCTCGCCGCACGTCGTCTTGAGCATGGACTCCAGCCCGCCCAGCGAGGACACCAGGTCCACGGGCCGGGAATCCAGCGGCTGGCGGCGCGAGAACGCCAGCAGGCGCTGCGTGAGCGACGCCGCCCGCTTGGCCGCCGCCAGGCCCGACTCGATGTAGCGCCCCACCTCGTCATGGCGCCCCTGGGCAATGCGCTGCCGGATGAGCTGCAGCGGCAGCACGATGCCCTGCAGCATGTTGTTGAAGTCGTGGGCGATGCCGCCGGTGAGCTGGCCCACGGCCTCCATCTTCTGGCTCTGGCGCAAAAGCTCCTCGGCGTTGCTGAGCGCCTCCTTGCGCAGGTGCTCCTCGGTGGTGTCGCGGCCCACGGCCTGGATGAAGCCCTCGCTGGGCACGGCGGTCCAGGCGATCCACCGCTCGCCGCCGTCGCGATGGCGGTAGCGCGCGGTGATCTGGCGGCGCGTGGGCTCGGTGGCCAGCAGGGCCATTTCGTCCTGCACCTGCGCCATGTCGTGCCCATGGGCAAAGGCCGCCAGCGGATGGCCCACGGTCTCGGCCTCCGACCAGCCCAGCGTCGCGGTCCAGGCGGGATTCACGGCGGTGATGGTGCCGTCCAGGCGGGCCACCAGCAGCACGTCGTCCGAGAGCTGCCACAGCCGGTTGCGGTCGGCCGTGCGCTGCGCCACCTGCTGCTCCAACGACGCCGCCACATCGCGCCACTGGCGCAGCGCGTTGAACTTGCTGGTGGTCTCGATCACGGTGTCCAGCATGCCCACCACCGCGCCGTGCTCGTCGCGCACCGGGCTGTAGCAGAACGTGAAATAGGCCTGCTCGGGGTGGCCGTAGCGGTTCACCTCCAGCGGGAAATCCTCGATGAACGTGGCTTCGCCGGCATAGGCGCGCTCGGCGATGGGACCGATGGTGGGCCAGGCCTCGCTCCACACATCCTTGAACGAGCGCCCGAGCGCCTCGGGCTTGTTGCCCAGTATCAGGCGGAACGCATCGTTGTAGATGGTGGTGAACTGCGCCCCCCAGACCAGGCATGACGGAAAGCGCGACGCGAGCAGGGCCTCGACGCAGTAGCGCAGCGTGGCGGGCCATGCCTGCATGGGCCCCAGCGCGCTGCCCGCCCAGTCGTAGCGGCGCACCTTCTCGCTCATGGCGCCCTCGGCGCGGGGAAATGGCAGCACGGTGGCGGGCGGGGAATCGTTCATGGTGGATGGGGCGCGGCGGCAGCAGGGGCTGGCGCCCAGGCACAAAGTGCATGCAGTCTACAGGCGAAGCGCCACCGGTTCGCGAACCCCGGCACCCTCAGGCGCCCGCGACGGCGCCGCGCCGCTGCACCCGGCGCGACACCAGGAAACCCAGCACGAAGATCCCCAGCGCCGCCACCGAGAACACGGGCGGCAGCCATCCCCGGTCCACGCTGAACGCCACGGCGAGCACCCCGAGGGACTGGCCCAGGAACAGCAGGCACGCAAACAGCGTGACCGCCGTGCCGCGCGCCTGCGGCGCCATCTGCGTGGCCTGCACCTGCAGAGTGTTGTGCAGCATGTAGAAACCGATGCCCGCCAGGAAACACCCGAGCACCGCCCACGCCACCCACGGAGCCCAGGCCAGCAGCAGCAGGCCGCTGGCGATCAGGGAGGCCCCGGCAAGCGCCAGCCCCTGTTCGCCGAGCGCGGCCAGCCACCGGCGGGCGAACATGCTGTAGAGGAGCCCGCCCACGCCATAGAGCACCATCGCGCCGCCAGCCGCCGAGGCCGACAGGCCGAAACCGTCGACCAGGCGCGCGGGCACGAAGGCCAGCGTGCCAAAGGCCAGCGCCCCCTCGATGGACACCACAGCGAGCACCCAGCGCACGCGCGGCATGCGCAGCAGGTTCCGGGTGCTGGCCAGGTAGGCCGCCAGCGAAAACCCGGCCCCAGGCTCCTGCGCGCCCGCGGGGTGCGCCGCTGCGGCCCCGCCGGCCCGCAGGCGGCGCAGCAGCAGCACCGCCGCCGTCATGAACAGCACCGAGAGCACGGCGAACGCGCCACGCCAGCCCAGGGTTTCGGTGGCAAAGCCGCCAAACCACTGGCCGGCCATCATCCCCGTGACGGTGGCCACCATGAGGCGCGCCAGCGTCTCCTGCCGCTGCCCATAGTCCACCTCGTCACCGATCCAGGCCATGGACAGCGGAATGATCCCCGCCGCCGCCGCCCCCATGGCCGCACGCGCGACCACCAGCACGGTGAAGCTGGGCGCCAGCGCGGTGGCCGCGCTGAACACCGCGCAGGCTGACGTGGCGCCAATGATCACCTGCAGCTTGCCCAGCCGGTCCCCCAGCGGTCCGTAGACGAGTTGCAGCACGCCATAGGCCACCGCGAAGGCCGCCACCACGGCGGAGGCATCGCCCGTGGTGACATGGAACTCATGGGACAGGGACACCAGCATGGGGTCGCACACACGCATGGACGCCATGCTGCAGAAAGCTGCCAGGCTGATCAGCCGCAGCATCGTCGAAGAAGAGGTCATATGACCCGATTGTGGGGCGGCGCGCGCCACGGTGCAGGCACACCCGCCAATGGCCCGCAAACCGCCGCGCGGCCCTTCGCCGCCGGCCGCCCGCTGGTTCGGACGAATTCACCGGCCAGCACCGGCCCGCGCGGCATCCGCGCCCAGGGGGCGCCGGACCTGCCCGACAGACACGCCTGCGCGGGCCTCAGCCCTTGGCCAGGTTGAAGCTGGTGTCGAAGGTGCCCCGCACATCCAGCCGCTGCTTGATGAGCCCGGCCGCCAGGTAGAAGTCGGCCGTCTTCTGCTGGTCCGCCAGCACCTGGGCGTCGATGTCCTGCCAGCGCGTGGCGCGGCGCTCGAACTGCAGTTGCGCGGCGTCGGCCGGGATGCCGATGATGCGGGCGAGCGACTGGCCGAACGGCTTGGCGTTCTGGTAGGACCACACCTGGGCGCGCGCCACGCGCTCCTTGAAGTCCTGCAGCACCGCGCGCTTTTCGGCCAGCGCCGCGTCGGTGGCGGCCAGGAAGGACAGGCCCGTCCACAAACCCCGCCCGCTGACCAGCACGCGCGCATGGCCGCTGGTTTCGGCCAGCGCGGTGTAGGGCTCCCACGTGGCCCAGGCGTCCACCGAGCCCTGCGTGAGCGCGAGCTTGGCGTCGGGCGGCGGGATGAAGCGCAGTTGCACGTCGTCGGCCTTGAGCCCGGCGGATTCGAGCACCTTGAGCGTGACGAAGTGGCCGATGGAGCCGCGGTTGGTGGCAATGCTCTTGCCCTTGAGGTCGGCCGCCGTCCTGAGCGGCGAGTGGGGCGCCACCAGCACGGCGGTGCCGTACGCGTCCGACCGGCTGGCCGCAAAGGCCTTGACCCGGCTGCCCGCCGCCAGGGTGAACAGCAGCGGCGCATCGCCGATAGGCCCGAAGTCCACGGCGTTGGCGTTGAGCGCCTCGGCCAGTGGCGCTGCGGCCGGGAACTCGCTCCACTTGATGTCGTAGGGCAGGTTCTTCAGCTCGCCCGCAGCGTCGAGCAGCGCCTGCAGCCCGCCCTTCTGGTCGCCCGCACGCAGCAACACGCGCTGCTGGGCATGGGTGAGCACGGGCGAGAGGAACGAACTGGCGGCAACGGAAGCGGTCAGCAGATGGTGGAATTGGCGGCGCAGCATGGTGGTCGGGTGTGAAAGGGGGTTGGCACTGTCGAAGGGACTCTGGCTTCCATTGCATCACCCGGCCCGCGCTCCACCAACGAAGCCTTGCGACCATCCATATGCGGTTTTCGCATGCCGGGCACGGGCCGCTTGCAGGCACCCTGCCCCGCCCTTGCTGCCGCTGCAACGACCCGGCGCACCCCTGGGGTCAGTAGCCCCGCGCCCCGTCCACCACGTCTTCCAGCGGCTCCCCCGCCACATGGCGCGCCAGATTGGCCACGAACTTGTGGGCCGTCAGCTGCGCTGCGCCCTGCGCCGCCCATGACACATGGGGCGTGATCCGCACGCGCGGGTGGCTGTACAGCGGGTGGCCGTCGGGCAGGGGCTCGGGATCGGTCACGTCCAGCGTGGCGCCGGACAGGCGCCCGCTGTCCAGCACCTGCAGCAGCGCCTGCGGGTCCACCAGCGCACCGCGTGCAATGTTCACCAGGTGCTGCCCGGGCCTGGCGTGCGCCAGCGTGGCGGCGTTGATAAGGTGGTAGGTCTGCGCGGTGATCGGCAGGGCCAGCACCAGGTGGTCCGAGGCCGCGAGCAGCTGCTCGATGGAGCCGACCGTGCGCACGCCATCATCGCCCTGCACCTGCGCTCCGCCGCGTCGCAGCACCGTCACCTGCATTCCGAATGCCCGCGCCAGCCGCGCCACCTCGCGCCCGATGGCGCCGTAGCCCGCGATGCCCAGCGCGCGCGCCTGCAGCGTGCCGGGCAGGTGCTGGTCCACCCGCGCAAACGTCTCGCGCCACGGCCCGGCGCCAGATACCTGCAGCGTGTCCCATGCGCGCTGGTGCGTCAGCAACGCGGTCAGCACATATTCGGCAATGGGCACGGCCGCCACGCCGCGCGAGCAGGTGACCTGCGGCACCTGCAGCAGCCAGGGCGGAAAGAAGTCGATGCCGGCCGACGCCACCTGCACCCATTTCAACCGCCCGGGCCAGCCTGCGGGGGCGGTGGCCGGCGCATGGCGCCAGCCGTTGCGCGGGCCGGTGAAGAGGATGTCCACATCGGCCGCGCGATCCCAGGCGGGCACATCGGCATCGTCGGCCGCCAGCACCACGGGCAGGCCCGCGACCTCCAGCAGCGCATCGGCCTCCGGGCCTGCCTGGTTCAGAACGACCCAGCGGTCGGCACCTGCGTTGGCATCATCGTCGTCACGTGCATCGACCGTGCCGCTGCCAGGATCGTGCGCAGCCAGCACCGCGCTCATGCGGCCCCCACGGCCAGCGCCCTGCGGCCCGCGGCAACATAGGCGCTGTCGTCCTGCGGCGTGTGCACGCGGCCGCACAGCACGTCGCGCAGGTGGCGCTCCAGCGGGTTCTTGCGCGCCAGGCCGTGGTTGCTGGTCAGCTCCAGCGCGGCCTGCACGGCCTCGATGGCGTTGCGCGTGGCCAGGGTCTTCACCAGGCCGCTGTCCACGGTGGGCACCAGCGTACCGGCATCGAGGTCGTGGGCCAGGCTGACGATCAGGCGGTCGTTGGTGAGCAGCAGGCCTTCGATGCGGCCCACGGCCTCTTGCGCGCGGGGCAAGGTCGCCAGCGGCGCGCCCAGGCTGGCGGGCACGCGCTCGCGCAGGAACTGCACCAGCCAGTCGCGCGCGGCGCGTGCCACGCCGGTGTACAGCGCGGCCAGCATCACCGTCATCTCGGCCTGCATCGCGGGTTCGCCGCGCGCCCAGTCCTGCGGCAGGCGCAGGTCCAGCGCGTGCGCGTGGGGTATCAGCACATCGTGCAGGTGCACATCGTGGCTGCCGCTGGCGCGCAGGCCCAGGTGGTCCCAGGTCTCCTCGATGCGGATGCCGGGCAGGCCCGCTCGCACCAGGAAGGCGCCGGTGCGCGGCGTGGCCTCGTCCGTGCGGGCCCACACCACATACCAGCGCAGGATGGGCGCGCCGGTGGAATACACCTTGTGCCCGCTGATGCGCCAGCCCTCGGCCGTATGCCGCGCCACCGTGGCCGGCAGGCCGCCACGCGCGGGCGAGCCCAGTTCGGGCTCCACGCGCAGTGCGTTGATCAGTGAGACCTCATGCACCGATTCATTCACCAGTTGCTGCGCCAGCGCCGGCGGCCAGGGCGAGCCGGGGCGGCCCATGCCGCGCTGCTGGATGTACTGCATGGTCAGCACCAGCGCCGTGGCCGGGCAGCCCTGGCCGATGGCACCGACCACCTCGGCCAGCTGCGCGGCCGAGGCGCCCTGCCCGCCCAGCGACCGCGGCGCGGCCAGGGCCAGCAGGCCGGCCTGCTGCAGCTCGGCGAAGTTGGCGTGCGGAAAGCTCCCGTCTCGGTCGTGCACCGCGGCGCGCGCACCGAACTCCGCCGCCAGCGCGCGTGCGGCTTGCCCCCAGGTCAGTGGCGCATTCACTGCAGCACCTCGGGCTGGTCGCGCACGATGATGTCGAACAGGCTCTTGAACGCGAACTGCGCACCGCCCGGCCCGCCGATCTGCGCATGCGTGCGCAGCGCGATCTCGTGCGGGATGGGTTTGGGGGTGCCGGCGGCTTCGGCCAGCAGCTGGGCCTGGCAGGCGTTCTCCAGGGCGATGTACCACCACGCGGCAGCCTCCACCGACGGGCCCGCCGTCAGGATGCCGTGGTTCTGCAAAATGACGGCCTTTTGCGCGCCCAGGGCTTCGCCGATGCGGAAACCTTCGTCGGTCTCCAGCACCACGCCGGTGAAGTCGTCGAACAGCGCGTGGTCTTCATAGAAGATGCACGAGTCCTGCGTGAGCGCGTCAAGCTTGCGGCCCAGCGACGACCAGGCCTTGCCGTAGGTCGAATGCGTGTGAGCGGCGGCCACGATGTCCGGCCGCGTCTCGTGCAGCGCGGCGTGAATGGCGAACGCCGCGCGGTTCAGCGGGCCCTGGCCCACCACGATCTCGCCGGCAGCGTTCACGAGCAGCAGGTCGGACACCTTGATCTGCGAGAAATGCAGGCCCAGAGGGTTCACCCAGAAGTGGTCCGTCCACTCCGGGTCGCGCGCGGTGATGTGGCCGGCCAGCCCGTAGTTGAAGCCCTGCTGCGCAAACAGCCGGAAGGCCACGGCCAGCGTCTCCTGCCGGTGGCGGCGCTCGGCCTGCGCAGTGGGGCGGGCCGCCGGGGCGTCGAACCAGTCCTTGCGCCGGGGCGCGGGGTTGAGGGCGAGCTGGGCGGTGGGCAGGGGTTGGAGGACGGCGGACATGGGCGATGCTTTCGGGGTATGGGTCGAGGTTGGAATACAAGGACCCGCCCACCTTAGAACCGCCGCGCCCGTGCGCCAACGAAGAAATCCGCGTGACCAAATGCGGTTTTGGCATGACATGCGCGTCGCCTTGGCCTGCACCAACGTGGGTGCCGCATTTAGCGCATATCGATGCTACGCAATGGTCTTTGCGCAGCCGTAGCGCTTGTCGGAACCTCGCGGCCTGTCCCATTGCTCCACGAACCTGCCCGCCATGCCCCACACACCCCAACCCCTGAACCGCCGCCACCTCATCCAGGCCGGCCTGGGCGCCGCCGCCTGGGCCGCCACGGCGGGCGTGCCCGCGCTGGCCGCGCCACCCACGCCACCCGCACCCGACCTCTCCAAGGTGACGCTGCGCATCGGCACCTACAAGGGCCTGTGGCGTGCCCTCATTGCCGCGTCCGGCCAGGGCCACACGCCCTACCGCATCGAATGGCGCGAGCTGAACAACGGCGTGCTGCACATCGAGGCCCTGAACGGCGATGCGCTGGACCTGGGCTCGGGCAGCGAGATCCCGGCCCTGTTCGCCGCGCGCCAGAAGGCGCAGGTGCGCTTCATCGCCGTGGTGCGCGAAGACCTCCACAACCAGGTCACGCTGGCCCGCAAGGACGCGCCCATCCAGCGCATCGCCGACCTCAAGGGCAAGCGCGTGGGTTACGTGCGCGCAACCACCTCGCACTACTACCTGAGCCGGCAGCTCGCCGAGGCGGACCTGTCGTTCGCCGACATCAACGCCATCAACCTCACGCCGGCCGATGGGCTCTCGGCCTTCGACCGGGGCGACCTGGATGCCTGGGCCATCTATGGCTACAACGGCCAGCTGGCGCGGCTGCGCTACGGCGCGCGCGTGCTCAAGACCGGCCAGGGCTACCTGTCTGGCAACTTCCCCATCTACGCCAACCCGCGCGCGGTGGAAGACCCGGCCCGGCACGCCGCCATCAGCGACTACCTGCAGCGCCTGCGCCGCGCCTACCTGTGGGCCAACGGCAACTACCTTGAGTACGCCCGGGCCCAGTCCGCCGAAACCCGCGTGCCCGTGGGCGACCTGATCGAGCTGTGGAACAACCGCAGCACCGACTACGACCTGCGCCCCGTGGACGACGCCGTGGTCAAAGGGCACCAGGCCGTGGCCGATGCCTTCCTGCAGCTGGGCGTGCTCGACGGCCCGGCGCAGGTCGCACCGCTGTGGGACCGCAGCTTCAAGAGTGTGCTGCAGCCTCCCGGGTTGGCCACGGCGGGCTGAGGCAATACACCGGCCGGCATCCAGCCGGCCGGTCGGCCATTTTTTGCGTGGCACCAGTCCGCCTTGCGCTTACCATGCGCCCCTCAACCACAACGAGGAGCATGATGAACAAGCAAAAGCGCCATTTCGTCGCGGCCAGCATGGGCCTGGCAGGGCTGTGGACCACCACCGGCAGCAGCCACGCGGCCCCGCCCGCTGCCTCCGGCAACCCCGCGCTGCTGACCATCAGCGGCGCCATCACCAAGCCCAACCGTGGCGCGCTGGACCCCACCATCGACCAGATGATGGGCAAGCATGGCATCCAGTTCACCCAGGCGCACGCGTTCGACGCCGCCGCCCTGCAGCGCATGGCGGCCGTCACCATCAAACCCACGCTGGAGTACGACGCCAAGCCCCACACGCTCAAAGGCCCCCTGCTCACCACCGTGCTCGCGGCAGCGGGCGTGGCGGCGGGCAGCCCGGTGCAGCTGGTGCTGCGCGCGGTGGACGGCTACAACGTCACCATCAGCATGGCCGACGCGCAGGCCTACCGCATGATCGTCGCCACCCACATCGACGGCCAGCCCATGGCCCTGGGCGGCCTGGGCCCCCAATGGGCCGTGTACGACGCCGATGTGCTGCCCGCGTTCAAGGACAAGCCGGTGAAAGAGCGCTTTGGCCTGTGCCCCTGGGGGCTCTACCACATCGAGGTGAAAAAGGCCTGAGTCAGCCTGCCAGGATGACGCAGCCCCAAGAAAAAGAAAAAGAGCGGCCCGATGGCCGCTCTTTTTTTCATAGCTGCCAGCGCTTGCCCAACAAGCGCAAGAGGCCATTTTCACTCCAATCAGGGTGCCCTCCCCACCATCCGCGCCCCCAGGGCCGCCAGCGACCCCGCGGTGGCCAGCGCCACCACCCCCAGCCAGCCCCACTGCGCCAGCACCAGGCTGCCCAGCGCCGCGCCGGCCGACATGCCGATGAACATGCCCGTGAACAGCAGCGCATTGAGCCGGCTGCGCGCGGCGGGGTCGATGCCGTACACGATGGTCTGGTGCGCCACCAGCGTGGCCTGCACGCCAAAGTCAAAACCGATGGCACTGGCCACGATCAACGCGAGCTGCGCCTGTGCCGGTAGCAGCGGCGCCAGCGCCATCACGGCAAACGATGCGGCCGCCAGCCCGGCGCCATAGCGGGTCACGACCTCGGGCCCGCGCTTGTCGGCCAGGCGCCCCGCCAGGGGCGCGGCCAGTGCGCCCGCCGCCCCGGCCAGGCCAAACGCACCCGCCGCCGCCGTGCCCAGGTGGAACTGGCTGTGCAGCATCACCGCCAGCGTGGACCAGAAGGCGCTGAAGCCCACGGCCAGCAGGCCCTGCGCCCACGCCGCGCGGCGCAGTGCACCGTGCTGGCGCCACAGCGCCACCATCGAGCCGATCAGCGCGCCATAGCCCATCTGCGTGGTGGGCGCAAAGCGCGGCAGCCCGCGCCACACGGCCACCGTCAGCAGCGCAATGGCCACCGCCGCCGCCACATACACCGTGCGCCAGCCCCACTGCTGCGCCACAAAGCCGCTGACCACGCGCGACAACAAAATGCCCAGCAACAGCCCCGTCATCACCGTGCCCACCATGCGCCCGCGCTGTGCCGCCGGGGCCAGTGTGGCGGCGGCGGGCACCACGTCTTGCGCCACCGTGGCGGCCAGGCCCACGGCCAGGCTGGCCGCCAGCAGCGCGCCCATGCCGGGCGCCAGGCCGCTCAGCAGCAGGGCCAGCATCAGCGCGATGGACTTGATGACGATGATGCGGCGCCGGTCATACCGGTCGCCCAGCGGCGCCAGCAGCAAGATGCCCAGCGCATACCCCAGCTGCGTGAGCGTGGGCACCAGGCCCACCACGCGGCTGTCGGCCTGCATGTCGGGCCCCAGCACGCCCAGCATGGGCTGGCTGTAGTAGAGCGAGGCCACGCTCAGCCCCGCCGTGGTGGCCAGCAGCAGCAACAGCGGCGCGCTCACTGTGGCCTCGGCGGGCGGCCGCGCCGGGGCCGTGCCGGCGGCAGGGCTTGTTGCATGCACATTTTGAATGGAAGACATCTCAATACCCGCTCAACAAAAGGAATGGTGCGATTGTTCTGGCGCACCCTCCCCTTGGGTAGTGGGCCAAGCTGCAGATTTGTTATACGCTTGGCGCATGACCATCACCCTGCCGCCCGGCGCCGACCGCATCGAGCTGATGCAGACCTTCATCCGCATCGTGGAGACCGGCAGCCTGTCTGCCGCCGCCCAGCAGCTGGGCACCAGCCAGCCCACCGTGAGCCGCCGCCTGCAGGCGCTGGAGCGCAGCCTGGGCATCAAGCTGCTGCAGCGCTCCACCCACGTGATGAAGCTGACGGAAGACGGCGAACGCTGCTTTGCCCACGCCAAGGCCCTGCTGGAAGACTGGCGCGCCATGGAAGACGACCTGCGCGGCACGGCCGACACCCCGCGCGGCACCCTGCGCGTGCTGGCGCCGCACGCCTTCGGGCAAGACCAGTTCATCGCCCCGCTGATGGCCTACCTGCGCCGCTACCCCGAGGTGGACGTGGAATGGATGCTGCACGACCGGCGCCCCAACTTCATCGCCGAAGGCATCGACTGCGCCATCCAGGTCGGCGCGGTGGACGACCCCAGCGTGGTCGCCGTGCGCCTGGCCGAAGTGCCCCGCATCGTGCTCGCCTCCCCGGCCCTCATGACCGGGCGCCCCACGCCCGAACATGCGCAGGACCTGCAGCGGCTGCCCTGGCTGGCGCTCAGCACCTTCTACCGGCGCGACGTGACGCTGGTGCACGAGCCCAGCGGGGAGGCCCACACCTTCGGCATCACACCGCGCCTGGCCACCGACAGCCTGTATGCCCTGCGCAGCGCCGCACTGGCCGGACTGGGGGCATGCATTTCATCGGCGTGGATCGTGGACAACGATGTGCGGCAGGGGCATTTGCTGCACCTGGTGCCCACATGGCACGCCGCGCCGCTGCCGGTGTACCTGGTGTACCCCTACGCGCGGTTCTATCCGGCGCGGTTGCGGTTGTTCCTGGAGGCGATGCGGGGCGCGATGCCCGGGCTGGTGGGAATGCGGGCGGTGGCGGGCTGAGCGCCAGATGCAAGACGAGTCCCGGCCAGGGGCTGCCGGTGGCTTTTTTTGGCGGCGCCGCCGCAACGCCCGCCTCACCGGCGGGCCGCGCAGCGCGGACCCGTCCAAGGGCTGCACGCCGTGAGGCGGCAGGGCCCCTCCCGGCCTCAGCGCGCGCGCCGGTAGTGCATGGCGACCGCGCCGCAGCGCAGCGGCCTCGCCGAGATCAACGCGAGCCGCCGCGTACCGGGCAGCCCGCTCTCGTACAGGGTTGGGCCGTGGCCGGAGATCCTGGGATGGACGAGCAATTGGTACTCGTCGATCAGATCCAGCCGGTCCAGCTCGGTCGCGAGCTTGCCGCTACCGAGAAGTACGCCGTCTGGGGTCGCGTCCTTGAGCTGCTGCACGCCCGTGCGCAGGTCGCCGGCGATGTGGTGGCTGCGGGTCCACGGGAAGTCCTTTCGCGTCGAGGACACCACGTACTTCGGCTTGGCCTCCAGCTTGACCGCCCACTCGCGCACCGCCGCCGGCGCCTCCACGTCGCCACGCGCCACCGCTGGCCAGTAGCTCTCCATCATCTCGTAGGTCACGCGGCCCCACAGCATCGCCCCGTTCTCGTCCATGAGGCGGGTGAAGAAGGCGTGTGTCTCCTCGTCGGCGATTCCTTCCTGGTGGTCGACGCAGCCGTCCAGGGTGACGTTGATGCTGAAGGTCAAGAGTCCCATGGTGTCCTCCGTGCGAGATACGCAACGAGCCGCTCGCCGCCTGGCTCCCGTGCACGAGCCCCTTCGCGAGGCGCGCCCCCGTGCCGACTGCCGGCTGGCGCCTGGCCGTGAAGCCGCGCCACGAAGCGGCGTTGGCTGGAGTGAATTGTCAGGCCTCGTGCGCTAGTTCGGCCCGGATCTCCTCACGGCCGAAAGAAAAAGAGCGGCACATCGTCCGCTCTCGTTTCAATAGCACCCAGCGCTTGACCAGAAAGCGCCAGGGCCATTTTTCATTCAAAACAGAGAATCCACTGCTCACACGGCCCCTCGCCAAACCTGCATATCCGTGATCGCCGCCACATCCACCCGCACCGGCAGAATCCCATCCCGCGCGGAACGGTCCGCCACCGTCTGCAGCGCCGTGACATCCGCCTGCGTCACGGGCCGGGCCGCGATGGCCGCGCGCCCGGTGATGATGCGCGAGGCGTCGATGGGCAGGCGCGTGAGCTGGGTGTAGACCTGCGCATACGCCTCGCGGTGGGCCAGGGCCCAGTCGCCGGCGCGGGCCAGGCGGTCCAGGTACTGCACGATGGCGGCGCGCTTGGCCGGGTCGGCCAGGGCGGCCTCGGTGGCGGTGATGAAGCCCAGGGCGGTGTTGATGCCGCGCCCGTCGCGCAGGATGCGGCCGCCCTGCTGCAGGGCGATGGTGTAGTAGGGGTCGAAGATCGCCCAGGCGTCGATCTGCCGGGAGGCGAAGGCGGCGGCTGCGTCGGTGGGCAGCACGAACTTGACCGTGACCTCCTCGCGCTTGACGCCCGCCTCTTCCAGCGCGCCGTACAGCTGGTATTGCGAGATGCTGCCGCGCGCGGACGAGACGATGACGGTTTTGCCCCGCAGGTCGGCCACCTTGCCCAGGGGCGAGTCACCCTGCACCACGATGCCCAGCGAGTCGGGCTGGCCGACGCGGGTGGCCACGATCTTGAGTGGGGTCTTGCCCACCGCGGCCGCCAGCACGGGCAGGTCACCGGCCATGGCGGTGTCCACCGCGCCGCTGCGGTGCGCTTCAAACAGCGGCGCAGCGCCCTGGAAGTTGGCCCAGCGCCAGGCAAACGGTGCGCCCTCCAGCGTGCGGGCGGCTTCGAACAGGGCACGCAATCCACCGGCCTGGTCGCCCAGCACCAGCGATGCCGCAGGTGCCTGCGCCTGGGCGCGGGCGGCGGAGCCCGGGCCCAGGATGCCGGTGGCGCCCACCGACAGGGCCGCCGCCTGCTGCAGCCACTGGCGGCGCGATGCGCCGGGGCGGCTGCGGTGGCCGGCGCTGCCCCTGTCGTCGCTGCCGATGCCGGGGCGGTTGCCCTCGGCGTGGTCGATTCGGCCACTCATCAGGCTGCCTTGCGCAGGGTTTGCGCGGCATGCTCGCCGTCGCGTTCAGCCACTCTGGCGCGCACCAGGGGCAGCAGCTCGCGGCCGTAGTCGATGGCATCCACCAGCGGGTCGAAGCCCCGGATGAGGAAGGTGGTGATGCCCAGGTCGTAGTACTTGAGCAGCGCGTCGGCCACCTGCTCGGGCGTGCCGACCAGGGAGGTGGAGTTGGACCGCCCGCCGATCTCGCGCGCGATGGCCGTCCACAGGCGTTCGTCCACGCGGTCGCCCTTGGCCGCATCGGCCAGCAGGCGCTGCGCGCCTTCGCTTTGCTGCGGCCCCACGCCGCGTGCATAGCCCTGCTGCACGCGCAGGCGGCGGGTGTCGTCCAGGATGCGCTCGGCCTTGGCCCAGGCCTCGTCCTCGGTCTTGCCCAGGATGGGACGGAACGAGATGCTGAAATCCACATGGCGGCCGTGCAAGGTGGCCTCGGCGCGCACGCGGCGCACCAGGTCGCCGGCCTGGGCCAGCGATTCGCCCCACAGCGCGTACACGTCGGCATGCTTGCCGGCCACCTGCAAGGCGGGGGCCGATGCGCCGCCAAAGTAGATGGGCACGCGCTGGCCCTGCAGCGGCTTCACCTCGGACACGGCACCCTTGGCGCGGTAGTAGGTGCCTTCGTGGTCGAAAGGCTTGTCCTCGGCCCACACGCGGCGCAGGATGCCGAGGTATTCGTCGGTGCGCGCATAGCGCTCGTCGTGACCGAGGAAGTCGCCGTCGCGCTGCTGGTCTTCGTCCGAGCCGCCGCTGATGTAGTGAACCGCCAGGCGGCCGCCGGTGTAGTGGTCCAGCGTGGCCAGCTGGCGCGCGGCCAGCGTGGGCGCCACGAAGCCGGGGCGGTGGGCCAGCAGCAGGCCGATCTTCTGCGTGACCGAGGCCGCGTAGGTGGCGGTGAGCAGCGTGTCGGGGCTCGATGAGCTGGCGGGCACCAGGATGCGGTCGAAGCCCGCGTGCTCGTGCGCCTGGGCGAACACGCGCACATAGGCGGGGTCCACCGCCGGGCCACGGCGGGGAATGGTTTCTGACACTTCGTTCGGCTGGATCATGCCGATGAACTGGACGGGCATAGCGGGCTCCTGCGGGATAAGCGGTTGGGGGATGGGGTTGAAGGGCATGATCCGCGCGCGGAGCCCGCGCCTCAACGAAGAAAAACGCGTTTGCAAACTCGCCCTCCGCATACCCCCGGCCCGGGGTGGCGGGCAGGTTAGAGTTGCGTGCGATTCATCCGCCGACCACCCTCCTTCCTCCCCCAGATTCCGCCCTGCCCCATGGACCTGCGCGCGCTCCGCTACTTCATCGCCGTGCTGGAAGCCGGCAGCCTCTCGCGCGCGGCGGGCACGCTGTACATCGCCCAGCCCGCCCTCACCGCGCAGATCAAGAAGCTCGAGGGCGAGCTGGGCGCGCGGCTGTTCGAGCGCTCGCACGCCGGCGTCACGCCCACGCCCGCCGGGCAGCAGCTGTACGAAGACGCCCGCCGCCTGCTGAGCGACGCCGCCGCGATGCGCGAGCGCATCCAGCGCCTGCCGCAGGGGCCCGAGGGCTCGGTGACGATCGCGGTGCCGTTCCTGCTCTCGTCGCTGATCATGGGCCCGCTGCTGGCGCACCTGAAGGAGTCGCACCCGCGCATCCGCGTCTTTGTCCTGGACGACCTGAGCCTGATGGTGAAAAAGGCGATGCTCGACCGCCGCGCGGACATCGGCATCCTGGTGGACGCGGCGCAGGTGGAGGGCCTGCACTGCCGCCCGCTGGTGCGCGAGGCCATGTATTTTTGCGGGCACGACCCCGGCGGCGCCGTGCGGGCGCTGCTGCGCAAGCCACCGGGTGCCAACGCCATCGCCGCCACTACCGGCACCGTTGCGGGCGCGGCGGCCGCCACCGCGCGCCCCACCATCGACTTCGCCGACGCCGCCGCGCAGCCCCTGGTGCTGCAGTCGCGCCGCTACTCCATCCGCCAGCGGGTGGAAGAAGCCGCCGCCGCGCGCGGCGTGGCCCTGAACATCGCCCACGAACACGACTCCGCCCGCGTGATCCGGTCGCTGTACGCGTGCGGGGGCGGCTTCACCTTCACGCCCGCCTGCGCGCTGGGCGACGCGCCTGCCGCCGGCCCCGACTGGATGGTGGCCCGCGTGGTCAACCCCGAGCTGACGCGCAGCTATACCCTGGCCACCACCGCCGACCGCGAGGTGGACGGCGTGATGCAGGTGGTGATGGAGGCGCTGATCGCGGTGGTGCTGGAACTGGTGGTGTCGGGGAAGTGGGAGGCGGTGGTGTGAGGATGCCCAGGGTGACATTGCTCGAATCCGCGCAGTACCAGGACCAGGCAGCAGCCACCTTCGCGGCGGTGGCCGCTGAAGTCGCCAGGCTTGTGCCCCACGCCATCATCGAACACATCGGTGCCTCGTCCATCCCAGGCGCCATCTCCAAGGGCGACCTGGACATCTGCTTGCTGGTACCGGCGCAGGACCACGCACGCAGTGTCGAAGCCCTGGAAGCTGCGGGCTACGTGGCCAAGGCCGGCACGCTGCGCACGCCCGCGCTGTGCATGCTTTTGTCAGCCGACACCACCATGGACGTTGCACTGCAGGTGGTAGCGCGTGGCTCGGAGTTCGAGTTCTTTCTGCATTTTCGCGATGCCTTGCGCGCCGACCCTGCGCTGGTAACCCAGTACAACCAGCTCAAACAGCGGTTCGCATCCGATGGGATGGACCGATACCGCGACGAGAAAGCGCGGTTCATCAAGGCGGTGCTGCAGGCCGCAGGAACATCCTGCGCTGCAGATTGATCGCACGCCTTCCCGAAAAACCAGCCGCAGGAGACACGCATGCCATCCACCAGCACCACAAACAACCAGCCCGCCTCCACCCTCATCGACCAGCGCATCGCCGACCTCGCCGACTGGCGCGGCCGCGCGCTGGCCCGCATGCGCCAGCTCATCCACGAGGCCGCGCCCGGCGTGGTGGAGGAATGGAAGTGGATGGGCACGCCCGTGTGGTCGCTGGGCGGCATCCTGTGCACCGGCGAAAGCTACAAGGCGGCGGTGAAGCTCACCTTCCTCAAGGGGGCCTCGCTGCCCGACCCGGCCCGGCTCTTCAACGCCAGCCTGGACGGCAACGCGCGGCGGGCCATCGACATCCATGAAGGCGATGAGGTGGATGCCGATGCCTTCAAGGCGCTCATCCGCGCTGCGGTGGAGCTCAATGCCGCCAGGCCCGCCGGCAGAAAGCCCGCCGCCCGCGCCAAGGTGAAATAGTGTTCCCGGGGTGGTGGCCGGCAGCAAGGCCATCAATTCATCTGATACCTCCCCATCAGCAATCGGTATTTCCCTGATACCCCCGTCTTCTGGAACAGTGGCCCCATGCCCCGCGCTCGACGGGGCCGGTGTTTCAGGAGACAGCCATTACCACCCCCTCCCCCCTCCCTCCCCGCGCGGTCGCCAACGTGGGCGCGCTTGTCGCCAGGAGCGCCCGGACGCACGCCCGGCGCGTGGCCGTGAAGAGCCCCGCGCGCAGCGTCACCTACGCCGAGCTGGAGCAGCGCTCCAACCGCCTGGCTAACGCCCTGCTCGGCCTGGGCCTGGCGCGCGGCGACCGCGTGGGCATCTACCTGCCCAACTGCGTGGAGATCGTCGAGATCGAGATCGCCTGCTACAAGGCCGGGCTCGTCAAGGCACCCTTCAACGCCCGTCTGTCGCCCGCCGAAGTGGGCGCCGTGGCGGCCAACAGCGATGCCGCCCTCATCGTCACCACGGCCGAGCGGGCCAAGGCCATCCGCCCGCACGTGGAGCAGGCACTGCAGGGCGGCATGCCGCGCCTGCTGCTGCTCGATGGCGCAGGCGCCGCAAGCTACGAGGCCGCACTGGCGCAGGCCAGCGATGCCTTCAGCCCCGTGCAGGTGCACGAGCACGAGGTGGCCGTGCTGCACTACACCTCGGGCTCGTCGGGCGTGCTCAAGGCGGCCATGCAAACCTTTGGCAACCGGCTGGCGCAGCTGCGCAAGTTCCTCACGCGCTCGGACGGGCAGCAGCCCGGGCACATCCTGGGGCTGGTGGGGCCGATCACGCACGCATCGGGCATGCAGATCGTGCCCGCGCTGTGCCAGGGCGTGACCATCCGCCTGTTCAACGGCTTCGAGCCCGCGCGCTTCATCGCCGACATGCGCGCCGACCGCGTGACGCACACCTTCATGGTGCCCACCATGATCAACATGCTGCTGGCCGAGCTGGAGGGCCAGTACCGCCCCCTGCCCGACCTGCTGCGGTTGGGCTATGGCGCCGCCCCCATGGCGCCCGCGCGCATCCTGAAGGCCATGGATGTGTTCGGGCCCATCCTGCAGCAAGGCTATGGCGCAGGCGAGACGACCTCGGGTGTCTGTGGCCTGTCGGTGGAAGACCATCTGTTCGCCCGCGCCGCGCGGCCCGAGCGCCTGGCATCGTGCGGGCGGCCGTTCCTGGAATGCGACGTGCAGATCCTGGGCGACGACGGCCGGCCCGTGGCCACGGGCGAGATCGGCGAGATCGTGGTGCGCGGCGACGACGTCTTCGCGGGCTACTGGCGCGCGCCCGAGCTCACGGCCGAGGTGCTCAAGGACGGTGCGTACCACACGGGCGACCTGGCCCGCATGGACGACGAAGGCTTTGTCTACATCGTGGACCGCAAGAAGGACATGGTGATCAGCGGCGGCTTCAACGTGTACCCCTCCGAGGTGGAAGCGGTGCTGTACCAGCACGACGCGATCGCCGATGCCTGCGTGTTCGCCGTGCCCGACGACAAGTGGGGCGAGGCCGTGGCCGCGCACGTGGTGCTCAAGCCCGGCCGCACGGCGGGCGACGAGGTCAGCGCCGCCATCGACGCCTTCTGCGCCCAGCACCTGGGCGGCTTCAAGCGGCCCCGGCGCATCGAGTTCGTGCCCACGCTGCCCAAGAACCCCAACGGCAAGGTCATGCGCCGCGCGGTGCAGGCGCCGTACTGGGAAGGCCGGGGCCGCATGGTGAACTAGAGAGCGGCATCCCCCCGAGGCGCCGCGCGCCCTGGCGCGTCCGCCAGAGGCGGCCCTCGCCCCGCGTCCGCGGCACCGGGCCGCGCCAGTTTCCACATCCAGTCGGCACCACAACCGACAAGGAATCTCGACATGAACAACCACGACATCACCTCCCCCATCCCCGCGCCACTGTTTCCGGGCGTGCCGTTCGAAGGCTCGCCGCAGGCGGCCGAGCTGATCACCCGCATCAACGAGTACCTGCACGGCGAGCTGGCCGCGCTGGCGCGCGAGCATGGCATCGACCACGAGAACAGCCCCGGCAAGGCGCTGCTGCGCCAGGTGTGGAAACGTTCGCACGCGCTGGGCTTCTACGGCATGACGCTGCCTCCGCAGATGGGCGGCCTGGGCCTGTCGGTGCTGGACCATGTGCTCGTGAAGGAAGCGATCTATGCCAGCGGCTCGCCCTTCGCGCCGCATGTGTTCGGCGAGCTGAGCGGCCCGCCGCGCGTGGGCGCGCTGGCGCGCGTCGCCACGCCGTTCCAGCTGCAGAACTTCATCCTGCCCGTGGCGCAGGCCGACATGGCGATCTGCTTTGCGCTGACCGAGGCCGAGGCGGGCTCGGATGCGGGCAACGTGCAGACCCACGCCGTGAAGGATGGCGACCACTACGTGCTCACCGGCGAGAAGCGCTTCATCTCGGGCTCGCCCTTTGCCGACTATGCGGTGCTGATGGCCTCCACCGCCACCGATCCGGCGCAGCGCGAGGTGTCCGCGTTCTTCGTGGACCTGCATGCGCCCGGCGTGCGCGTGCAGGCGGGCTACAAGACCATGGCGGGCCAGACGAGCACGGGCAACATCGCCCTGGACGGCGCGCGCGTGCCGGCCACCCACCTCATCGGCGAGCCGGGCCGGGGCCTGGCGCTGGCGCTGGGCCGCATCACCGTGAACCGGCTACTGCACTGCCCCGCCATGCTGGGCCTGGCCCAGGTGGCGCTGCGCGATGCGCGCGACTACGCGCAGCAGCGCCAGCAGTTCGGCCGCGCCATCGGGCAGTTCCAGGCCATTCAGCACATGCTGGCCGACATGGCGACCGACTGGGCCGCCGCGCGCGGGCTGATGCTGGCCACCGCCCGGCAGATCGACGCGGGCGGCGATCCGCGCGCGCAGGCAGCGATGGCCAAGCTGTTCTGCTCGGAAGCGGCGTTCCGCATTGCCGACCGAGCGGTGCAGATCCACGGCGGCGAAGGCATCGTGCAGGGCCGGCGCGTGGAATTCCTGTTCCGCATGCTGCGCATGTACCGGGTGCTCACGGGCACGAGCGAGATCCAGCGCAACACCATCGCCAAGGAATTGCTGGCAGCCCCCTGAGCGGCTGCGCCGCCGCTGCGGCGCGCAGGCCCCGGCCCGGGCCAGGCCAGTTGCTCCGGTCCGCCATACCGCCACAACGGTGCCCCAGTGCGCGAGCGCACCCACCCGACAATCACAAGGAGACAAGACATGACAACCCATTCCCCATCCTCCCCGCGCCGCCGCGCCCTGCTGGCCGCCAGCCTGCTGCCGCTGCTGGCGGGCCCGCCCGCCCTGGCCTCCGCCCCCTGGCCCCGCCGCGCCATCAAGTGGGTGGTGCCCTATCTGGCCGGCACGGGGCCCGACACCACGGCCCGCATCGTGGCCGAGGCCGTGTCCAAGGAACTGGGCCAGCCCGTGGTCATCGAGAACCGTGGCGGCGTGGGCGGCAACCTGGGCGCGCGGCAGGTGGCCAAGGCCGCGCCGGACGGCTACACCTGGATCTACTCGGGCTCGCCCATGGCGGCCAGCATGCGCATGTACAAGGCGCCCGGGTATGACGTGCTCAAGGACTTCCGCCACGTGATCGGGCTCACCAGTTCCGACACCACGGTGATCGTGCACGCGAGCTCCGACATCCGCACGCTGGAGCAACTGCTCACCCGCATGCGCGCCCAGCCGGGCAAGATCGACTACGCGTCGGGCGGCATCGGCACCCCGTCGCACCTGGGGGTGGAGATGCTGCTGAGCGTGGCCCAGGCCGAAGCCACCCACGTGCCCTACAAGGGCGCCTCGGAGATCGTGAATGCCGTGATGGGCCAGCAGGTGACTTTCGGCGCCCCCATCACCTCGGTGGCGTACGCCAACATCCAGGCTGGAAAATTGCGGGCCCTGGCCGTGACCGGCCCCCGGCGCAACCCCAAGCTGCCGGGCGTGCCCACGCTGGCGGAGCTGCAGGTGCCCGGCGTGGAGCTGACGTCGTGGGGCGGTGTCTCGGTGCCCACCGGCACGCCCGACGCCATCGTCGCGCGCGTGCGCGCCGCCCTCGATGCCGCGCTCAGGCAGCCCGCCGTCGTGAGCGCGCTGGAAGAACAGGGCGGCCAGGTCTTCGTGCAGGACAGCGAGGCCTTCACACGCGCTTTCGGCAAGGAAATAGCGTTCACGGAAACCATGATGAAGAGGGCGCGGCTGGAGCCGATGTAGCGGCGGCCGGCCGTTTCTCGCCAACGCTTCTCCTTTTATAGCAACTACCGCTGGATGGATGGTCGGCAGCGGCACTTTTCATACCCAAACCCTGGCTGCGGCGCGGCCACCGCGCGTTCGCACCCTTGCGCCACGGGCCGGCCCCGGGGCCGCCCGCTCCTTGCCCCCCGTCAAGCAGGCCCGCGCCACGGGCATTTGTCCGACAGGCGGCCGATTCCTTGGATGGCGGGCAGCGCGCCCGCCCCGTCCAAGAATGAATGCAGCGAGTGACATTGCTCGCCTGCCCGCAACACGACAAGGAGAGCCCCATGAACACCCTCTCGAATCCCGTGGCCGAGGAAAAACCCATCGACCCCGACCTGGCCGCACAGGCCGTGCCCGGCCACGGCGTCCCCTCGCAGGACCCCGACCCCGCCGCGCAACATACCCTGAGCCCGAGTGAATCCGAGCGCGAGTCCAAATCCGCCCTGATGGGGGGCGGCATGATGGCCGGAGCCGCCGCCGGCGCGGCCGTGGGCGTGGCGGTGGCCGGGCCCGTGGGCGTGTTCGTGGGCGGCACGGCAGGCGCCATTGCCGGCGCCCTCGGCGGCGCGGCCGTGGGCCAGGTGGTCGAACCCGAAGCGCCCAAGGAGCCCGCGGACGAGGCCGCCGAGCCGGGATACATAGAGAAGCCCTAGCTTTCTCGCCGCCCGTGGAGCGCCATTCCGTGTACAAAGCCCGCACCCGCGGGCTTTTGTGCTTCGGGTGGCGCGGTGGCGGCGCGAAGCCGTACCGTGGAGAATCCTGCCCACAGGCCGCCGGAATCCAGGGCGGTTCCGGCCCGGCAGCCCCTCCCCCCACGAAAACCGCGAGGAAGAACCCATGCAAATCACGCTCTCCAGCCTGTTCGTCGAAGACCAGGACCACGCCCTGCACTTCTACACCACGGTACTTGGCTTCGAGAAGAAGCATGACATTCCCATGGGCACCTTCCGCTGGCTCACCGTGACATCGCCGGAAGGCGCCACGGGCGTCGAGCTGGTGCTGGAGCCCATGGCCTTCGCGCCCGCGCGGGTCTACCAGAAGGCCTTGTTCGAGGCGGGTATTCCGGCCACCGCGTTCATGACCCATGACATCGATGCGGAGTTCCGCAGGCTTTCGGAGCGGGGCGTGGCGTTCCGTGGCACGCCCCTGGCCATGGGGCCCATCAAGGCGGTGCTGTTCGAGGACACGTGCGGCAATCTCATCAACCTGGTCCAGCCGGGAGCGTGAGCCACCGAGGCCGGGGCGAAATGCTATCTCATTGATAGCTATCAGCGCTTGTCCAGCGGCGCTGAAAGCCATTTTCATTCATTTACGGGCCCTGGCCCCACGGCGGCCCAAGGCCCGGTGCTCAGTGGGGAAAGCCTCCTCGCACAAGGCGCACCGGCTCGGCGTCCATGCGGCGTATGAGCGCCTGCAGGCCATCCACCGGCGCCGTGGCGGCCCCGACCGGCGGCGCGGGCGCGGCGGTGGCCCGGCAGACCAGGTCGTCCTCGGACCACGCGGCCTTGCCGGGCTGGCCCCGCGCACGCAGCCAGCCCGCGCGGTCCACGATCAGCTGGTAGCCCGGCAGTTCGGCGGCAGACACGCCCAGCACCAGGGCCAGCGCCTGCTCCACGGCGCGTTTGTGCTGCGGATCGCCCTGCGGCTGGCACTCGGCATCGGCGCCCGCCGGCAAGGCGCCCGCCACCAGGGTGACCAGGCGCGGGTCATCGGCCACCAGCGGCACGCCCGGGCCCGCCACGGCCACACGCACGCGCTGGCCCACCAGGTCCCGGCTCTGGCGGGCCCGGCCATGGCGGCACTCCACGGCCATGCCGGGCAGGCGCACGGGCCGGTCCCAGGTGCCGGCCTCGCGCAGCATCTGCCCTGCGGCACGGGCCTGCAGGTAGTCCAGCACGTCCCAGATCTCTTCGTCGCGCAGCGCGCTGCCCACGCCCGGCATGGTCTGCACGCCGGCGCGGTTGTGCATGCCTTCGCGCACACGCCAGAACAGCTCGCCGTCGAGCCGCTTCCACAGCAGCGCGCCGTTCAGGTTGGGCGGCCACTGGGCCAGCTGCGGGGCATCGGGGCCTTCGCCCCGGCCATCGGCGCCGTGGCAGCGCACGCAGTGCTGCTGGTAGACAGCCTGGCCGCGCACGATGCCCCCGGCAGCGAAACCGGTGGGCGACTGGTGCAGGCTGGTGGGCACGGCGGGCGCGAGCAGCAGGTGTGCCTGGGGCCAGGGGGCAAACACCAGCAATGCGGCCGCCAAGGCGATCAGCCACAGACGAGCGCGCTGGAAGGGCAGCGACACCGCCAGGGCCAGCAGCGCGGCCCCCGCGCACAGCAGGGACAGCAGCACCTGCCGCGCGTGGCCCGCGTCCACCGCCAGCATCTCGGCCGCGATGCGGTGCCCCCACGGCCATGCGGGCTGGCCATGGACTTCCGGCGCCAGGCCCAGCGCATGCAGCACCGCGCGCAGGCCCTGCTGCGCGGCGAGCAGGCCTTCGAGCAGGCCGTTCAGCAGATCCGGCGACAACCCGCTGGCCTACCAGCTCGCGCCCAGGCCCAGCAACGCCAGGGCCTCGTGGCGCAGGGCCGCAAGGCGCGGGTCGCCGCGGTGGCGCGGGTAGGGCAAATCGTTCACCAGCACCTGCTGGATGCGCGCGGGCCGGTCGGAGAACACCACCACGCGCTGGGCCATGAAGAGCGCCTCTTCCACATCGTGCGTGACCAGCAGGGCCGAGAAGCCCGTGCGCTGCCACAGGTCCACGAGCTCGGTCTGCATGGTCAGGCGCGTGAGCGAGTCGAGCTTGCCCAGCGGCTCGTCGAGCACCAGGAGGCTCGGGTCGTTGACCAACGCGCGGGCCAATGCCACGCGCTGCGCCATGCCGCCCGACAGCTGGTGCGGGAAGGCCTTGGCAAAGTCCTGCAGGCCGACCAGGCGCAGCGCTTCGTCCACCCGGTGGCGCTGCTGGCGCAGGATGCCGCGCGCCTGCAGGCCCAGGGCCACGTTGTCCCACACGGTGCGCCAGGGAAACAGCGTGGGGTCCTGGAAGACCACGATGCGCGAGGGATCGGGGTCGGTGATGGGCGCGCCGTCCTGCAGCAGCTCGCCCGTGGTCGCGGGCTCCAGCCCCGCCACCAGGCGCAGCAGCGTGCTCTTGCCGCAGCCGCTGGGCCCGAGCAGGGCCACGAACTCGCCGGGGGCGATGGACAGGTCCAGCTCGTCGATCACGTGCAGCGGGCCGGCGGGCAGGTCGAACCAGTGGCTGACATTGCGCACGTCGATGCGTGCGCCCGTCACCTTGGCTCCCACACCCGCTTCAGAGGCGGTCGCGGTGCTCACCATTTCACCACCCCCTTCTGCCACGACAGCACCCGGTCGCGCAGCACGAACAGCAAGGTGATCACGCCCGAGAACAGCAGCGCCATCACGATCAGCGCGGCGTACATGTTGGGGTACGCCGCCCAGCCCTGGGCCCAGGTCAGGTACCAGCCCAGGCCCGCCTTCACGCCCAGCATCTCGGCCACCACGAGGGTGGAGAACGCCGCGCCCAGGCCCATGAACAGGCCCACGAAGACCTGCGGCAGCGCCGCCGGGATGGCCACGCGCAGCACCAGGAACCAGGGGGACGCGCCCATGGTGCGCGCCACGTCGTAGTAGTTCTTGTGCACGCCCGCCACGCCCGACCAGGTGAGGATGGCGACCGGGAAGGCCGTGCCCAGCGCGATCAGGAAGATCGCCGTCGACCAGCTGGACGGAAAGAAGTAGAAGCTCACCGGCAGCAGCGCCGTGGTGGGCACGGGGCCCAGGATGCGCAGCACCGGGTGGATCCAGTAGCTGGCCTGGCGCGACCAGCCGATGAGCACGCCCGTGGTGAAACCCGCCGCCGCGCCGATGGCGATGCCCAGCCCCAGCAGGCGGACCGATGCGCCCGCGCTTTCCAGCAGGCGCGCCCAGTCGGTGGCGTAGACCTCCACCAGGCTTTGCGGCGGTGCGAAGAACGGGGGCGGCAAGGTGCCCAGCTTGGCGGTGAACACCTCCCACACCGTGAGGCCGGCGGCGATGGCCACCAGCCAGGGGCCGGTCCGCCGCACCTTGTGGCCCACGGGCCCCAGCGCGCCCGCAACGAACGCCAGCACCGCCAGAAGCACTGCCACGGCACCGGCACCGATGGCGAATTCTTCGGTGAACGCCCACTCGCTGAAGCCTGCCGGCTTGTTGGGCCACAGGTAGGTCAGCAGGCCCAGCGCCGCCCAGGCGGCGGCGGCCAACAGGCCCGTCCGCCAGAAGGCGGGAATGGGCCGGGCCGCGCCGAATGCGGCGGGCGCGGCCACCCTCGCGGGCGGCGCCGCGGGGCGCCGCGCCCGGGGCGCCTCGGCCACGGAATTGGGCGCTGGCAGGATATGGTCGGCAACGGTGCTCATGGCAAACTCCGGTGAATGTCAGTTCGTGTGGCGATACGCATCGCCCACAACCCGTGAAACTGGCGCGCCCACAGCCAGTGCGCCCGCGCAAGGGCCACCGCACCGCGCCGAGCTGGGGGCGTCCTCCTCCCGCATTGCGCGGCAATGCGAGAGAGGGGTGAAGGCGCGAAGCGACTCAGGGAATGCGTCACTTCAGGCCAGCACGTCGGCATGCACGTGGGCGGCGAAACGTGCGGGATCGGTGGAGGGCTTGAGCACCCCCACCAGCTTGAAGTCGCGCGCGTAGAACTCGATCTCCTGGCGCAGGGCCGTGCCCACGGGGTGGCTGCGGTGCGTGAGCGTGCCCAGCACGGCGCGCAGGTCGTCCTGCGGCACCTTGGAGTAAGGGCTGAAGATGCGCGCCGTCTCGTTCGGGTTGTCGGCCACGAAGTCCGAGGCCTCGATGATGGCGCGCGTGAGGGCCGCGGCCGTGCCCTTGTCGTTGCGTACCAGGGCGCCGCTCACGCCGAGCACGCAGCAGGTCTTGGCCGCGTACTCGCCCGAGAGGTTGGAGGCCAGGTCCACCAGACCCTTGGTGCGGCGCTGGATCAGCAGCAGGTTGGGGTCGCCGTCGGCAATGGCCTGGGCCTCGCCCTTTTCCACGGCCAGGCCCAGCATGTCGCCGGGGAACTGGCGCCATGTCACGTCCTTTTCGGGGTTCAGGCCGGCCTTGGTGAGCAGCACCGAGAAGAAGTTCTTGCCCGGGCTGTTGAGGTCCGACACGGCAATGGTCTTGCCCTTGAGCTTTTGCAGGCTGGTCACGCCCGCCGCTTCGTAGCCCACCAGGCGCGAGCAGCCGCCGTGCGAGCTGCCCACCAGTTTCACGTCGAAGCCCGACTCCAGCGGCTTGATCCAGCGGTGCACCATGCCCAGGCCGGCGTCGGCCTTGGAGGTGGCGATGGTCTCCAGCAGCTGGTCGGTGGAACCGGCGAAGTTGACCAGCTCGACCTTGAGGCCGTGCTTTTCGAAGATGCCACGCTCGATCGCCACCGGGGCGGCCGACAGGCAGATGGCATTGGCGTTCCACGCCAGCTTCACCTCGCGCAGCTTGCCGGCGGCCAGCACGTGGCTGCCCACCACACTCGACGCCCCCACCACGCTGGCCGCGCCCGCTGTCTGCAACAGCTGCCGGCGCGTCCAGCGCCCTCCCACCCCACCTTGGTTTTGAAGCTTGCTCATGTTGTGCCCTTTTGGTTGTCAAATCCTGATCGGCGCTGCGATTGCCCGTGAATTCCTGTGGATGCCTGCGAGCCGGTCCGCACCGCCGTTACGATGGATTGGCATTGAACTGAAAGACGCCTCGCAACAGAACGAAGAAAAACAGGGATGCATATGCAAAACACGCAACACACGGGCAGCCCGGGCGCTGGTGCAATACCGGGCATGAGTGCATTGCCCAACCCATCGACCCCAACCACGTCCCCCTCCGCGCCGCAGGGCGCCCCCCACACTGCCCGCCTGCGCCACTTTGTGCAGCAGCTGGCCGCGCTGGTGGAGCAGCGCCTGCCCGAGCCCGACACCCTGGCCCAGGGCGCCACGCTGCTGGGCGCACTGGTGGCCCACGACGACTGGCTGCCCGACGCCTATGCCCAGCCCCACCCCGAGCGCTACCAGCAGTACCTGCTGCATGCCGATGCGCTGGGGCGCTTTTCGGTCGTGAGTTTTGTGTGGGGCCCCGGCCAGGCCACGCCCATTCATGACCACACCGTGTGGGGCCTGATCGGCATGCTGCGCGGCGCCGAGGATTCGCAGGCCTATGCCCGCACGCCCGACGGCCGCTGGGCACCGCAGGGCGCGCCCGTGCGGCTGCAGCCGGGCCAGGTGGAGGCCGTCTCGCCCAACGACCCCGCCATAGGCGATGTGCACCGTGTAAGCAACGCGTGGGAGGACCACACCTCCATCAGCATCCACGTGTACGGCGCCAACATTGGCGCGGTGCAGCGCAGCGTGTACCTGGAGGACGGCACGCGCAAGCCGTTCATCTCGGGCTACAGCAACAGCACCCTGCCCAACCTCTGGGACTTGTCCAAAAACCCTGCACCGGCTGCCTGAAGCCGATCCGACCCAACACCAAGACCATGACCGCTCCCGCCCTGCCCCAGACTTCGTTCCACCAGGTTCGCGAGGCTCTGCTCGCCCGCCAGGAAATCGCCTTGCTCGACGTGCGCGAGGAAGACCCGTTTGCCCAGGGCCACCCGCTGTTCGCCGCCAACCTGCCGGCCAGCAAGATCGAGCTGGAGGCCTTCGCGCGCATTCCCCGCCGCGACACCCTCATCGTGGTCTACGACGATGGCGAGGGCCTGGCCGAACCCGCGGCACGCACGCTCCAGCAGCTGGGCTACACCCGTCTGACCCTGCTGGCGCGCGGCCTGCAGGGCTGGCGCGATGCCGGGGGCGAGCTGTTCATCGACGTGAACGTGCCCAGCAAGTCCTTCGGCGAGCTGGTGGAGGCCGAGCGCCACACGCCCTCGCTGGCGGCCGAGGAAGTGCAGGCGCTCATCGACGCCCGGGCCGACGTGGTGGTACTGGACGCGCGCCGCTACGACGAGTACCACACCATGAACATCCCCACCGGCGTGAGCGTGCCCGGCGCCGAGCTGGTGCTGCGCGCGCAGGCGCTCGCGCCCAACCCGGCCACGCAGATCATCGTGAACTGCGCGGGCCGCACGCGCAGCATCATCGGCACGCAGTCGCTGGTGAACGCGGGCATCCCCAACCCCGTGGCCGCGCTGCGCAACGGCACCATCGGCTGGCTGCTGGCCGGGCAGACGCTGGAACGCGGCGCCAGCCGACGCTTCGACCCCGCCGTGCACATCGACCGCAATCAGGCACCGCAACAGGCGCGCAACGTGGCCGACCGGGCCCGCGTGCAGCGCGCCCAGGCCGGAGACCTGGCGCGCTTCGTGGCCGAGGCCGGCCGCACCACCTACCTGCTGGACGTGCGCACGCCCGAGGAGTTCGCGGCCGGCCACCTGCCGGGCTTTCGCAACACCCCCGGCGGCCAGCTGGTGCAGGAGACCGACCACACGGCCGCCGTGCGCGGCGCGCGCCTGGTGCTGGTGGACGACGACGGCGTGCGCGCCAACATGAGCGCATCGTGGCTGGCCCAGATGGGCTGGGAGGTGTGGGTGCTCGACGGCGCGCAGCCGGCAGATTTCAGCGAGACCGGCGCCGTGGCCAACACCGTGCCCGAACCCAAAGGCCCCATCGCCTGGGCCACCCCCGCCCAGCTGGCGGCCTGGCTGCAAGACGGCGGCGCCGACCACACGGCCGTGCTGGACCTGACCACCAGCGCCAACTACACGCTGCGCCACATCCCCGGCGCGTGGTTCGTGATCCGCTCACAGCTCGCGCAGGCCGTGCAGTCCATCCCGCGCGCGCAGCGCTATGTGCTCACCTGCGGCAGCAGCCTGCTGGCCCGCTATGCCGCGCAGGACCTGGCCCGCCTCACGGGCGCCCCGGTGCATGTGCTCGAAGGCGGCACCCTGGCCTGGATCGCGGCCGGCCTGCCGCTGGAACATGGCGAGACACGCCTGGCCTCGCCCCGCATCGACCGCTACCGCCGCCCCTATGAAGGCACCGAGAGCCCGCGCGAAGCCATGCAGGCCTACCTGGACTGGGAGTTCGGCCTGGTGGAGCAGCTGGGGCGCGATGGCACGCACGGCTTCAAGGTGCTGTGACCAGGCCACCAGGCGCTCCACATTTCATAGCTGCCAGCGCTTTTTCCAAAAGCGCTGGAGCCATTTTTCATGTTGATTCTCAGCCATCCAGGCGGCCGTGGCGCCACTGCACGTTCAGCGCCAGCGTCTGCCCCTGTGCCAGCGTGCGCAGGCCGGGCTGCCCAGGCTGGTGAAAGGCGTCAATGGGCTGGGTGATGGGCTCGAAGCAGAACGCGGGCCCCTGCGGCGGGCGGTAGATGAGGCAGAAGTGCCCCGCCGCGCCGCCATCCTGCGCGAAGTCGGGCATGTGCGCGGTGAGCTGCAGCCCCCGCTCCGGCCATTCGATGCGCGCCGTGCCGCCCCAGCCGGTGTAGGCGTTGTCGATCAGGCTGCCGTGGGCGGAGATGCCTTCATTCAGGTTCCAGCCTGGCGGGAACCGGGCCGTCAGCTCCGTGGGCAGCGGGTCGGCCCCGCTGAGCCAGACGGCCCCCACCGGCGCGCTGATGCGCGTGCCCGGCGTGCGCGGAAACCAGGGGTGCAGCCCCAGGCCATAGGGCAGCGGCTGGGCACCACGGTGCTGCACCCGCACGCCCTGGTCCAGGCCGCCCTCCACGAGGCGAAAGGTCTGCACGCACTCATAGTCGTACGGGTTGCCGTCAAAGCCTTGCGAGCGCAGCGTCATCTGCAGCGTGTCGGGCGCGGGCTGGGTCATCTCCCAGGGCTGCAGCCAGCCATCGCCGTGGATGGGGTACGGCTCACCAGCGCGGTTGGGCCGCACGGGATGGAACCGCCCGGCGTGCGTGAAGCCGCCGCCGCTGATGCGGTTGGACCAGGGCACCATGGCGAAAGAGGCCATCTTGTACAGATCGTGCGTGGCCCCGTCCCAGGGGCGCCAGAGGTCGATCCGGCCGCCGGGCTGCCCGGGGGCGTCGATCTGCCAGGCGGCCACGCTGCCGCCCAGCGAGGGGACCAGCCCCAGGTGCTGGCCCGCGTGGCTCAACCAGGTGATGGGGTGGGTGGTGGAATCGTTCATGCACGTGCTTTCATGAAGGAGGTCAGCCACCGAACAGATGGGCGGGCACGCCGGGGCTGTCGATCTCGATGGCAAACACGCTGCCGGCCAGCGGCTGTGCAGCGAGCTGCGCGGGCGTGAGGCCGACCCGCGCGGTGGTGATGAACAGCGTGCGCAGGTCCGCGCCCCCAAAGGCGCAGGTGGTGACCTGGCTCGCGGGCAGCACCACACGGCCCAGTTCCTCGGCCGTCTCGGGGTCGTGGCAGGTCACGCAGTGGCCGCCCCAGTGGGCGATCCAGAGGCGGCCCAGGGCGTCGGTGGTCATGCCGTCGGGCAGGCCGTCCTCGGCACTGAAGCGTTTCCACACCTGCTTGTGCGACACGGTGCCTGCGGCCGCATCGAAGTCGTAGCGCCAGGTGATGGAGCTGAGCGTATCGTTGAAGTACAGGCACTCGCGGCCCTCGGCCCTGGCCCAGGTGGGCCCGTTGGTCACCACAAAGCCCTCGTCATGGCGCGTGCAGCGGCCGTCGGGGTCGTAGCGGTAGAGCGCGCCAGTGGGCAGCTGGCAATCAAAGTCCATGCTGCCGCCCCAGAAGCGGCCCTGCGCGTCGCACTTGCCGTCATTGAAGCGGTTGCCCGGCAGCTCGGCCGCGGGCTGGTGCAGGTAGCGCGGGGCGCTGTCGGTGGCCGGGTCGAATAGCGCGAAGCCGCGCCGCAGGGTGATGATGAGGCCGGGCGCGTCCCGGCGCTCGGCCAGGGCCGAGATCTCTTCGTCGAAGCGCCACTGCCCGCGCTCCCCCGTG